>JAYOVO010000010.1:0-24814 GCA_038151495.1 Alphaproteobacteria bacterium
GGCGGGGCCAATAACCCCGCCATTTTATTTTTTAAAGATTGGCATATTTACTGTGTGGCCTAGATGCCGATACAGACAAATTTAATTTCAAGAAATTCATCAATGCCGTATTTTGACCCTTCGCGGCCAAGACCTGAATTTTTCACCCCGCCAAACGGCCCGACCTCAGACGAGAAGATGCCAGTATTGGCAGCAACGATGCCATATTCAAGCGCTTCACTGACGCGGAAAAGCCGTGCCGCATTTTCGGTGAATAAATAAGCGGCCAGCCCGAATTCGGTGTCATTTGCCGCCTCGATGGCTTCAGCTTCATCAGTAAAGCGGAATAGCCCGGCGACAGGCCCAAAGGTTTCTTCGCGGAACATACGCATTTTTGGTGTCATTCCGGTCAGCACGGTTGGTTCAAAAAATGTGCCGCCAAGGCTGTGCGGCTTGCCGCCAGCCATCACATTGGCACCATTAGCAATCGCGTCTTCAACATGGCTACAGACTTTGTCAAACCCCTGTTGATCAATCAATGGGCCTTGTTCAACGCCATCTGCGGTGCCGGCACCAACTGTCATGCTGGCGGCTTTTTCGGCAAGCCGCTTGGCAAAGGCGTCATAAATACCATCCTGAACAAAAATACGGTTTGCACAAACACATGTTTGACCCGCATTGCGGAATTTAGACAGCATGGCCCCTTCGACAGCGACATCAAGATTGGCATCATCAAACACCAGCAACGGCGCGTTGCCGCCTAATTCAAGGCTCATTTTCTTGACCGTATCGGCACTTTGACGCATCAAAATCCGGCCCACCTCAGTTGATCCGGTAAAGGTCATTTTACGAATACGGCTATCTGAACATAACGCCTGACCAATGGCTGGGGCATCCATACCGGTGACAATATTCATCACCCCGGCCGGAATGCCAGCGCGTGTGGCAAGTTCTGCCAGTGCCAGCGCTGATAGCGGTGTTTGTTCGGCAGGTTTTAATACACATGCACAGCCAGCGGCAATGCCGGGGGCCACTTTACGGGTGATCATGGCAATCGGGAAATTCCATGGTGTGATGGCGCCAAATACACCGATAGGTTGTTTAAAGGTTAATAGTCTTTTGTCAGCTTGTGGGCTTTCCAACACATCGCCACAAATACGGCGGGCTTCTTCGCCAAACCAGTCGACAAAGCTGGCGCCATAAGCAATTTCACCTTTGGCTTCGGCAAGTGGCTTGCCCATTTCAGTGGTTAGGATCAGCGCCAGATCATCGGTGTTTTCAATAATCAAATCGTACCAGCGCCGCAAAATCATAGCGCGCGTTTTCGCTGGGGTGGCGGCCCATGACTTTTGTGCTGGTACCGCCACATCAATGGCGCGGGTGACATCTGCCGCACCCAAATCAGCCACTTCTGCAATTAATGAACCGTCAGCAGGGTTATGAACGGCAAAACTGCGGCCGTCAGCGGCGCCCACCCATTCGCCATTAATATAGGACTGGGTGCGTAACAAGGATGCGTCTTTTAACTTCATTGAGATATCTCCCGAACTTTATAAGCAACTAGTATCGTTGGTTTTGCAAATTGGCGGGTCAAAACAAACGTGAATTCAATTTTTTGAGGCTTTTTGCATAGCATCAAACCGTGGGCGATTGCCACCCATTTTGACATATTTTGCGATCAAAACGCCAGCGCTGGGGATGGTGTCCGCTGGGCCTGTAGCGGGTCTGTGAAGGGCAGAGATCATCTAGGCGGCAGAGGATGGCTATGCATATCGTGAAACGGGGCGCCGTCTGTTCCATATTTATGCGCCCGGCCAACCTCGATATAATGTCTGGCGATTCTACGGTTGTCGGCGATGTCTTGCGGGGTGAGCATACGCATTTTTCTGGCTGGCCGCCCGGCCCATAGCTCGCCAGATGGAATGCGTTTTCCCGGCGTCAACATAGCCCCGGCGGCAAGCATGGCATCACTTTCAATAACCGCGCCATCCATTACAATAGCCCCCATACCAACAAAGCTGTGATCTTTGAGTGTGCAAGCATGCACCAAAGCCGAATGACCGACCGAAACATAATTGCCAATGATGGTGGGAAATTCACGGCTACTGATATGAATGCAGCTATTATCCTGAATATTTGTGCCGGTACCAATGATGATATAGTTATTGTCGCCGCGCACCGTCACCTGATACCAAATGCTGCTATCTGCGCCAATGCGCACCGCCCCAACCACCGCCGCTGTTGGCGCGATAAAGGCGCGATCATCAATTTCTGGCACATGATCAAGAAACGCCGCAATATGTGGTGGGTTGTGGGGGGTCATAATCATGCTGCGCCTTATCTAGTGATTGGGATCTAGTGATTGGGGTCTAGTGATGGGGGTTGGTGCTGATGGCTGGTGATGGGTTGATATATAGGGTGATGTGTCAGTCACTGTCCAGTTATGTCCAGCTATGACCAACTATGTCTACTTACACTCGCTTATGTATTTTTTGCAAAAATATCATGGACGTCTTATGTCTATTCCCTTGGAAATCGGCTATAAACGTTTATATCAACGGTTATAACCGTATCGGCACATTAAATTTTGGAGACCAAAATGGCATTTACCCTACCTGACTTGCCCTATGCACATGACGCGCTGGCTGAATTTGGCATGAGCGCTGAAACCCTCGAATATCACCATGATCTCCACCATAATGCCTATGTGGTCAATGGTAATAAATTGATCGCTGGCACAGAATGGGAAAGCAAATCGCTCGAAGATATCATCACTGGCACCTATGATTCGAAAGCGGTGGCGCAAAATGGTATTTTTAACAATGCGTCACAACATTGGAACCATATGCAGTTTTGGGAAATGATGGGCCCTGGCAAATCAGCCATGCCATCTGAACTTGAAGCGGCGTTGACCGAAAATTTCGGATCAGTCGATGCCTTTAAAGATGAATTTAAAGCAGCGGGTGCCGGTCAATTTGGATCTGGTTGGTGCTGGCTGGTGAAAGCATCTGACGGCAGTCTGAAAGTGACAAAAACAGAAAATGGGGTAAACCCGCTCTGTTTTGGTCAGACAGCTTTGCTTGGTTGTGATGTCTGGGAACATTCATATTACATAGATTTTCGCAACAAACGGCCTGATTATCTGGCAAATTTCCTCGATAATCTTGTCAATTGGGATTATGTAGCGGCGCGTCTCTAGCCACATAGATAAACTGTCTGGCCAGTGTTTGCTGCACTGGTTAACAGGTCTAAAATACCGAACGTCACCTGTCTGAGATGGGTGGCGTTTTCTTGTTTATGACATTATTCGGGCGAAATGGCGCCATATTCAACTGGTAACACAAATCTTGAAAAAAGCGATCATCGCTTTTGATAAGAAAAGGTAAATCACCATGTGGGCAATTGTTGTTATTTTGGGCATTGCAGGCGTCTATAATACAGATTCCGTGCAATCCTTTCACCAACACAGCAATCATAATCCGGTCTATAAATTTGTGCGGGCCGTACCGTGTGAAAATGGCTTGCGGTCATCAGGCTATAGTGTTGTGCCAACGGGTCGCTTGTTTTTAAAACAGGTGAATAAAGATGGCACCGTTGGCGCGGTCTGCAGTGATTGATTGAAAGTCAGGCGAGCTGATCAACGGTGACCAGCATGTCGCCGCACGAAATTTTATGACCCTTTGGTGCGCATCATTTGCTGAACGCGCAAGCGCAAAGCATTCAATCTGATAAAGCCATGTGCGTCGCTGTGATCATAGTCAACAGCGCCTTCTTCAAAGGTCACCAAATCGGCGTTATAGAGTGAATTTGGTGATTGCCTGCCGGTAACGATCACATTGCCCTTATACAGCTTTACCCGCACCACGCCATTAACCGCATCGCGGCAACTATCGATGGCCGCTTGCAGCATTTCGCGCTCTGGTGAAAACCAAAAACCGTTATAGACCAGTTCGGCATAGCGCGGCATCATTTCGTCTTTGGTATGTTGGGCGCCGCGATCAAGGGTGATTGATTCCATGGCCCGCCGCGCGGTAAGCAAAATGGTGCCGCCCGGGGTTTCGTAAATGCCGCGTGATTTCATCCCGACAAACCGGTTTTCGACAAGGTCCAACCGGCCGATGCCATTGGCCCCACCAAGCCGGTTTAATTCTTCAAGAAGCCGCGCGGGTGACATGGCTTTATCGTTAATCGCAACTGGGTCGCCAGCTTCAAATCTTATGGCAATTTCAGTTGGCTTGTCGGGGGCATCTTCTGGTGCGACGGTGCGCGAAAACACATATTCTTCTGGGGCCACCCATGGATCTTCAAGCACTTTGCCTTCAGCCGAAATATGCAGCAAATTAGCATCAACGCTAAAGGGTGCCTCGCCGCGCTTATCCTTTGGAATGGGGATTTGATTTTGTTCTGCATAGCTGATCAGCTTGGTACGCGATCCTAGATCCCATTCGCGCCACGGGGCGATTACTTTGATATCTGGCTGCAAGGCATAATAGGCCAGTTCAAAACGCACCTGATCATTGCCTTTGCCAGTCGCCCCATGCGACACCGCATCGGCGCCAACTTCGTTGGCAATTTCAATTTGCCGTTTGGCGATCAATGGCCGGGCAATTGAGGTGCCAAGAAGATAGGCCCCCTCATAGAGTGGGTTGGCCCGAAACATTGGAAACACATAGTCACGAACAAATTCTTCACGCAAGTCTTCGATGAAGATTTCTTTGATCCCCATCAGCTCGGCTTTGGCGCGGGCGGGTTCGATATCCTCGCCCTGTCCGATATCGGCGGTAAAGGTTACAACCTCGGCATTATAATGATCCTGCAACCAGCGCAGAATAACCGATGTATCAAGCCCGCCTGAATAGGCAAGCACGACTTTATTGATGTCTTTTTTGGCCATGGGAAATCAACCTGTTTGTCCTGATAACCCGTTCATATCCGATCGGACGTTGTCTCGCAACGTTGATTTACAGCTCGCGTAATACGGGGGCTGGCTTGCGGCCAAGTGTTTGCATGGCGCTGATCAGTCCCAAAACCGCTGTCAACAACGCCCCGCCAAGTGTGGTGGCCAAAACTAGCCAGCCTTTAAATTCGAAATCAGCTTCTAGAATCTGATCGACCAACGCCCAGCTGGCAATGGTGCCGATGCAGGCGGCGGCAATCGCGGTTAACAAGCCTAAAAGCGCATATTCAAAAAACCAGGCAAGACCGATCGACAGGCGTGTTGCCCCTAGCACTTTTAAAATCACTGAATCGGCGAGGCGCTGGGCCTCACTGCTTGCTACGGTGCCAGCCAAAACCGCAACGCCAGCAATCAATGTGACAAGTGCGGTCAATCTGATAGCCCCACCAAGAAGCGCAATGACCTTTTGTGCGGTGGCAACTGCCTCTTTGACCGATACAGCCGACACATTAGAAAATTGGCTGGTGATTGCGCGTTCAACAGCATCAGCGGCGGCATCATCATCAGCATGGGTGGTGGCAATCCAGCTATGCGGCGCCGCATCAAGAACCCCGGGGTTAAGAACAAATACAAAATTGATGCTAAAACTTTCCCAGTCAACCGCGCGCAGACTGGCAATGGTGGCGGTGATTTCACGGCCAAGTACATTGATGCTGACACGATCACCAATGGTCAGGCCAAAATCATTGGCGGCTTCATATGACATAGACACCAGCGGCGGGCCGCTATAATTGCTGTCCCACCACGCGCCTTCGACAAGTTCTGAACCTTTTGGTGGTGTTGCCGACCATGTCAGCGCACGATCACCGCGTAAAATCCACGCAGACCCCTCAGGCGGGGTGATTTCGGATACCGGCACATCGGCCAGCTTCACCACCCGGCCCCGCAACATCGGCGTTTTATCCATTTGTGAAATGCCGTCAATCGCGGCGACAGTTTGTTCAAAGTCAGCTATCTGATGCGGCTGAATGTCGATAAAGAACCAGTCTGGGGCATCATCGGCCAATCTTGTGTCAATTTGCCGCCCTAAATTAGCCTCGCTCAAAGATACAGTGACCAGCACTGACAGCCCAAGACCAAATGCAATAATGACCGAACGAACCGGTGATCCGGGGCGGATAATGTTGGAAATAGCCAGTCTGACGGGCACGAATCTTGGCCGTGGCATGAGGCGTAACAGCTTCACCAAAACATGGCCGAGCAGGGATAATAACAGCAATGCCAACAAAGACCCGCCGATAAAGCCGCTGGTGATTTTGATGTCGCGCGTTGCGATCAGGGCCAGCATCGCCAGCCCGCAGGCGGCGGCGACCATGCCAAAAAGATAGGGTGATTTCGGTCGGCCTTCGGGGATTGCCACAAGCCGTCTGAACAAATCAGCCGCACGCACTTCTTCAGCTTTGGCAAGCGGCCACACGGCAAATAGAAAGGCGGTGCCAAGACCAAATCCGGCGGCCACCAATAGCGGCACAGGATAGATTGTCAGTGCCAGCGGTACGGTCACATAATCTGCCAGTATCTGGATGGCAAATAACGGCGCAACTGCCGCCACAACCACCCCAGCGGTGACACCAATGCTAGCGATACACATCACCTGCAAAAGATAAATTCGAAAAATAAGCCGAGCCGGGGCGCCAACACATTTCAGCGTCGCAATGATATCAATACGGCTGGCAAGCCATGCGCGCACCGCACCAGCAACGCCAAGCCCGCCAATCAATAAAGCGGTCAATCCAACCAAAACCAAAAACACTTCCGCCTGATTGATAAACCGGTCAAACCCAGGCGCGGCATCGGCCAGATCGCGCACCCGCACATGCGTATCGGCGGTGGCATCGCGTAACGCGGTCAATGCCGCCTGTCGGTCACTCTCCTTGTCTAGGATCAGACGGTGCCGATAGGTGATAAATGACCCCGGTTGTTGCAAGCCAGTTGCCTCTAACGTGGCTTGCGAGATCAATACCCGTGGCCCAAAACTTACAAAGCTGATCGACCGGTCTGGTTCGCTGACCAATTCGGCGCTCACCCGTATATCAAGATCGCCAAGCCTGGCTGTATCGCCCGGTGCCAGGCCAAGGCTGCGCAATAATGACGGGTCAGCAATAATGGCATGATCGGCAAGCGCCGCGGCGAGGTCAATATCCGGCGTGATTGCGCTGGTGCCAACAAGCGGCCAGCGATTGTCTACAGCTTTGAGTTCAACAAGTTTGCGGGCGGTTGGTGTTTGCAACATGGCGCGCATTTGTACCACTTGGGATACGGTGCCAAATGTCTCGGCAATCTCGATGATGCGGCCATCTGGTTCAGTGTGCAGGCTACTAAATTCAATATCGCCGCCAAGCAATATCCGCGCGTTGTCGCCGATACCGCTTCGCATTGACTCGGCGACTGACCCAACAGTTCCAATTGCCGCCACGCCAAGTAGCAAGGCACCCAAAAACACGCGGAAACGGCCAATGCTGCCGCGGATTTCGCGGCGGGCAAACTGCCACGCTAATGCCCAGCTATACAGGCTTGGACGGGGGGTATTTATCGGTGCTGGATGTGTCATGATGCTGATTTACTGTCATGCACGATGACGCCGTCTTCAATGTGCAACACCCGTGAACATTGCGCCGCAAGGTTGGCATCATGTGTCACCAGAACCAGCGCGGCATTGGCATCGGCCGCACTTTGAAACAAGCTTTTAATGACTTTTTCGCCAGTGACACTATCAAGGTTGCCGGTTGGTTCGTCGGCAAGCAAGATCCGCGGCTTGGCAACCATGGCCCGGGCAATGGCCACACGCTGTTGCTCACCGCCAGACATTTGGTCGGGAAGATGCGATAAACGATGTGCCAAGCCAACTGACTGCAACGCGGCTTTTGCCATATCATCGGCATCATCACGCCCGGCAAGTTCAAGCGGGATGGTGACATTCTGCAAGGCTGTCAGCGACGGAATTAACCGAAATGCCTGAAACACAATGCCAACAAGATCACGGCGCAACGCTGCCAACCGATCTTCATCCAAACCGGTGATGTCCGTGCCATCAAGTGAAATCCGCCCGTTGCTGAGCGTCTCTAGGCCCGCCAGAATCATCAGCAAACTTGTTTTTCCGGCACCGCTTGGCCCCAAAATGCCAACGCTTTCCCCCGCATCAATATGCAGTGAAATGCCTTTTAAAATATGCACGCTTGCCGCATCGCTACCAAGTGATAAATGCGCATTTTCCAGCGCAATGACTGGCGTCTGAGATGATGGCGGGGGGGTGTTGGACATGATTTTTGGCTCTTGTATCAATCTGGATTTGCAGCAAAATTTGATCGGGGGGCTGGACGTTGTGTCTTATCGTTCCTACATCGGTGTATGGGCGGCAGGCAACTGGCCCGTTGTGTTTGGCTGATTTGCCAACGGACATATTCTCTAGCGATATGGTGGTCGTACATATGCAGGTCAATGTATCTGGCAAAAAAACTTGGCACAGGGTGCAATGGTATTGGCGCCATTTTCTGACTGGGCTGATGTTGATTTTCTTGCCGCTGGCCCCGGCCGGGGCAACGCCAGTGATTATGGTTTTGGGTGACTCATTGGTGGCTGGCCATGGTTTGCCGCAGGGGCAGGCCTTTCCCGATATTCTTACAAATAAACTGGCGACCGATGGCATTGATGTGACGATGATCAATGCCGGGGTATCTGGTGATACAACAGCTGGCGGCTTGGCGCGGCTTGACTGGTCTCTTGCCGAAAACCCCGATGGGGCCATTATTGTGCTTGGCGGCAATGATTTGTTGCGCGGCCTTGATCCGCAGGCAAGCTATGAGAATTTAAACGCCATCATCAATCGGCTTAAGGATCGCAATGTGAAAATCTTGCTTGCCGGCATGCAAGCACCGCGCAATCTTGGGGCGGATTATGCCGCTGAATTTGACCGCATTTATCCGGCCCTTGCCGCCAAGCATGATATTCTGCTCTATCCGTTTTTTCTCGATGGGGTGGCGCTGATGGTTGATTTGAACCAGCCTGACGGCATGCATCCAAACCAAGCCGGGGTTGATGTGATCGCACAGAAAATCATGCCTCTGGTAAAACAGCTTCTAGACCAGCTTGATGGCTAGGCAAACCGATAAGAAACACCAGATTTTGGTGGAAAAATCTTTGCATCCATCACCCGGCTGTCCTAAAACAACACAAGAAAAATGCGTAGCATGCTGTAAATGACGTTCATAATGCTGCCATAAAACGCCGCTATCACCTTATCTGACGTGATTGATGTTATGTGATGGCAATGACCGATCTTGCCGACTGCCGAGGAGACGATACGTTAAGATGTTTAAAGTCATCAAAATAGTGGGTCTTGTTCTGGGTTTACTTCCTGTTGCTTTTGGCGCTTTGCCAGCCAGTGCCGACCCAAAGAAAATGTTGATTGAAAAAGATTGGGGCGCCTATCGCTATGATGACAGCGCTGGCCGGATGTGTTTTGTCAGTAGCGTGCCAACAGAAAGCAAAGGCAAATACGACCCGAATAACCGCGGTGAAACGCGGGTGTTTGTCTCGCATGGCCCGGATAAGGCCGAACGAAATGTCGTACAGATTGTCGCTGGCTATCGCTACAAGCCGCAATCTGATGTCACGGTGACGATTGATGGAAAAAAATTCACCTTGTTCACGATTGAAGACCGCGCGTATGCAAGCAGCGAGGAAGATGATTTACGGATGATTGCCGCCATGAAGCGCGGGTCAAACATGACCATTGTTGGCACATCTAGCCGTGGCACCAAAACCACTGACAAATATTCCCTGTCTGGGTTTACCAAAACCAAATCTGTTATTGATAAGACCTGCAAGTGAGCCTGCCCGCCCCAAACATGGCGGCAACGCCAGTGCCAAGCCGGATCAATATACTGGGGCTATCACGCGCGGCGTTAGAAGCAGAAGTCACCGCACTCGGTCTACCGAAATTTCGGGCAAGACAGCTTTGGCGCTGGGTATGGCGGCATGGGCTGACAAGCTTTGATGAGATGAGCGACCTTGGCAAACCGGTTCGTGACCAATTTGCCGAATTATTCACCGCGGACCGGCCAGCGGTATCGCGGCGCCTGCAATCAGTTGATGGCACCATAAAATGGCTGTTGCGATTTGCTGATGGCCATGAGGCTGAATCTGTCTATATCCCCGATAAGGATCGTGGCACCTTGTGTATTTCATCGCAGGTTGGATGCACATTGACCTGCAGCTTTTGTCATACCGGCACCCAAAAGCTTGTACGCAATCTGACAGTTGACGAGATTTGTGGACAGGTGTTGCTGGCCATGGATGAATTGGCAGACTGGCCAGCAGGTAAGCCAGATCGCCGTTTGACCAATATCGTGCTGATGGGGATGGGCGAGCCACTTTTCAATTATGAAAATGTGGCCGAAGCCATGCGTATCATCATGTGTGGTGAAGGGGTGGCGTTATCAAAGCGGCGCATCACATTATCAACATCTGGCGTGGTCCCCGAAATCAAGCGTTGCGGTGATGATCTTGGTGTCAATCTTGCCATTTCTTTGCATGCGGTGCGGGATGCATTGCGTAATGAGCTGGTGCCGATCAACAGGAAATATCCGCTGGCTGAATTGATAGAGGCCTGCCGGAATTATCCCGGATTGTCGAATGCGCGGCGCATCACATGGGAATATGTCATGTTGGATGGGGTGAATGACAGTGATGAAGATTGCCGGGCATTGTTGCGCCTGATCAAAGGTATTCCATCAAAATTAAATCTGATCCCTTTTAACCCGTGGCCGGGAAGCCCCTATGTGTGTTCGTCTGAAGACCGGATCAATGCATTTGCCAATCGGGTGATGAAAGCTGGATATGCCTCGCCTGTGCGCACCCCGCGTGGGCGCGATATTCTGGCGGCGTGCGGGCAGTTAAAATCAGCCTCTGAACGTGACCGGCGGCAAAAGACCGGCGTTGCAAATCCACCCGCATCATCAGCATAGGTGACGACGAATTTCGGTATTAAAATCGGGACATTGGTCTTGAATAATATGCCTGCATTGCCTACATTTATCCCATATTCAATGCCTTTTTGGGGGTTACAAAATGCAGGATAACCGTTTTATGAATACCGCTGCGGCCACCTCGTCACAAATTGACGTTGGGTTGCGCGCTTATATGCTGGGTGTGTACAACCACATGACCACAGCATTGTTGCTGACTGGATTTTTCGCCTATGCCACAAAAATGCTGGCAACAACAACCGGCCCTGATGGGCAAATCTATTTGACACAGCTTGGGTCATTATTGTTCAACACCCCGTTGCAATGGGTGGTGATGCTGGCGCCTTTGGGTATGGTGTTCTGGTTGTCAGCACGCATTCAGGCCATGTCAGCAGGCAAAGCCCGTAACATGTTCTATCTATATGGGGCGATGATGGGCGTGGCGCTGTCGTCAATTCTGATCGCCTATACAGGGGCTAGTGTGGCCCGGGCCTTTTTCATCACCGCTGGCGCCTTTGCCGGGTTAAGCCTTTATGGCTACACCACCAAGCGCAGCTTGTCGGCAATGGGATCATTCATGGTGATTGGTCTGTTTGGTCTGATCCTTGCGTCAATTGTGAATATTTTCATGGCGTCAACACAGCTTGAATTCATGATTTCAATCGCTGGCGTGCTGATTTTTGCCGGGCTTACCGCGTGGGATACACAGCGTATCAAATCAATGTATATGGCAGGTGACAATGCCGATGTTGCGGCGAAGAAGTCAATTTTCGGTGCGTTAACGCTGTATCTTGATTTCATCAATATGTTCTTGTTCATCTTGCGGCTGTTCGGCAACCGCGAATAGACAAAAACGTAAATGCCAATATGAATGTAAAAACACCCGTCACTATATCTGTGGCGGGTGTTTTTTGTTAGTGTAACCGCATGCATGCCAAATGACTGGCGTGACAGCGAACCCCGCGGATAACGGAACAGCGATGGCCACTCTATCGAAATTACTGACAAATATGCCGGCAGATCGCCAGCCGGTTGCAGGCGCGGTTGCGGCGCTTGCGGCGGTGGCGGCTGAACTTTCAGCGATGATCCGCCACGCCGAATCAACAGCCCAGCTTGGGGCGGTGCGTGGCAGTGCCAATGCCGATGGCGATGATCAAAAAAAGCTTGATGTGCTGGCTGATGAGATGATTGCCAGCGCGCTGGCTGATTGTGTTGGTGTTGCCGCCTATTTATCTGAAGAGCGTGACGACGCCGTGGCCTTGCATGATGGCGGTGATGTGATTGTTGCTAGTGATCCGCTTGATGGGTCATCAAACATTGATACGAATGTGTCAATTGGTACGATTTTTTCAATTTTGCCAGCCGCTGGGGGGCATTTGCAACCCGGCCGCAATCAATTGGCAAGTGGCATTTTTGTCTATGGCCCGCAGACCACATTGCTGGTCACATTTGGCGATGGTGTGTACGCATTTCAGCTTGCTGAAGACGGGCAATTTTATGATATGGGCTGGCAGGTGCAAATTCCGCCCAAGACATCAGAATTTGCAATCAATGCGTCAAACAGCAGACATTGGATGGCGCCCGTATCGCGCTATATCGCCGATTGCCTTGCTGGTGATGCTGGGCCGCGTCAGCGCAATTTCAATATGCGCTGGGTGGGGTCGCTGGTGGCTGATGGCTGGCGCATCTTTCGGCGTGGCGGTATTTTCCTGTATCCGGCAGATTCCCGCAAAGGATATGAAGCAGGCAGGCTGCGACTTGTGTATGAGGCAAGCCCGATGGCCATGCTGGTGCGCCAAGCCGGGGGCCGTGCCAGCGATGGACAGCAGGACATTCTTGATATCACCCCAACCAGCTTGCATCAGCGGGTTCCGCTGGTTTTTGGATCGGCTAATGAAGTTGACGAATTTATCAATTATGGGTCATAACTGACCGGCTAATGCAAACAAGGTAACAACAGGATATTGTGATGCTGATTTCACTTCGCCAACTTCTCGATGATGCTGCCGAACATGGCTATGGTGTGCCGGCATTTAACATCAATAATATGGAACAGGGGCTGGCGATATTAAAAGCGGCTGATCGGGTAGATGCCCCGGTTATCATTCAGGCCAGCCGCGGTGCGCGTAATTATGCTGGCGATGTGATGTTGCAAGCCATGGTCAAAGCGTTGGCTGAAATGTATCCGCATATTCCAGTCTGCATGCATCAGGATCATGGCAATAATGAAGCCACCTGTATGACAGCTATCCAATATGGGTTTACCTCGGTAATGATGGATGGGTCTTTGGAAGCTGATGCCAAAACACCAGCCTCTTATGACTATAATTTGGATATCACCAAACGGGTTACCGAAATGGCGCATCATGCGGGCGTCTCGGTAGAGGGTGAGCTTGGTGTGCTAGGATCGCTTGAAACAGGTGAGGGCGAGCAAGAAGACGGCCATGGTGCCACCGGTAAATTATCCGAAGATCAGCTTTTGACGGACCCGGATCAGGCCGTGGATTTTGTCAAACAGACCAAGGTCGATGCCCTCGCGATCGCCATGGGTACCAGCCATGGGGCCTATAAATTCACCCGCAAACCAGATGGCGAAATTTTGGCGATGAATGTGGTGGAAGAAATCAACCGCCGGTTGCCAAATATCCATCTGGTGATGCATGGCTCATCCAGTGTGCCGCAGGAATTGCAAGATGTGTTCAATGCCCATGGCGGTGAGATGCCACAAACCTGGGGCGTGCCGCTTGAAGAAATTGAACGCGGCATCAAACATGGTGTTCGCAAGGTCAATATTGATACAGATTGCCGCCTAGCAATGTTGGGTGTAATCCGCAAAATTGCCGATGAAAATAAATCTGAATTTGACCCGCGTAAATTCCTCAAGCCAGCTATGGATGCTATGGAAAAGCTATGTGCTGACCGGTTTGAACGGTTTGGCACGGCTGGTAATGCGGCGCGTATAAAGCCGCTATCGCTGGCGGCAATGGCTGAACGCTATGCCAGTGGCACGCTGGATCCGTCGATCAACTAATTGGTTGGTTTTTCTGTCTGTAAAATAGCCGCCAACCCGGCCTTGTAGTCAGGGTACAACAAATCAACACCTAGTTCTGGTTTGATCACCCGCGATCCAATATGACGGCGCGCGCGATAAAAGCTTCGTGCCATTGGTGATAAAAGCGCCTCGTCAAGTGGCTGGGGCACTGGCGGGGTAACGCCAAGCAATGCTGCGGCGTGGCGAACAACGTCACCTTGTGAAGCTGGGTTTTGGTCAGTCAAATTAATAATGCGGCCGGCCCGTGGCTGGGATAATGCCGCGGTTATGATCCGGCATATATCGTCGCGGTGAATGCGGTTAAACAGATGTCCCTCATGCTCGATAATTCGCGCGGTGCCATCTAACAGCCCATCAAACGCACTGCGCCCGGGGCCATAAATGCCGGCGGCCCGGAACAATTCGGCGTTGCATAATTTCTGCCATTTGGCCTCTGCGTCTAACCGGGCTTTTCCGCGCTTGGTCGATGGGGCCGGTTTGGTGTCTTCATAGCAGATGCCGTCCGGCCTATCGGGGTAAACAGATGTGGCAGACAAATAGCCAACCCAGCCAGAAAAGCCAGCGAGGTCATCGCTGTGTAAATCTAGAACCGGGTCATGTCCGGAAATTGGTGCAATGGTGGATAAGATAGCGCTGACCCCATCAAGGGCGCGCGCTGGGTCCGGCATTTTTTCCTGGTCACGAAACGGGATGATGTCCCATCCGGCGCCGCGTTCAGCGGTGAAATTGTCTGGCTGTCTGGTTGTACCGCGCACCGACCAGCCTGCGGCCGCCATCATGTGACCAAATGCACGCCCAACATAGCCAAGGCCAAAAATGAAAATTACCGGTGGAGCCATGAATTATCCTGCAGGTGGCATGGGCCCGGCAACAAGGCTAGCGTCAATGCGGCGGCCCTGCCAGTCCAGTCGCCAGTCAAGATGCGGCCCAGTCGACCGGCCTGTTGACCCAACGGTGCCAATGGTATCACCGCGTGACACGCTGTCGCCGGTATTGATTGCGACATGATCCAAATGCAAAAAGGACGAATTGAGACCAAGCCCATGATTGATGATCACAGTCCAGCCAGAAAAATATAAATCCTTCACCAGCGTCACCAGACCGCTTGCTGGGGCCTGAACTGGGGTGCCTCGTGGCGCGGCAATATCAATGCCATAATGCGGTTGACGCGGGTTGCCATTCAAAATGCGTTGGCTGCCAAAAATGCCAGAAATCCGGCCCGTGACTGGCCAGTCAATGCCCTGCCAAAAATCGCCCGTCGCGGCCGTTTGTTGGCGCGCCGCGGCAACCGCCGCTTGGTCTGATTTGATGCGGGCAATGACAGATGCAGGCGGTGTCACCATGTTTTTCTGCAACCCATCAATGCGCTGGATATCATAGTCACGCTGTTCCGGTGTCAGCACCGTAAGCTGGCTTGCCCCGTCAGGCTGGATAATTTTGATGGTGACAGGCTGGTCTGAATCGCGGTGAAACCCGATAATAAACAGCCCGTCTTCGGTGGCTGGAATCACCGCATCATCCAGTGTCACAACATTACCCGCCGCGGTACGGGCCATGATCAACCCGCCTTCAATGGCGTCCCCGCGTAACACTGTCGCCCCGTTTATTTCGGCCGCATGCCCGCCAAATGCAAACAGCAAGATGCAGGCCTTGGTGATTAGGCAGGATATAATTCGGCGTATGATTGTAACAGGCGGCATGTCAGCAAACTAACATGATGTTGTGTAAATGACACTTGAAAACACTATCTATTGAGTGTTATGCCCAAATGGTGGTGGTGTCCACCGCTATGTCTTTATATCTGCTGTCATGTGAGTGTCTTAAAAATGTCTGATCCTGCTGTGAATGCGAAACCGTCGACCCACGAACATATTGTGATCATTGGGGCTGGGGCGGCTGGATTGACAGCAGGGATCTATACCGCGCGGGCTAATTTATCGCCGCTTATTATCGCCGGGCTTCAACCAGGCGGGCAGATGACCATCACCACCGATGTTGAAAATTACCCGGGATTTGCCGAGGTGATTCAAGGGCCGTGGTTGATGACTGAAATGCAGACACAGGCAGAAAATGTCGGGGCACGGGTGATGTATGATATTGTCACCGGGCTTGATTCAACATCAAGACCCTTTCGCCTGACGCTTGATTCGGGTCAGGACATCACCGCAGATGCGGTGATTCTGGCAACTGGTGCGCAGGCGCGCTGGCTTGGTCTTGACTCAGAAATGCAGTTTAATGGACGCGGTGTTTCGGCTTGTGCGACATGTGATGGATTTTTTTACAAAGGGCGTGATGTGGCAGTGATTGGTGGCGGCAATACGGCTGTTGAAGAAGCGCTATATCTTGCCAATATTTGCAACAGCGTCACGCTTGTCCACCGGCGGGACAGTCTAAGAGCCGAACAGATCATGCAGGATCGATTGCTCAACAAAGATAATATTTCTGTGGAATGGAACCGCCAAGTTGCCGAAGTTCTTGGTGATGATACAGGTGTCACCGGATTGCGGCTGGCGGCAACCGATGGCGGGGATGATAAAGTTATACCAGTCCACGGCATGTTTGTGGCCATCGGACATGATCCAGCAACCAAGGCATTTGCGGGTGCAGTGACGCTTGATGATGAAGGCTACATCAAGGCCGCGCCCGGCACCACGCGCACATCTGTCAGCGGTATTTTTGCGGCAGGTGATTGTGTGGATAAGATTTATCGCCAAGCTGTCACTGCGGCGGGTATGGGCTGTATGGCGGCACTTGATGCAGAACGCTGGCTTGGGGAACAAAACAGCTAGGCAACCGTGGCAAGCTGGCGCCAACTAAAATAGATGGCCAACCAGAATAGATGAATATGTTTTTAAGCCGCCGCCGCCGCGGGCCTTGGTTCGCGAATGGCCCAATTGACGACAAAGGCAAATAGACCAGCCGCCACATTCAGCCACCACATGGCCTCGTAATTGCCAAACCAGTCATACCAAATACCACCAAGCCACGCGCCGACAAATGATCCGATCTGGTGCGATAGGAATACCAAACCATATAACATGCTGAGGTAACGCGGCCCGAAAAACACCACAATCAAACCGCTGGTTAGCGGAATCGTGCCAAGCCATAAAAGCCCCATACAAGCGCCAAATAAAAGCGCCGTTACGGGTGTTGGTGGGATCAGAATAAAAGCGGCTATGGTGATGCCGCGCAGCAAATAGACCGTTGCCAGTGACTTCTTTTTCGATACCACGCCGCCAAGCCAACCGCAGACAAATGCACCGATGATATTAAACAGTCCGATCAGCGCGAGTGCCCAACTGGAAATATCTGGTGATAGCCCGGCATCATGAAGATAGGTCGGCAGGTGCGTTGTGATAAACACAAGCTGAAGCCCACACACAAAAAAGCCAACGGTTAAAAGAATGTAATCACGGCTACTCACCGCCTGTTGCAGGGCCGCACCTATGGTCAAATCTGGCCCCTCAATCGGACGGGCACTGCCAGCAGGGGTGCGCAACCCCATGGCCACGGCCACCATTGACGCCATGATGACGGACAGCATCAGCAAAGCAAATTGCCAGCCGCCAGTGACCATCAAAATTTGTGTCACCGGCACCAGCGCGAACTGCCCAAATGATCCGAAACTGGTGACAAGCCCCATTGCAATTGATCTTTTTTCAGGGGGTGCTGCCCGCGCCACCGCGCCAATGGCAATCGAAATTCCGGCACTGCCAAGGCCAAGGCCAATCAAGATCTGTCCGATAAATATGCCAGCTTCAGTGACATAGGATGACATCAAAAACAGGCCGCCCCCATAAAGCAACGCGCCAATAGCGGCGACCCGCCATGGCCCGTACCGATCCGCCGCCGCACCAAATAGTGGCGATGACAAACCCCACACTAAATTTTGCACGGCTATGGCAAGTGAAAATAGCTGAAAGCCGGTTCCAAGTTCGAGCGAGATAGGTTGCAGAAACAGGCCAAAAACCTGTCTGATGCCTAATGTTGCCGATACCAATGTTGCACCGGCAAGCATGATCACTAGCCAGCGCTGGCGCAACGATGATGGAATCATGATTTGGCTAATCCTTAAAGGGTCAAACAATGACAGCGTATATACACTTCATATCCAGAGGAGGCCCCTGAATATCGTCAGCCTAATCCCCGATCAGCAACAAAACAAGCTATTCATTCAATAGACGTACCGCTTGGACTTGTGGCCCTTTGCCAGCATCATCAACTTTGATCAATAGTTTTTGACCCTGAATCAGCGAGTGAAATCCACAGTCATTGAGCACGCGCGAATGCACAAATACATCTTCGGCAATATCCTCTGCGGTGACAAATCCATAGCCGCGAATGTCATTGAAAAACTTTACCACAGCGCGCATTTCACCATCTCCTGGTTCCGATGCCGCTGGCGGTGCCGGGTTGACCGGCCTATCCACACGCAACAGGTCTTGGATCACCTCACCATGTTCGTTCACTGTTAATGATACAGTCACCTTGTCGCCGGTTAACAAGCGCACCAAACCAAACCGGTCAAGCGTTGAACGGTGCAGAAATACCTCGGTGTCATCAATTTTGACAAATCCGTATCCTTTACGCTCATTGTACCAAACAAGTTCGCCATCTTTGACATTAATATCGGTCACTATAAATTTCCTTAAACAATCGTTAACACCTTGTTTTGGCGTTGAATTAAAGATTGTTGAGGATGGTTATGGTTAATAATTGATGCCAAGTTCAAAACCGGGCCATTCGCCGTTCATGTGGCCAGTTTTTGATCAAGATTGCGTGATGCACGCCGCTTTTCTACGGCACAATGCCGCCCGTGATCTTGCCTATCTACCGGGTCGATGGCTATAGACCAGCCTGTTTAGAACGCCGCGTTTAAAATCGCGGTATTTTCAGCAATGGTGGAGTCAATCGCGGCATGCCAGTCGGCAAGGCTGGTTGCGTTGGCGGCTGTTTTTGGAAAAATCAATCCGCGAGTGCTGTTCACAACGCCGCCTTCCCAGCCAGATGTACCGCGCATTAAGCCGGTTGTTGCCATTTCAGCACCGGCACCCTGCGCCCCAAATCCGGGCACTAAAAAAGGCGCATGCGGCAGGGCCAACCGAAGGGTTTTTGCATCATCCGGCCAGGTGGCCCCAGCCACGATGCCAAGAGAGGATACCCCGCTGTCACCAACACGCGCCGCCGCCAACGGGGCCAGCATGCTGGCAAGATGCGTGTAAAGTGGGGCGCCATCAACCACCTGGTCCTGCAAATCTCCAGCCCCCTCATTGCTGGTGCGGTTCAGCACAAACAATCCGCTAGATGTCGCATCTGCACGGGCAAGAAATGGGTCAAGCGTATCGATGCCAAGCCATGGGTTTACTGTCAGGGCATCGCTTGGAAATGCGGCGTCATGGCCAATCCAAGCGTTTGCATAGGCGGTTGACGTGCTGCCAATATCGCCGCGCTTGGCATCCATAATGACAAGCATGCCTGCATCAATAGCGGCCCGCCCAAGACTTTGTAACAGCCGCATACCGTCCGGCCCTTGCTGTTCAAAAAACGCGGCCTGCGGTTTGATGGCGGCCACTTTGCCAATGGCGCTGTCAAGACAGGCGGTGATAAAATTGCTGATGGCGTTGATGGCTTGCGGGCTGCCAGCTTCGGCGGTGGCATTGCCAAATAATGCTGGGATCATCTGGCAATGCGGGTCAATGCCCATACACAGCACACTGCCTGTTCGGCGGTTGGCTTCGGTCAGGCGATCTCCGAAATTTGCAGTCATATCAGCCTCTTTGACTTGGTCTAGGCGGGGCGGCTAGCGCAAGCCAAGGGCGTCTCGATAGGTGTCCAACAACGCATCTTGTTCGCTGAGCAAATCACGGTCCATGGCGCGCAATCTGACAACTTGCCGCATAATTTTAGGCTCAAAGCCGGTGGCTTTTGCCTCGGCATAGACATCTTTGATATCGGCCATAAGGGCACGTTTTTCTTCTTCCAGTCGTTCGATACGTTCGATGAACTGGGTCAGTTGTTCGGCACCTGCGCCGCTTCCTGGAATAACACTCATGATGATGCCTTATGATTTATGCGGGTGTAATTCGTTATATTTGGCTTTTTGTTCGGCGGTGGCTTCTGTTTGGAATTTGTCTTTCCAGTCAGCATAGTCCATGCCGTAAATAATCGCGCGCGCTGCGGTTTCATCCATATCAACCCCGGACTCATTCGCCGCTTCCCTATACCAGCGGGACATGCAGTTGCGACAAAACCCAGCCAAATTCATCATATCAATGTTTTGGACATCCGTGCGGTTTTGAAGATGTGCCACTAGCCGGCGAAAGGCGGCGGCTTCGAGTTCGGTCGTGGTGGTCTTGTCCATGGCGATCTGGTGCTCCGTCACTTAAGGCGTTTCTGGCATTACTTGGATGGCGGCACTTTAACGCATTGGACGCTTGCTGTGCAACCGAAATGGCGGGTTGGATCGGCTTTGGCCGTCATAAAAATAAAGCCATTTTAAAAACTTTGTTATGGCTAAATTTGTTGGAAAATCTTAAACTAGGCTATTGTTAGCAAGAAACAACCAAAGGACGGCGGCGTATGTCCAGCCCGAACATAGATAGCAGCGCCGCCAAGTTTGACCGGATCAGACGCGCGCATCAGTCAGAAGTGGCTGAAGATTATGTCGAGATGATTGCCGAACTGATCGAGGAGACTGGCGAGGCCCGCACCGTCGATTTGGCCGCTAGATTTGGCGTAACCAGCCCGACGGTGAATGCGATTATCCAGCGATTGCAACGCGAAGACCTGGTTGAAAGTCGGCCCTATCGATCAATTTTTCTAACTGATGCGGGGCGTGATCTGGCCGAGGCAAGCCGCAAACGGCATAAAATTGTGTATGATTTTTTGGTGTCAATTGGCGTGCCGCCGCAAATTGCCGAGGAAGATGCCGAGGGGGTCGAACATCATGTCAGCCCAGAAACACTGGTGGTGTTTGAGACCATTACAAAATTGCGGCTTGGCTGAATAATTGCCGCGCTGGCGTTATTCGATGCCGCGATAGATTGTAAATTGGCGCTGTTTATTATGGCTGATGGTTGCTTGGCTTGTCGCGGTTGGCATAAGCCAGCGCACCCCCGGCAAGGCTGGTGGCACATCACCGCCAGTGAGCGCGATGAGCCGCCTGCCCGCTTGCGGTGACCAGCTATGATTGGCTTCAAAATGGTTGCTGGGGATGCCATCATCATCATGCACGAGAATCTTCAGATCGCTGTGGTAAAAATGCCAGCTCAGGAGTGATGCGGTGGCGCGTCGGTCGGCAATGATTACAGCGGCATCATGTGCGGCGATATGCGGGGCGATATCTGCGGCAAGCTGTTGCCAGCCGCGAAGCCGCCGCAACGGGTCGGACTGTGGGGTGAATGGCCCCATACTGCCAGCAACTGTGATCAGCAGAACCATCAGGCTTAACCCAAAATTGATGCCAATCGCGACAATCCCGAATCGCCGAGTTTGCATTTTGCCAAGCCAGCCAGCCAGCAAAATCGTCAATGCCGGAAAGGCTGTCATCGCCCAATTGGCATTGGCTTCGCTGAGATAGGATTGGATGATCATCAAGGCCAACACGGGGGCGCTCATCCAGATCAGCCAACGTGATTTGTGATCGCGCCAATAGGTTATCGCGGCGATCATCATAAACAGAAACACAACTGGCCCGGCCACCGCAAATTGCCCGCCAACAAATTGCCAAACACCAGCCATCGAAGCAGATTGCTGGCTGATATTGGCATTATCGCCAAGGTGCCGCACCGTCGAAAACTCATTGGCGAAATTCCAGATGATGTTCGGGCTGGCGGCCAGACCAAAGGCAAGCAAGGCGATACCAAAATCACGCCAATCAAATAGCTTTTGCCGCGTCATATGGCCATATAGATATATCAGCATCAGACCAATGAGGGCATAAATGGCGGCGAATTTGGCAAGCATCGCGGCGCCAAATGCCAGCCCGGCAAGCCCCATACCGACGGGTGATGACAGGCGTCCGCTGGCGATACCGCAAACGGCCAGCAGGCCAGCCGACCATAAAGCCAGAAGCGGTGTATCAGTGGATATCAGGAAACTGCCAAGCCCGGTGGCTGGCAAACTGATCCAGATCAGGGCGGCCAACCGGCCAGCTTGCTGTCCAAAAAGCCATGATGCCCCACGCCACAATAATAGGGCTGTGATCAGATGTATCCAGCAGGCAGGCAACCGTACCGCCCAAGTGTGATGCCCGAATATCCAATGGGCGAGACCAATGATCCATGCAATCAGCGGGGGTTTGGTAAAGTAGCCAAAATCTGGTGTTTGGCTCCATAGCCAATATTGGGCCTCATCAACACCAAGTTCCAAAGGCGTGGTGATGACCGCCGCACTACGCAACAGCGTAATTATCAACAGGGCGCCGCCGATAAGCCAGTTTTGCGTCTGATCAGATGCCGGATTATGCGAAGAGGCAAACGCCGAAGCCATATGAGCGGTTCCTTGATTTGATGCAGACGCGCTGTTAAATTCAAAAGCTGTATTCTAAACAAAAGGTTCGACATGTCATCACCCGTTCTATCCTTTCCGGCGGCTGACCGCCAGCAATGGCAAGATATTGTCGCCAAGGCGTTAAAAGGGGCCTCAGCAGACAGCTTGCACCGCACTGATGAGGATGGTCTTGATATTGCCGCGCTTTATCAGGTTGAACCCTTGGCAGACACCAGTTCCGGTCAGGTGCCAGTACACCGGCTGACGGCCAATCCGGCCCAGCGACTGGCCTATGGCTGGCGCGTTTGCCAGCCGGTGGATGGTGGCGGTAAGGCCGACGAGGTGAACGGTAAAATTCTTGATGAGCTTAGCGGTGGGGCGACAGGTGTGTATCTGTCACTTGGGCCGGTGTCAGCGCCAGATCTGGAACAGATGTTACATAATGTTGTGTTGGGTGCGGCAGATATAATGATCGATGCTGGCCCACATATCGGCAATGTGATGGCCGCCTTTGAAACGCTATCACATGGCCAGAATAAACCCCTGTCTGATATTGGTTTGGATTTGGCGATAGACCCATTTGCCCCGCAATCGGATGCCTCATTGCTGGAAGATGGGTTAGGGGTATTACGCCGCACCGATGCACGCCAAATCCCGCATGGTGTGTTCCGGTTGAATGGCTGGCAGTGGCATAATCAAGGCTTGAGCCAGGTACAGGAACTTGGCTATTTATTGGCCGCGACAACGCAGATTTTCCGGTCTGGGATGGCGGCGGGGCTGTCGGCGGCACAGATCGCGCGTAAAACATCAATGTGCATTGCCTTGCCGGCTGATCTGTTTGACGGCATTGCAAAATGCCGGGCAATCAGGCGCGGCTGGGCGGGGCTGGTGACGGCATTGGGGCTTGATGCTGACAGCTGTCGTCTTCAGCTTCAGGCATTGCCATCATTGCGGATGTTCAGCCTTATCGATGCCGATATAAATATGTTGCGCACCACCACAGCCTTGCTTGGCGGTGCGATAGGTGGGGCCGATATAATGACAGCCTTTGCCCATGATGAACTATCCGGGGCCAGTCCAATGGGGCGGCGACTGGCGCGGATGCAGCAGATTATGATGATTGAAGAATCCGGGCTGGGGCGTAGCCTTGATGCGGCTGGCGGCGCGGCCTTTATCGAGGCGCGCAGTGATGCCTTGGCCGAATCGGCATGGGCCGCCTTTCAGGATATTGAATCAGGTGGCGGCGCCGCGGCGGCACAGTCTGACCAGCGATTTACCGCAATGGCAGAGGCCGCGGCCACAAAGCGCAACAAAGAATTTGCCGCTGGAGCGTTGCCGATGCTTGGCGTTACCCTGCAGCCCGATGGCCAGCCGGTCGCCGATTTGACGTCGCGCTGGCAGGCGGTATCACGGCCAGTGGCGGTGATCGAGGCAATCCGCAGGCAGACAGCATTGAATCCGCCCCGCATCTTGATTTTGCAACCGGGCGGTGCGGATAATTCAAAATTGCACGCGGTCAGGCGGGTGTTGCAAATTGGCGGGATGTCGGCGGTTCATTTAACCTTGCCGCTAGACCAGCCTGATGCGGTGACCACGGCGCGCCCGGCAATTGTTGTGTTGATTGATATGGAAATTGACGCGCTGGACCCGGCGATACAAACACAGCTTGATCACAGCATATTGGCTGGTGGCATTTTCGCGGCGGATGATATTTTAAAAAGCGAGGCGCAAATTGCGTGGTTGATTACGCTGGCCGATATGACAAAGGAGCCGAACTGATGGGCGTGTTTCCTGACTTCACCAAAATTGCCCTGCCCGGCACCGACCAGATCAACGCCACTCTAGGCCAGATGCCGCCGGCACTTGCCAATGCCGAACAACTGCCTTTGCCAGCATTAGGATGCGCTGATGCGGCAACACAAGCGCAGCTTGCCGCTAGCCAACCTGGTATTGCGCCATTTTTGCGTGGGCCATACCCCAGCATGTATGCCACCCGCCCATGGACAATCAGACAATATGCAGGCTTTTCAACAGCCGAAGAATCAAATGCCTTTTACCGAAAAAATCTTGCGGCAGGTCAGATGGGATTATCGGTGGCGTTCGATTTGCCAACGCACCGGGGGTATGATTCGGATAACCCATTGGTGGCAGATGATGTCGGTCTGGCTGGTGTGGCAATTGATTCGATTGCCGATATGGCCGTTCTGTTTGACTCGATCCCGCTTGACCGAATGACGGTATCAATGACGATGAATGGCGCGGTTTTGCCAGTGCTGGCGCTGTTTATCGTGGCCGCCGAAGAACAGGGCGTATCTGCCGAAAAACTGGCTGGCACCATTCAAAATGATGTGTTGAAAGAATTTATGGTGC
>JAYOVO010000011.1:0-23895 GCA_038151495.1 Alphaproteobacteria bacterium
TCAAAACCAAAAGCGCTTAGATCCAGTGTCTGATAGGTGCCAGACACAATATGTTCGGCAATACCTCGCCCCATTGCCGGTGACTGCTGAAGTCCGTGGCCGGAAAATCCATTCATAAAATAAAAATTTGGCATATCAGGATGCGGCCCGATCACCGCATTTGCATCAAGCACATTATAGGCATAATGCCCGACCCATTCACGTTCTACCTTGATCGCTTCAAAAGCTGGTACCCGGTGCGCTAACGCAGGCCAAACTTTGTCTTGCCAAATTTTCAAATCCATCTCGAAATTGTCTGGCGCGACAGCCACATCATGATCTGGCGCACAGCCAGCAAGATAATAGGCGCCGTGGCGCAGAAAATGCACACCAGACGGATCAATTGTCAGGGGTAAGCTCTGTGCGATTGGGGTTTTTGTGCTAAACACAAAACTAAACCGACGCCGCGGTTCCACCGGCAAATCAAACCCGGCCATTGCCGCGACTTCGCTGGCGCGCGGGCCGGCCGCATTAATCACCACCCCCGGCACCACAACATCACCTGATGCCAACTGCACAGCCGTCACCCGCCCGCCCGTATGACCAAGCCCCACTACCTGGTCATGGCGGTAAATCACGCCCTTTTGGCGGGCGGCGCGTCGCCACCAATCAAATATGCCAGCCCCATCAAAATAACCTTCATCGCGGCGGTTATGGCTACCAAGAATGATATCTTCTAAATTGTAAAACGGATACAAACTGGCAATTTCATCTGTAGTCATGATTTGCGTGCCCGCACCAAGGCTGGCCTGAAGTTGTTGTTGGCGTTGCAACTGTTTGGCAAAGCGATCACTTTTCGCCAAATACATATAACCAAAGCTATCAAGGGCAATATCAGGGGCGGCCGGGTCATTCATATGCTGTTTGAAATTACGCACCATTTCGACCGCAAATTGTGCAATTTTAATATTCAACGCATTGGCATATTGCTGGCGCACACAGCTATGGGTATGGCTTGTCGAACAAAAGCCATAGCTTGGATCGCGCTCAATAACGAGGATTCGTCCATCAAATTGGGGATGATGTGACAAGAACCACGCCGCCGCCGACCCCATCATCGCCCCACCAATGATCACCACGTCAAAAATATCAGTTTCGTCTGATTTATGGGTCTGCGTCATGCCAATCGCCTTTTTTACAACGCCATCAGCTAGAGGCGGAAACGGGTTGGGCTGAACGCTGCCGCGGCCGCTGGCGGCGGTGTATTTTCTATCAGCGCCGTTAATAGCTGGGCAGACCCCGGCGCCAATGACAGTCCCAGATGCTGATGCCCAAAATTGAACCACAAACCATCGTGACGCGGCGCCGCGCCAATCATCGGCAGCGAGTCAATCAATGTCGGGCGGCGCCCCATCCAGGGGGTTTCATCAAGCTGATGCTTCATATCATAAGCCTGCCGCGCCATTTCGACCGAGTAATTAATCTGTCGGTAATTTGGCGGGGCATCTCGGTCGGTGAGTTCAACCCCTGATGTCACCCGCATGCCCTGATCCATCGGCGACATCACAAAGCCAGCTTCGATATCATGTATCGGGCGCGCTAAAGCTGGCCCATCGCCAGGCTGCAGATGCATATGGTATCCACGTTCCCACGCCATTGGAATCTGATACCCAAGCCAACTGGCCATTTCTGCGGACCATGCACCAGCCGCCAGAACCACATCATCTGCGGTAAATTGTTGTGCCCCACATTGCACGCACCAGCCACCATCTTGCTGGCTCAATCCGGTGACTTTGGTCTGTTCAACAATACCGCCTGCTGCCTGAAATAATTCTACATAAGCATCGGTTAAATCTGCTGGGCTGGATACTGTACAGGTATCATCCATCAATACAGCTTTGCAATAAACTGGCTTTAGCCCCGGTTCCATCTGCCTAATTTGTTCGCGGTCATAGACCGTAAAACGGGCACCAAAGGATTTAAGCACCGCAAGTTCTTTGCCGTATTCAGCAAATCCTGCCTCGGTTCTAAAAAGTTTCAACCATCCGGTTTGCCGCAACAAATGGCCAACACCAGCCGCCTTAATCAAGTCTTTATGTATAGCCAGTGACAGGGTTAAAAGCTGGCGTAACGCGCCGGCGGCGTGCATCACATGTGCCTCACGGCAATAGGATAAAAATTTCAAGAACCAAGGCAGGCGTTTTAACACAAACAAATGATTGACGCGCAATTTCAAGGTTCGGTTAAACAATAATTTTGGCAATATTTTTAGAAGGCCCGGGCTGTTCAACACCACAAATGATGCCTCGGCAAACACACCGGCATTGCCATAGGATGTTTCCCGGCCCGGCTTTTTTGCGTCAATCAGCCTGACCTTGTGGCCGGCACGTTGCAACAGCAAGGCGCTGCAGACGCCAACAATGCCACCCCCGACAACAATGATGTCTTTTGCCATCACGCATCCTTTCCTTGCGGCGCCATATCGGGCAGGTCAGACAAATACATTAACCACGCTTAGAATTATTCCACCAACCAGCGCATACGCAAGCGCCGTCCATAAATTCGGCCCCAAAACAAGCTGGCGCGATGGCACCTTGAACAAATTGGCACAGGTAATCACCGATAGTGATGCCACCGAACTCATCGTACCGGCCCCCCAGCCAATCAGATGCGCCTGCATCAGCAAGGCTGGATGCGCATCAGCATGACCGCCACTAAAGACTGCCAGCATCGCAGTGCTACTAATCACCGGATGCACGCCAACCACCGATGCCAGCATCATGCCAAGTGGTGTCATAATAATCGCCACATACCCCGGGATCACACCATCATAAAAACTGGTAACCAAGGCTGAAAAGGCCCCAGTGCGCGTAGCAAAATAGCCGATCAACATTGCCATGCTGATAATCAAAATATCATCAGCCGTGGCGATCATGCTGTTTTTTGTTTCGTTCAGGATGGTGGTGATGTTGCCCGGATGGCGAAAAAACTGTACCGCAACAAGAAGCGGCATTACCACAACGACCGCCGATAGGGCGGTAAAATCAAAAATCAATGCCGCGGCCAGCACCGTACCCAGAACGATGACTAACCGCATGGAAACCGGTTGCATACAGCGTAAAGCAGATGAAAGACGGGCAAGTGAAAAATCCTTGTTTAAAAGCGGCAATGATACCAAGGCAAACAGGATGGTGGTGATCGCACCAATGCCCAAGCCGATCCATGAGTTGGCTTTGTCGGTAAAGCTCTGACCAATCGCAAAAGCGACAAAAAATGGGGACCAGGCCGCCGCCGTCACCATGCCGCGAAGTGCCGATTCAGCCGCCAGTCGGCGTCGTTCTGAATCAGCATCTGGGGGAATTGCCGCTGACAAAATCGCCAGTGATCCAGTATTAATGACACTGCCAAAGATATTTGCCGCAAGGTGAAATCCGCTGGCCGATGCCGATGCCGGTAATTGCGCCAGCGACTGCTGGGTGCGCCGCACCGAAGGCATGGTTGATGCGGTTGCCCGCACCAGCGCCATGGTCGGCAATAAAGCGGTAAATATAAGAACATATCGACCTGCCGCCCACCATTCGTCTGGCGTTGGCCGGTGATCCAGCAAAAACCACCCAACCAGCACTAGCACCAGCAGAATCAGAACCGTATCGCGGCGCAACCGTGACAATGTCAACACCACGAAACCGGCATAGCCGATCACACCCATATCAACCCATGCGTTCGATTCCGGGCCAAACAAAACTTGAATCAGGGCAGCCAGCCACGCGCTACACAACAATATCAGCCGCGTTGGATTGACCATTGGTCGGATTTCAAACATGCACGGGTTACTTCACTCAGACCAGATTGAAAATTTGTGGCACTGGTGGCCAAAGATCATGCCACCGGCACCAGCCCGATTATCATGCACCCGATTGGGTCACTTGCTCAAGCTCTTCTTGATGATGCAACCACGCCTCTTCAACCTCATTGAGTTGCACGTCTATGCTGGCGAGCGCGGCGCTCTGCGCGGCAATATTATCGGCATTGGATTGGTCATAAAATCCCGGGGCGGCCATTTTTGTTTCGATGGCTCGTTTTTGTGCAGATAGGGCGTCCAATTGCTTTTCATAGCTTCGTATTTTTGACCGCAGCGCGCTGGTATTTTGCCGCCGCTGGCGCCCGGTGGATAGCTGTTTATCTGTTGGCTTTGTCTCTCGCTTGTCGGCAGATGCCGTGCTTGCCGCGCCACGTTTTGCCAACAGCCATTTTTGATAATCAGTCATATCGCCGTCAAAGGCAGAGACTTGACCATTTTCCACCAGCCACAACCGATCGGCCACCATTTCGACCAAATGCGCATCATGGCTGACTAGAATGACACAGCCTTCATAGCTATTGAGCGCATGGACAAGCGCTTCGCGGCTTTCGATATCAAGATGGTTTGTTGGCTCGTCCAGAATCAAAATATGCGGCGCGTCAATCGCGGCAATCGCCATAAGCAATCGTGCTTTTTGCCCGCCGGACAGACGCTCGACCTGATTATCAACAACATCCGCACCAATGCCAGCCGCCCCCAGACGGGCGCGCAATTGTGTTGGCAGTTCTTGAGGCCGCAATCGTTGCATATGTTGAAACGGCGACTCGCCCGGCACCAATTCATCAAGTTGGTGCTGGGCAAAAAATCCAATACGCAATTTTGGTGCGCGCCGTACCGTGCCGGATAAGGGTGCCAGCCTGTCAGCCAATAATTTTGATAGGGTCGATTTGCCTTCGCCATTTGCACCGAGCAAGGCAATACGATCATCGGCATCAAGGCGTAAATCAAGCTTGCGCAACACCGGCACACCGTCATAGCCAACGGCCACCTGATCTAGCACCAACACCGGTGGCGGCAATGGTTCTGGTGTCGGAAAATTGAATCCCGCCACCACACGTTCTGAAATGGCGGTAATGGGTTGCATCTTTTCAAGCTGTTTGAGACGAGATTGCGCCTGACGCGCTTTTGACGCTTTATATCTGAACCGATCAACAAATGCCTGAATATGCTTGCGCTGGGCGTCCTGTTTTTGCCGCAAAGAGTCTTGTTGTTCTAATTTCATGCGGCGTTCGGTTTCAAACTGATCATAGCTGCCGGTATAATAGGTCAAGCCACAATCGGTGAGATGCAAAATGCCGGTTACAGACCGGTTCAGCAAGGTGCGATCATGCGAGATCACCAGCACCGTATGTTTATATTTGGCGATGAATGATTCAAGCCAAATGGCACCTTCTAGATCTAGATAGTTTGTTGGCTCATCTAGCAATAACAAATCAGGTTGCGCAAATAACACTGCCGCCAGCGCCACCCGCATGCGCCAGCCACCAGAAAATTCATGGCATGGCCGTGCCTGTGCCGCCTGATCAAACCCCAACCCAGACAAAATACTAGCCGCCCGCGCTTCGCCGCTATAGGCATCAATATCGATCAGACGAGCATGGATTTGACCAAGGCGATCTGCATCAGTCGCGGTATCAGCTTCGGCCAATAGTTGGTGGCGTTCATGGTCAGCGGCCAGCACCGTATCGAGAAGGCTGATATCACTGGCTGGTGCTTCTTGATCAACGCCGCCGATGCGAAATTCAGCTGGCACCTCAATCTGTCCGCCATCAACGTCCCATTCTTTGCGGATCAGCCGAAATAAACTGGTCTTTCCGGTACCGTTTCGGCCAACAATACCCACCTTATGGCCCGTCGGAATTACGGCCGAGGCATTGTCAAACAGCGGCTTGCCATCAATGGCAAATGACAGGTTGTGAATTTTTAACATGGCGGAACAGGCCTGCCCGTTTATGCAGGATTTGTCAATTGGCGGTGATGCCGCGCCGCCCGGGCGATTTCAGGTTTGCTGGGGCTATTGCGGGTTCGCCGGGACTATTGCGGATTCAATGTATGCCAATAGGGATTGGCCCCATATAAAGACGCCATAAAATCAACAAAAGCGCGGGTGCGTTTGGGCAAAATTGTGGTTTTTGGATAGACCGCAAAAATGTCAAAATTTGTCCATGTATAATCAGCAAATAATGGCCGCAAAAGGCCGCGGTTCAGCGCCTCATAATGCAAAAATTGCGGTAAATTGACCATGCCATGCCCAGCAATGGCAAGTTCGCGCAACACATCACCATTATTTGCCGACATTTTTGGCACAACCCGCAACACGCCAGTTTTACCATCCGGGGCGGTATAGTGCCATTCTTGCGGGTTCCGGTCATTTGAATAGATCAACGCTGGCACATGCTGGAGGTCTTCAGGTGATGATAAAGCTGGCAGTTGATCAACCAATAATGGGGCGGCGGCGGGTAAAAACCGTACATTTGATATTTTGCGGGCAATCAGGCTTGAATCTGTCAATGTGCCAATACGGATCGCCACATCAAACCCTTCGGCAATCAAATCAACGCGCTTGTCGCTGAGATCCATTTCGATACGCACCTCGGGGTTGGCGTGCATGAACTGGGCAATCGCAGATGACATATGCGCCAGCCCGAATGACAGCGGCGCGCTGACCCGCAAAACCCCGCTTAACGACCCGCCAGCATTGCTGACTTCTTGTTGCGCATCCTCAAGATCGCTCAAGATAAGCTTGCAACGCTCAAAAAAAACTTGTCCGGTTTCATTCAGATAAAGCCGACGTGTAGAGCGTTGGATAAGTGCCGCACCAAGGCGTAATTCAAGATCGCGCAACCGACGGCTGACTGCCGAAACGGCAATGCCCAGGCGATCTGCGGCTTGGGTTAAGCTGCCAGTTTCTACAATAGTAACAAAGGCACGCAACTCTTCAATCTGGCTCATAGTTATATAAATTAAGCTATTTTTCTGCATATGAGAATTATATTTTGTGTTTCCCTCCATTTATTTCTGCTCAGGTTAAGAATAATGCTTATATTGCCATGGGGGTCCTCCCCCCTCCCATGGCTTCTCTTTCTTGTTGATAACTAATGGCTCACTGACTCATGACGGTAATGTCGCCGAAAATATTACGCATTGATGGCAGCACGAGACACAGCGATTCGGTCAGCCGCAGTCTGACCGATCTTGCCATAGCTACCTTGCACGACCAATTCGGCGTGGCGCATGTGACCCAACGCGACACGCGGAGCGGCATTGGCAATATTTCAAGTGCGTGGCGCAACGCCAGCTTGACACCGAATGAAGCCCGGTCATCTGAAGACCGCGCGGTGCTTGCCCAGTCTGAAGCACTGATGAATGAAGTGGCAGAGGCTGATTTGTTGTTGATTGCCGTGCCGATTTATAATTTCAGTATCCCGGCCGCGCTAAAATCATGGATTGATCTGATTTGCCGTGACAATGTCGATGGGGCGCGTGCCGATAATTTGGTTGGACAATCCAAAAACAAACAAGCGATGATCATTCTGACATCAAATTACACAATGGCGCATGCAGATGATGATTTTGCCACGCCATATTTGAAATTCATGATGAAATTTATCGGCATTGACTCGGTAACCTTTATCGACGCGACAGGCCTTGGCAACGATCAGGCCGGCGTTTTGGCCCGTGCGCAAGAGGCTGTGAAAAGCCATTGTATGAAAATCGCCGAGACCTGGGACAAGCAAACCGCCGCAGAATAATCCCTGGCAAAGTTTGGCCCGGTCACTTGGCCCTATTGCTTGCCCCTAGTGCTTGGATGGCAACGTAAAGCACGCTACGCTACAACAGCTTGTTGGAGCATAGCCATGCCAGAGATCAAATTAGAACCAAGTTGGAAATCGCGTCTTGAGCAGGAATTTGCCGCTGACTATATGCAGCGCCTTGGCCAATTTTTGCGCGCTGAAAAGGCGGCGGGGGTAAAAATTTATCCACCGGGAGGTGAGATTTTTCATGCCTTTTCGCTGACCCCTTTCGATTTGGTTAAAGTGGTGATTTTGGGCCAAGACCCCTATCATGGGCCGGGGCAGGCGCATGGGCTCAGCTTTTCTGTACGCCCGGGCATAGCCAAGCCACCATCGCTGCAAAATATTTTCAAAGAATTGCAATCCGACCTTGGCATTCAACCACCGCCGCATGGCAATCTTGAAAATTGGGCAAAAGCCGGGGTTTTGCTGTTAAATAGCTGTCTGACTGTCGCTGATGGGCAGGCCGCGGCCCATGCTGGCAAGGGATGGGAACATTTTACTGATGCGGTGATCGACCAACTCAATCAACATAAGCACCACCTTGTATTTATCTTATGGGGTCGCAAAGCACAGGAAAAAGGCGCCAAAATTGACCGGGATCGTCATCTGGTTATAGCCAGCGCCCACCCGTCACCATTGGCCGCGCATAATGGATTTTTTGGCAGTGCGCCATTTTCCAAAACCAACGCCTATCTCAGCCAGCACGCCATACCGCCGATTAATTGGGACGTCACCGCCGATGATTGACCACCGCCAACTATTAACCACGGCAAAATAATCAAAGCCAAATCTGGTTTTTATCTATAGCATCACATCACGCGGTGCATGCAAACCATGCACGATCAACCGCCCCTTGGTAAAAGAGCCGACATAAATGCAGGATAATCCACGACGTGGCATTCTATTGATGGTTGCAACAACCATTATTTTTGCCATTCAAGATGGCATATCGCGCTATCTGGCGGGGTCTTATGACATCATTACCATTGTCGCCATTCGCTATTGGTTTTTTGCCATATTTGTTTGTGCGTTCAGCGCCCGCAAATCAGGTGGATTCAAACAAGCCGCCGCCACCAGCCAACCATGGTTGCAAGCTGGCCGCGGTATACTTTTGGTTACGCAAATATGTGTTGCTGTGCTTGGCTTTAGCCAGGTTGGGCTGGTTCAATTTCATGCTATTTTTGCTAGTTATCCTCTGATGGTGATGGCGCTATCGGTGCCGTTTTTGGGCGAAATCGTTGGCTGGCGGCGATGGCTGGCTGTTGGCTGTGGATTTGCCGGTGTCTTGGTGATCTTGCAGCCCGGTTCATCAGCTTTTGGTAGCAACGCCGTTATTCCGTTGTGCGCGGCGATTTTGATGGCAACATATGGCGTGTTAACCCGCTTTGCCGCGCGCCGCGACAACGCCATGACAAGTTTCTTTTGGACTGGTGTGGCAGGCGCCGTGGCAATTACCTTGATTGTCCCGTTTTTTTGGCATCCGCCGCAAGGTTCAGACTGGTGGTGGATGGCCCTGTTATGCATCACCGGGGCCAGCGGGCATTTTTGTCTGATCAGCGCGCTTGATACAACACATGCGTCAACAATTCAGCCCTTTGCCTATCTTCAACTGGTGTTTGCCTCGACCGTTGGCATTGTAATTTTTGACGACCAGCTTGACCGTGCATTGATTATCGGCAGTCTGATGATTGTTGGGTCTGGCCTGTTCGCTCTGAACCGCGAGCGCCGCGCCAAATTGTCAACAGCGCGCCACCGCTAGCTGCCTTGGCCAGCAGGCCGCGGCGCAGATACCGCCACGGTCATCCAGCAATCCTTGTACCGCCCTTCGGTTACTTGTTCGACAATCCATGCAAACTGCAACACCTTGCCGTTGCCAGCTTCCATAAACACATCGAATTGCCGCCATCCATCACCTGAATTGGCTGGCACAATCTGATGCGATGCGTGATTCAGCATCATGTCATAACCCGGGCCTTTCAACATAGTGGCAAAGCGTGGCAAAGGGCCGGTCATGGCCCGGTTACGCGGATGCGCAAATGCCCATGTCTGGCGGATGCCAGCATCGGTCTCGGGCGTATCATTATATTGGAGCCCGTTAAGCTGAATGGCGATCACTTCTGCTGGGGCTATATCCGGGTTTGGATAGACCATTTCTGCTGCGCGGGCGGCAGTACTGAAAAATAACAACGTTAGAAAAACGCCCAGAATGGTGCGGTATCGCATACCAAGACCCCTATTTAATTCGCCCTCAAAAACAACTTATGCCATAGTTCTGACATGGGGGGTTTTGCGGCATTTTCAATAGATAGATAGCCGCAAAAAGGAGATCGAAATGCATATTGTCATTCAAGGTGCAGGGCGCGGCATTGGCCATGCGATGGCCAAACAGGCAATCGCCGCGGGGGCAACACAACTGATCCTGACCGCCCGGCACCCGGCCCGCACTGCAGGATTTCGTGATTTGCCCCCATCCGACCATGTGCATTGGGTGAAGATGGATTTTCTTGACCCGTCCAGCATCACCGCGGCGGCGGCGGACATCATCAACAAAATGCCACGCATTGACCGATTGGTGATGGTGGCTGGCGTGTTGCAGGATGATGTTACACAGCCTGAAAAACGTCTGTCTGATCTTGACCCAAATGCCTTGCATCACAGCTATCAGATCAATGCCATTGGCCCTATGTTGTTGGTAAAATCATTATGGCCAGCTCTTCGCCAGCCGCATCCTCTGGTTGTTGCCAGCCTGTCAGCCCGTGTGGGGTCAATTGCGGATAACTATCTTGGTGGCTGGTATGGGTATCGGGCCAGCAAAGCCGCGCTCAACCAGCTGTCACATACGGCGGCGATTGAATTGGCACGCTATAACCCGGAAAGCTGTATGGTCACTTTGCACCCCGGCACTGTCGACACTGATTTATCACGACCATTTCAAAAAAAAGACGCAAACACACGCCCATTCAGCGCCGATCATAGCGCCGCGCAATTATGGCAGGTCATGGATCATTTGCGTCCCGCGCAAACGGGCGGCTTTTTTGCCTATGATGGCCGTTCTATTCCATTTTAGCCGTGGTCGGTTTTGCCCGGCTGTAGGCGCCCACGCAACGTTAACGGCAATTGTGCCAACATAAATAAAATACTGGCTGGTGCGGCAACAAAGGTTTTATAGACAACCCAATCTGCATCACTGGCATGGCGCCATACCAGCTCATTGGCAACGGCAAGACACAAAAAAAACCATCCCCAGCGAGCGCTCAGCTGGTGCCATGTGTCATCGGTCAGAAAAAATTGTTTGGCAAAAAATACCTGCATCATAGCGCGTTTCACTACCAACCCGCCAAGCAACACAGCCGCAAACAGACCGTTGAAAATGGTCGGCTGAATTTTTATGAATATAGCCGCGTCAAACAATACCGCCGCCGCGGTAAACCCGGCCGACAGCACCAGTGAAAACAGCGGAAACGGCGCGACATACCGGGCGCGCCACCACGCCAGCCCCAAAACCATACCGGCCAATCCCACCGATATGACCGCCGCGATAAACAGCCCGTAATAATGAAAGCCAATGAAAAACCCGGCCAATGGCATGATTTCAAAGAAAAACGCACCAAGTCGCATGGTTAATCTTTCCCCAGACCGCGAAGCTGACGGCTAAGATCAGGTTTCAGCGCGTTATCTGACAACCAAATGGCAAAAAACGCATCGGCAAATGCCGGGTCATCCGTCTGCCCAAGTTTTACCTGATTATGATACAGCGCCATACCGCCATTCGTTAGCGCAACCATCATCGCCTCGTCACCATTTTGCATATCCGGGAAATGCTGGCCCATCCAGTCAGCCCATTCTGCCAGTCTGGACTCGCTATCACTGCCTTGCCGGCGCATCTCATCAAGGCTGGTGTCGACAATTGTCTGACTGGAAATATCGCGCATATATGATAGCCGTAGCGCATAGGGCGCGGCGCCATCATAACGCCCATCTGGCGCAAACAGCGCGGCATGATAAATATCAAAGAAAAACAGGCGAAATCTTGCCTCACCTACAAGCCGGGGCGAGTCCTCAAGCCAGCTTGGCAGTTGTGCATAGGAAGTATGCGCACCGCCGATCACAGACAGCATCATACTGGCCCAAAAGACCCCAGCCATCAAAAACCTATGGTGCATTGTCCCCTCTTTATACATAAACTGACCGCGTGTAGCGAATGCTAGGAACGCGGCCATTCATCCAAGGATAACGGCCATAGATTTGACGCTGTTTTCCCGCGAATAAACACAATCGTCACTGACCCAATCTCAACCCCAAATTTGGTTACAAAGGCACGGTTAATGGCGATATCTTCGTCCTGTCTATAGATCCAGTCATCAAAATGCACATCAAGGCTCATGCCAGACATCTCTAGCGTGATATCATATTGCCAGTTCAGCGCGCTACCTGCCTGCACCCCATGCGCGGCGGCTTTCACATCGGCGGCGCGTCCACTATAGCTTACGGTGCCATCGCTGGCTGATCCAAGCCGGTCAATCGTCCATGTACGGCTGGCACGTTCACCATCATCATATAAAAACTCTTCATCGAGAACGAGCCTATTGCCATCCAATTCGCCAGACAGGTTGACCCGAAACTGGCGACGCAAATTACCGAAACGGTCTTCAAAAATGCCATAAGCAACAGATCGGCCAGCAAAAAATTCTTCCAAAACAAGCCGCGGTTGATGGCTGGCTAATGTGCTGACATCCTTGCGCGCACATGCGGCAATCCCCAGTGACAATGCCACCAGCACACCGGCTGACATCACAAAATTTATCAGCAACCGGCCAAACCAGCTTTTTTTGTGTCTGCGTTGTTTTCCCATCTCTCTTCTCCTTGGCTGGTGCGCCTTACCCAGCGATCATGCCTCTGGTAGGTTGGCTAGGAATTGGTCGGCGTCATGACGAATGGCGGCAATTTTTGTCTCATCCATGCGGTCAAGACTGCGATACATCATGCCAAGCCGCGCATTATCCTTGAGCTTGGCACGGTTCCGGATCAGAAAATCCCAATAAAGATAGTTGAATGGACAGGCCGCCGCGCCGTTTTTCTGGCTGACTTTGTAATGACAATCGCGGCAATAGTTTGACATACGATTGATATAGGCACCACCAGCCGCATAGGGTTTGCTAGCCAGATAGCCACCATCGGCAAATAGCACCATACCTGATACGTTTGGCAGTTCTACCCATTCATAGGCATCGGCATAGACAATCAAAAACCATGCATTCACTTGTGCTGGTGCTAGCCCGGCCAAAAGCGCAAAATTCCCCAGCACCATAAGCCGCTGGATATGGTGCGCATAGGCATATTTGCGGGTCGCATCAACCGCCTGGGCCATACACAGCATCTTGGTAGCACCCGTCCAGAAAAATTCCGGCAAATCACGATCCGCCTCAAAGAAATTCAAATCGGCATAGTCCGGCATTTTCAGCCAATAAATACCCCGCACAAATTCACGCCAGCCTAAAATTTGCCGGATAAATCCCTCGGCTGAATTCAGCGGCGCATGGCCGTTATGATAGGCGGTTTCAGCGGCGGCAATCGCCTCGGCTGGCAACAGCAAACCGGCATTCAGATAAAATCCGATATGGCTGTGATAAACCCATGGTTCATCCAACAGCATAGCATCCTGATACCTGCCAAAATCTGGCAGACGCTGTTCGATGAAATGATTGAGAACAGCCAATGCTTGCTGGCGTGTAACGGCGAATCCAAAATCATCAAGATCACCAAAATGGTCAGCACATCTGGTCGCAACCAGACCAAGCACCTCTGCGGTTATGTCATCAGGCGCAAATTGTAATGGCGGCGGGATCACCATACCGGTTTTTGGCGACTCGCGGTTATCACTATCAAAATTCCATTTGCCGCCGATCGGTTCACCGCCATCCATCAAAATATTATGATCGCGCCGCATGTCACGATAGAAAAAATCCATACGCAACTGGCGGCGGCCATCGGCCCAGCTGGCAAACCGATCCAAATCACATAAAAACCGGTCATCCTCGCGCAACTCAACAGCAATACCAAGGCTGGATTGCCAGCGCTTCATAATCTCCATAAGCCGGTATTCACCCGGCATTGTGACCACTAATTTTGAAACCTTATGCGCGGCAATGGCCCGTTTTACCTCGCTTTCCAGACTGCCCCCATTTTCGGGGTCATCAAGGCGGCGATAGATCACAAAAACACCATCACCCCGCAACGCTTCGGCAAAATGCCGCATTGCCGCAAACAAAAAAGCAATTTTGCGTTTGTGATGTTTGACATAGGTCACTTCGGCGCCGACCTCGGCCATCAACACAATATCTGTTTCGATATTGATATCGCGCAAGCTCGCCAGCTGGTGATTAAGCTGATCACCAAGAATGAGGCGCAACACCGTCATGCTGGGTCTTTCAACGCGGCAAAGGCCGCCAGCGCATCAAGCCGTGATGATTTGACATCAACGATGGGGTGCGGGTAAGTCTGCCCCAAAACCACATTGGCGGCGTCCAGAATCTGGCGCGGGGCTTCCCACGGGCTGAACAGATACGCATCAGCCAACCCGGCAATCTCTGGCACAAAATGGCGAATAAATTCACCATTTGGATCGAATTTTGAGGCCTGTGTGATCGGGTTGAAAATGCGAAAATACGGCGCCGCATCTGCGCCACATCCGGCAATCCATTGCCAACTGGCACTGTTATTTGCAAGATCGGCATCAACCAGACAATCCCAAAACCATGCTTCACCATGATGCCAGTGAAGCCGCAGATTTTTCACCAAAAATGAACCAACAATCATCCGCAACCGGTTATGCATATACCCGGTTTGCCATAGCTGGCGCATCGCCGCGTCAACAATTGGATAGCCGGTTTGACCACGTTGCCAGCGTTGCAACGCATCGGCATCATCTTTCCACGCAAACTTGTCAAATCGGGGTTGTAAATTCTGCCGCGGCAAATCGGGAAAATAATATAACAAAGCATGCGAAAATTCACGCCAGCCAAGTTCGGACAGAAAATGATCGCCATCTTCTTGATTGATTGCACCAGCGTCCATCCGGTCTTTGGCGGCATACCAAACCGTGTTTGGTGACACCTCGCCCCAGTGCAGATGCGGTGACAGCCGCGACACATTCGGCAGGGCTGGAAAGTTACGTCCTTCTTTATAACCAAGCACATCTTGATCAATAAAGGCGGCCAGCCGCGCGATCGCGCCAGCCTCGCCAATCTGCCAATGGGGTGCCAGCATTTTGTCCCAGCCAGTGTTTGGCAATAATTGCAATCCATCAATGCCCACCCCCTGATCATCACTCGCCGCCAGCACAAGCTGGGATGGCACCGGCAAAGGCTGGCGTGGTGGCCGGGCCGACAAACAGCCACGGCGAAAATAGGGGGTAAACACCCGGTATGGGGTGCCATCGGCCTTGGTCACTTCCCATGGTTCCCACAACAAACTGCCATTGTGACTTTCAACGACAAGCCCACGCGCCGCTAGATCCGCCTTTATCGCGGTGTCACGGGCGATGCGCCATGGTTCGTAACAGCGGTTCCAATGCACTGAAACAGCCCCGCTGGCCGCCGCCAATGCGGCAAGATGCGTCGCCGGATCGCCCCGCAAAACAACCAGCTTGCCATCAAGCGAGTCATTTAGCGCATGCAACGCATGGTGCAACCACCAACGGCTGGCACCACCCATTTTATGGTCGCCAGCATGATCATCATCAAGAATATATACCGGGATTACCGCGCCATCTTGCGCGGCGGCGGTCAATGCCGGATTGTCAGCAAGTCGTAAATCCTGCCGAAACCAATGAAGTGAAACCGGGCGCGCCATCAATTACCTCACTAAACGCGATCATATGCCGCTATGCGGTATATGCATGGCTCCCCACCGGTCGGCACTATAGCTGGATTTGCCGGCAAAGACAAATCGCAATAGCGCAGAACGCGCGGCTGTTTATTAGATCACGCGGGGATTAGCTTTCAGCCACTACAAATTGGCGTTGGCTGCCAAGCCCGGCAATCGTGGTGACAATTTCATCGCCATCTTGCAAATATACCGGGTCTGGTTTTTGCCCCATCCCGACTCCAGCCGGTGTGCCGGTGGCGATGATATCGCCCGGATGCAACGTCATCAATTCCGATAGATGGGCGATAATCTGCCGCACTGAAAAAATCATATCGCGGCTGTTGCCATTTTGCATTGTTGTGCCATTCACCGTGACTGACATATCCAGATTTTGTGGATCAGACACTTCATCACGGGTCAAAAGATAGGGGCCAACCGGGCCAAATCCATCACATGATTTACCTTTTGTCCATTGGCCGGTGAGATGCATTTGAAAATATCTCTCCGACAGATCATTCACAACACAATAGCCCGCCACATAATCCAGCGCCTCATCCTCGGTGACATATTTTGCTGGCTTGCCAATGACCACACCTAGTTCCACTTCCCAATCAATCTGTGTAGCGTTGCGCGGCCGCACGATATCATCATGGGGGCCGCTGATTGACGATGTGGCTTTCATAAACAAGATCGGGTGCGCCGGAATTGGCAAGCCGGTTTCTGTGGCGTGGTCATGAAAATTCAACCCGATGCACAAAAATTTACCAACATGCGCAACACATGGCCCAAGGCGCGTTTGCCGGTCTATTTCTGGCAGTGAAGCCGGGTCCAAATTGCGCAATCTGGCAAGGCTGGCATCATCCAGAATACGGCCATCAATATCGTCAACATGGCCTGATAAATCACGCATGATACCATTGGCATCAATCAATCCCGGCACTTCTTGGCCCGGCTGTCCACAACGTACTAATCGCATTTCACACTCCTTGCAGGCGGCCATATCATGGGCAGATACACCTGATCATCATCAATCTAATAAAACACAAAACAGCGGGTCTCAAGACTTTGGCGCGGCGCGGCATCGGCGGCTGAATTTGGATCTTCAAACGCGGTATGAATGGTAAATCGGTTGCGCCCATCCGTTGCCGAATCATAGGTCTTGATTAACACAGCCTCGTCACTATCCATAGCCGGGTAATAGAACCACCGATGGGCGGCGTTGAACCGTGCCATTTGCAGCTCACCCACCCGGTCTTTTGCCACCCGTTTGACAGCCACCAGATCTGCCGGACTGACTGTCGAGGAATCACAAAATGCCAGCGGCATTGTTTCAACCGGGCCAGCAATTGACCGCCAAAGATTAATGATGGCAAAGCGGCCCTTTAACAGCTTGTCCGCTTCATCCGGCAATAATGTGCGCAATCTCTGTTCGGCTGACCATGCGGTATAATCATTATGAATCACCGAAGATGGTTCACGCGATTTCACTGCGCGCCGCAACTGATCTGTTGCCGCCCGTCTTGTATGGTCGAACACATCGACCCGCCTTGCCCCGGTGATTTGTTTCATCAACGCTGTCACTTCAGCGTTATAGACAGACGCCAGCTGGGCATCATCGTAAAAGTCAGTGACCGCCGATATCTGAGGCACCAGCCGAAACCCCTCATAATCTAGGTCAAACACCGCCTCGGCCTGGCGTGCATCAGTAATCTGCACCTCGCGCGGATCAAAGCGCCCATCATGCGTTGCCGCCGCACCGCCAGCCTCGGATGCATGATAGGCGGCATGATCGCCATCATCATGAATATATTGCACTGTTGCTGTGACATTCGGCATGGTGCTGCCCTCTTTGCGCTGATTTTTTCTCAGTCGGCGGCGTTCAAACGACGCTCTAGCCAGCGTACACCAGCGGACACGATCAAAATAACCACAAGATATTCTAACACCAGAACCGTATAAATTTCCAGAGGCCGGTATTCGGTCACCACCAGTTCATTGGCACGCCGGGTTAATTCCTGCATGCCAATCACCGACACCAAAGACGACATTTTCAACATATAGACAAGCTGGTTACCAAGTGCTGGCAAAATCCGTTTGATGGCTTGCGGCAAGATGACAAACCGCATGGTATCACGGTAATTCAGCGAAATCGACGCCGCCGCTTCATATTGACCTCGGTTAATCGATTGAATGCCAGCACGGAATATTTCAGCCTGAAACGCACTATCTGAAATCGCCAGCGCCAAGACCCCCGCCCAAAAAACCGAAATGGAAATGCCGGCAACCTGTGGCAACCCATAATAGACCCACAAAATCAGCACCAAAATCGGAATGGCCCGAACCATTTCAACATAGACCCGGTTGATGCCACGTGGCACCCGCCGCGACGATAGCCCCGGCAGCGCGATCATCAGCCCGACAATGATCGAAATAGTGATCGCGGTAAGCGACAGCGCAATGGTGTAATACAAACCGTCAATCAGAAATTTCAGATTGCGTTGGCCAGCCGGGGTTGCCGGATTGACAACATACCAGCCCCAATTCTGGCTACAGCCGCCAAGTGGCAACAAAAACAACAGCCCCACCATCATGGGTGAATATCGCCGCCATAGCCCGCATAGTTTTTGGTGTAAAATCTGCATGGCCCGCCGCCTTAATGCCGCAATATCTGGCTAAGGAATAATTTGCAGCGCGGGCTTTCAGGCTGGCCAAAAAAGCGGCGTGGCGGGGCCATTTCGACAATTTTACCATGATCCATAAATAGCATCATATCGGCCACCTGACGGGCAAAGCCCATTTCATGTGTCACACAAATCATTGTCATGCCAGCGTCAGCCAACTCGCCAATCACATCGAGAACCTCGGCAATCATTTCTGGATCAAGCGCCGAGGTTGGCTCGTCAAACAACATTAATTTTGGCTTCATACACAAAGCCCGCGCAATCGCCACGCGTTGCTGTTGACCACCAGATAATTGTGATGGGTATTTATGGCTTTGTTCTGGGATCCGCACCCGTTCCAAATAATGCATCGCCAATTCAGCCGCATCGGCGGCTGGCATCCCGCGTGCGCGTACCGGCCCCAACGTCAGATTTTCCATAATGGTCAGATGCGGAAACAAGTTAAATTGCTGAAACACCATACCCACATTTTCGCGGATTGCCGCCTGCCCGGCATCCCCGGCGCCCACCTCTATACCATCGATATATATGGTTCCAGATTGGTGCTGTTCAAGCTGGTTGACACAGCGTATCAGCGTTGATTTGCCCGACCCAGACGGCCCACAAATAACCAGCTTTTGGCCAAGCGAAACATCAAGCGAGACATTATCCAACGCACAAAAATCATCAAAATATTTAGAGACATTTTGCACCGATAAAAATGCCGACAGTGGCTGGGGGGTCATTAACAATCTACCTAGGTTTGGCTTGTCTCGTGCCTAACGGCCGCTTGCCTATCAGTCCTAGCCGATTTCAGCGCAACCGCCTACCCCTGAAATTTTTGAAGATTTCTGGGTAATATTTGGCCGTCTGGGTTGTATTTTCTGGCATAGCACCTACCTTCACGAGACCGATCGAACATGATTGTTATTGGATAGTGAACCGGAGATTACGCAATGAAATTTATTAAAACCCTCGCCACATGCCTTCTGGTCATGTTTTCTACAGCTAGCGCACATGCCGAAAGCGCCCTACAGGACATCTTGTCAAATGGCGTGCTAAAAGTGGGTACGACCGGTGACTGGAACCCAATGACAATGAAAGATACGGCGACCAATAGCTATACCGGTTATGACATTGATGTGATGACCGAATTGGCAAAAGACCTCGATGTAAAGCTGGAATTTGTCCCAACAGACTGGAAAACACTGGTCAGCGGCGTCACATCCGGTAAGTATCACATGACTGGTTCGGCCTCCATTTCGCCAGCCCGTGCCAAGGCCGCAGGCTATTCAAACAGCTATTTTTCTCTGGCAACTGTGCCATTGACGTTGAAGAAAAACGCCGAAAAATTCACCGACTGGGCCGATCTTGATAAAGCCTCGGTCACGGTTGCGGCAACACTTGGCACAACCCAAGAAAAGCAGGTCAAACAATTTTTCCCGAATGCAAAATATAAGATTGTCGAAGCCCCAGCACGCGATTTTCAAGAAGTTCTAGCTGGCCGGGCTGACGCGCATATCACTTCAAATGTTGAAGCCTATAAGCTGGTTGCAAAATATCCGGAAATGATGATTGTGCCGGTATCAGCACCAAAGGCACCAACACCAATCGCCATGTTGCTGCCACAAGATGATCAGGTCTGGATCAATTATGTGAATACCTGGATTGCGTTGAAAACAGAACGCGGTTTCTTTGCTGAACTTGGCCGCAAATGGCAATTGTCTAACTAAGCCAAAGCGCCTATCACATGAAGCGAAAGACAAAAGGGAGATGAAACCATCTCCCTTTTTACTTTGGTTGAATGATGTGGAAATCTGCCAAATTCAAGATAGAGCTAGGGGCGTGATGTGATGATATTGTATGATTTGCCAATCAGCAGTTATGGCTGCAAGACTCGTATTTTACTTCGGCATAAAAATTTGCAGTGGCAGAGCGTTGCGCCGCCTGATGGCTATGGCAGTCCAGCCTATTGTCAAATCATTCCTGCCGGCACAATACCGGCGCTTGATGATCATGGGTTTACACTATGTGATTCAGAAGCCATCGCAGAATATATCAACGAGATCGCGCCAACACCGGCGATGCTGCCTGCTGATGTCAAAGACCGTGCCACGGCAAGATCACTATCGAGATTCCATGACAGCCGGATAGAGCCTGTTTTACGCGCCTATTTTGGTCAGGTGGCACCAGCCAGCCGAGACGCATCTTTCATAAAAGACAATGCCATCTTGTTGCAAAAACGATTTGACCAGCTGGCCCAAATGGTCACCCCACGTCCTTTTTTATGTGGCAACTCACTCAGCCTTGCGGATTGCGGTTTTGTGCCAAGCTTTGCCATTTTAAACAGGTTGCAACCCATTTTAGGGTTTTCGATTCATCTGGATGAAAGCTTGCGCGCCTATGAAACAGCCTTGGCAAACCATCCTTCGGTTACCGAAGAATTGCACAGTTATTATGAAGCTTTCGATAGCTGGGTCGCGGCCAAGCTGAACCTTTGACACAGCGGCGCATAACATCTCATTGACCAGCATGATGTGATGGTGCCTAATGGCATCATTGCCAATAAGGGTGATACGCCAGTGTCACAGTTTGGTCGCTGATTCAGATGATATCTATTTTCAATAGCTTGCCAGCACAAACCCGCGCCACATGTCTGATGATTGTGGCGTTGTTCATGTTTACCGTGATGGGCATATGTATTCGGCTATCTGCCGCGCATTTGCCAGTGATTGAAGTGGTGTTTTTCCGCAATTTTCTGGCGGTGCTGATTTTGCTGCCGCTGGTTGCGCGCGTTGGATTTGGCACGTTGCGCATGAATCGGCCAAAATTGTTTTTCTTGCGCGCGGCGATCAATGCGGTTGGCATGTTTTGCGGCTTTACCGCCCTGACATTGATCCCGTTGGCACAAATGACAGCGCTTAGCTTTACCACCCCATTATTTGTAACAATCGGTGCGGTATTATTTCTTGGCGAGGTCATTCGGGCCCGCCGGATTGCCGCCATTTGTATTGGATTTTTAGGCACGCTGATCATCTTGCAGCCGGGTGTTGTTGATGTCACATTTGGCGCGCTTTTGGCACTGATCAGCGCGCTTACCATTGCCATGGCGTCACTGATTGTCAAAACTCTGACCCGTAGCGAAAGTCAGCATGCGATTGTGACATGGATGGTGGTGATGCAAGCGCCGTTAGCACTGATCCCGTCATTGTGGGTCTGGCAATGGCCAGATCTTTTGACATGGGGGTTTTTATGGGGCATGGCATTATCCGGCACGATCGCCCATCTTTGTTTCACCCGCGCCTTTAGCCTTGTCGATATCACCGCTTTGCAACCGCTGGAATTTATCAAATTGCCATTTGCGGTGCTTTTAGCGTGGATTATTTTTGCGGAATGGCCCGGCCTTTCGACCTTTGTGGGCGGGGCGGTTATTTTTGCATCAACCGCTTATATCACCCGCCGTGAAGCCGCCGCGCGGCAATCCCTGCGGCCAACGGCTGGCCCGCGCGAACCGCGGTTATAAGGTGATAACCAGCGGCCCTATATGCTGGTCTCAACCTCCCAATATAGCTCTACGCCGCAATCAAAAATTGTAACCTCGCCATGTGCTGTCTTCCGGCTGGCGGGATAGGTCACGGGCGCATCACGTTTCACAAGCGTAATGCGATCTTTCGCTGGCGGCAGACCATAAAACGCTGCACCATGCACCGAGGTAAATCCCTCAAGCAGGTGAAGCGCTGACTCGGCTTCAAACACATGGGCCAGACAAGATAATGTATTTGGCGCTGTATAAATGCCCGCACAGCCGCATGCTGATTGCTTGTCGGTATCAAGATGCGGCGCGCTGTCGGTGCCAAGGAAAAATTGCGATGCACCAGATGTCGCCGCGGCCACAAGTGCCAAACGATGCCGTTCACGTTTGGCCACAGGCAAGCAGTAATAATGTGGCCTGATACCACCAGCCAAAATATGGTTGCGGTTGATAAATAAATGATGCGTGGTGATGGTAGCCGCCATATTGCCACCAGCATCACGCACAAAATCAACACCATCAGCTGTTGTGACATGCTCTAGGATCACTTTTAAACCGGGCACTGCCGCGCGCAACGGCGTTAATACCCGGTCAATAAATACCGCTTCACGGTCAAAGATATCTACCGATGGGTCGGTCACCTCGCCATGTACGCAAAGTGGCAGACCAATCTCTGCCATGGCCTCTAGAACCGGGCGCACCTTATCAAAATCACGAACCCCTGACGCTGAATTGGTTGTTGCCCCCGCTGGATATAGTTTGACCGCGTGAATAATGCCAGCTTCTGCCGCCGCCACAACATCACTGGCATCGGTTGTTTCGGTTAAATAGAGCGTCATCAGCGGCTGAAAATGTCCATGGTCGGACAAATGATCCAAAATCCGGTCGCGGTACGCACTGGCATCGGTCGCTGTCACCACTGGCGGCACCAGATTGGGCATCACAATCGCACGGCCAAAATGCCGGGCGGTGTCGGCCACAACAGCCGCCAACATAGCCCCATCACGAAGATGTAAATGTAAATCATCTGGCCGGCGTATAGTCAAAGATGTGATCGTGTCAGCCGCCGTCATAATTTGCTCCATCAAATCTATATCGCTCTGCTCGGGTGCGCCCCCCTATAACGTCATGGCCTATTTGCGGCAATGGGGCTACGCCAGTCTACTATGACGTGAACTAGATTGACCAGATAGATCATGTAGGTTTGCGTTGAAATGTCCGATTATGTTATAAAATAACAACGGTGGGTCACAATCGCTAGAGCCGCCCAATCATCACTGATTTTCACGGAAACGGGTCACATATGGCACACCCATTGATTTCGATGCAACAGGCCGGTGTCAAACGCGATCAACACTGGGCGGTGCGCGGCCTTAACTTTACCATAGAGCGCGGTGAAATTGTCACCATTGTCGGGCCAAACGGGGCCGGCAAAAGCACCACCGCCAAGCTGGCAATCGGCGCCATTACCCCGGATGAAGGCACGGTTGCCCGGCATAATGGTCTGCGGGTTGGCTATGTTCCGCAAAAGCTATTTATTGACCCGGCCCTGCCGTTACAGGTCAGCCGGTTGATGCAATTAACAACCACGGTTGATAAAGCCGCCTGTGCGCGGGCGTTAGAGGCAGTTGGCATTGAACATCTAGCCAGCGCCTATGTGCAGGATTTGTCAGGCGGCGAGTTTCAACGGGCACTGCTCGCCCGGGCGATCTTGCGCCAGCCTGACTTACTGGTGCTTGACGAACCTGTTCAAGGCGTCGATTTTGCCAGCGAAGTGATGTTGTATGATTTAATCAAAACCATTCGCGACACCAGCGGTTGCGGCGTTTTGATGATTTCCCATGATCTGCATATTGTGATGGCAGACACGGATACGGTGTTATGTCTTAATGGGCATATTTGCTGCAGTGGTAGCCCGGACACGGTTGTCACCAATCCAGAATATATGAGATTATTTGGCGGTCATACAGCTGGGCAGTTGGCTGTATACCAGCATGATCATGATCATATCCATCTTCCTGATGGCACCGTCCAACATGCTGATGGCAGCATTTCAGATCATTGCCACCCCGCTAGTGAGACCCCACATGCTTGATGATTTTTTCACCCGCGCTTTGTTTGCCGGTATTGGACTGTCGGTTATTGTTGGGCCGCTTGGTTGTTTGATCATCTGGCGTCAAATGGCGTTTTTTGGCGATA
>JAYOVO010000012.1:0-22633 GCA_038151495.1 Alphaproteobacteria bacterium
ATTCGTCTTTCATCACCTTCATATTATCAACAGACTGGTCAGCGCCCCATGGAATACCAAGGCAGATTTGAAACATAGGCGGGGCATCAATAATACCCTCGGCAATCATTTGCTTGGCGAATCTGATATGGCCAAGTTCAAATACTTCAAGTTCTGGTTTGACGCCAATTTGCTGAACCATTGAAGCCATTTTGCGCAAATAGGGCGGCGTCGAAATATAAATTTCATTGCCGTTGCCAAAATTCATTGTGCCACAATCAAGGCTACAAATTTCAGGCTTGCACGCGATCACATGGGCCAATCTTTCTTCGGGGCCAATCATATCTGTGCCGGGTCCGGGCAAGGCCGGATCAGTCTCGCTCGGCACCCAGTCACCACCCATCCCCGAGGTCAGATTGATCACAACATCGGTATCGCTGTCGCGGATCAGATCGACGGTTTTACGAAACAGATCGACATCACGTGACCCTTTGGCTGTGTCCGGGTCGCGGACATGGATATGGGCGACAGCCGCGCCAGCCTTTGCCGCGGCAATGGCCGAGTCGGCAATTTCCTGAGGAGTCACAGGGACATGTGGGTTCTTGTCGCGGGTATCACCGGCACCGGTGACGGCGCAAGTTACAATCACATCATAATTCATTGTTGCTTTGCCTCCTCAATAGACCATTTATCGTCCGATCATCTGACCAAATTTTCTACGAAATTTATAAATTTTCGACAGAAAAATCATGTTTTCGACGGTTCATGCCGATTAAAAACCCTCTGGTGTCCTGTTTCATATGGCTGGTGCCTTAGCTTTTTTGCTGGGCGATCTTTAGGATACGGGCGATTTTCTGGTCGCGTTCGGCGGCCATTGTCTTAAAACTTTCGCCCCCGGCCATATCATTGCAACCATCAACCATTGCATTACGCAATGCGGGTGTGAGTTCTGGCGCGTCTAGACGTGTCCACGGTAATTTCAGCGCTGGCCCGAATTGGTCAAGGTTTTTGGCCATACCGCCTTCGCCGCATGCGACATGAAAGGCCATACATTGGCCCTGAACGGCCATTCTTGACGCCGGGCCAAAGCGCAGTGCCCGGTCAATATCCTCGGGGCTGGCCTCGCCATTGGCGACCATATGTAATGCCTCGCGCCACAGCGCTTCTTGCAGACGCGTTGCCACAAAGCCGGGTATTTCCTTTTTCAACCGTAATGGCTCTTTGCCAGCATGGTGGTAAAACGCCATCGCCCAGTCAATGCTGTCTGTCGTGGTTTTAGCGCCGCCGACAACCTCGACAAGCGGCAGCAGATAAGGCGGATTAAATGGGTGTCCGACAAGCGTGCGTGCCGCGATGTCACACCGTGCCTGAATATCACTCATCAGCAAGCCAGATGTGCTAGAGGCGATAACGATATCTGCGCCAACAACCTTGCCTAATTTGTGATAGAGGTCCTGTTTTTCTTCCAGCCGTTCTACCGCGCTTTCCTGAATAAATTCGGCGCCTGCCACCGCATCTTCCAAATTGCTGGTGATATATAGACGTTCAAGTGATGCCGTATCCGCCAAGCCGAGTTCGATTAAACAAGGCCAAGCGGTTTCAATAATCTCGCGAAATGCTGGTTCTTCTGCTGGGTCGTGAAGATACGCCCGTACATCATAGCCGCGTGCCAGAAAATGCGCGGCCCAGCCACCGCCAATCGGGCCGCCACCAATGCTGGCAATTGTAGACAAAGAGGATATATCTGGAAGTGCCATGCCGGGCTCCTTTATGGTGATGGCGGTCTATTTACCTTTAAAAACAGGTTCACGTTTTTCGACAAAGGCACGCACGCCTTCTTCTGCATCTTCGCTTTTCAGCATTGCCCGGTATGTTGGCAAATCGCCACTGCGCATAATGTCAAAGGCAGTGGGCAGGGGTTGCTGGTCAATATGCCGCAAAACCTCTTTGATAGATTGCACGGCAAGCGGCGCATACCAGGCAATATCATCCGCCCATTTGCGTGCTGTTTCCATCAACTTGTCGCCGGGGACGACTTTATTGATCAGCCCGTAATGCGCGGCTTCACTTGCTGGCATGCGGCGCCCTAACAACAGCATCTCCATTGCAATATTATGTGGAATCAACCGCGGCAGGCGTTGGATCGCACCAGAATCGGGGATGATTCCAAGTGGCATTTCCGGCAAGGCAAATTCGACATGATCGGCCGCAATCATAAGATCACAAGCCATTGCAATTTCAAATCCGCCACCAATCACCAGACCATTCAGCGCCGCGATCACTGGTTTGTTCATCGTCCAGTTTTCGGTCAATCCGGCGAATCCGCCATAGCCATAATCACCATCATCCCACCATTCATCCAGCTTGGCATCACCGCGGTCCAGCGCTTTTAGATCCCAACCTGCAGAAAAGATGCGATCACCGGCGGCTGTCAGAATGGCCACGCGCAGATCATCATCCTTGTCAAATTCCACAAAGGCATCGGCAACGGCCTTGCTCATTTCATGATCGATGGCGTTTACTTTGGGCTTGTTCAGGGTGATTTCCATCACATGCCCGCGTCGTTCAATCAGCACATGTTCCGACATGTTGCTTTCTCCTGTTTTGTTTTTCGTTCAATGTGGGTGAAGGCATAGGTCGTTCCCGGCCAATTTGGCGCCTGATCCTCATCTGGCCACGCTCGGCGGTACTGGCTGGGTTTGCGGCCAAAGGTGCGGGTGAAACAAGATGAAAAATAAGACATAGAATTGAATCCGGTGGCCACTGAAATTTCACGGATGGTCATATTTGTGCTGACAAGAAGCGTGCGTGCATATTGCAGTTTCATAAGCCGACAAAACTGCACAACGCTGCAGCCAACATGTTTGTTAAAAAGGCGCTCTAATTGACGCTGGGGTATGCCAAGCTGTTTGCAAATATCTGGGATCAGGATGCTGTCTTCGATCCGCTCTTCAAGATAGGCGATGGTCTTTTGAATGACTGGGTGCGTTTGACCAGCCGTGGTTTGCGGGCCTGGCCGTTGCGGAAATTGGCCTTCACACCGAAAATGATGCAACATCTGCGCGGCCACTTCTGTTGCAAGATCATGATCATGGGTCTGTTCGATACAGTGCAACATCAAATCAACCCCGGCCATACCACCAGCACAGGTCATGATGTTTTGGTCGATGGTGAACATCTGTTCTGCTGGTTCAATTTGCGGAAAGGTCTCGGCAAAGCCGGCAAATAATGACCAATGCGTGGTGGCTTTTTTGCCTGTCAGCAGCCCGGCACGGGCGAAAATATAGGCGCCAATTTCAACACCAATCAGAAAAGTGCCATGGCGGGCCTGACCACGTAACCAGCTTGTCAGCTTTTCGTCTGAATAGCGTTCTGCCCCCCAGCTTCCAAGCAGGACAATATAACTAGCTTGGCTTTTGCCGCCGTCAATTTCGTCACAGGCAATTGTCATGTCATTGCTGGCCTGAACCAAACCGCCATGGCGTGACAAAAACTGCCAGCGATAAAGCGGGTGCGTGCTGAGATAATTCGCGATCCGCATCGGCTCAATCATTGTTGTCAAACTGGCCATGTTAAATCGTGGCAGCAAAATAAACTGCACCAATTCAGCCGGTTTAGATGCGGTGTTAGTATACGCCACCGGGGCTATCCTCTTGTCTGCGTCAATTTTGTTAAGTCAGCGCATAACAAAAGGGTTGGTCATGGGCGCATCGGAAATATTCAGCCACGCGGTCTTTGGCCGGGTGTAATCATAAATCGCCTGCATGCCGCTTTCGCGTCCATAGCCGGATTCCTTGAACCCGCCAAATTCAGCAATTGGCGATACCACCCGGTAGGTATTGACCCACACAATGCCAGCACGCAGTGCTTTGGTCATACGAAGCGCCCGCGCACCATCTCGGGTGAATACACCAGCCGCCAATCCAAACTGGCTGTCATTGGCAAGCTGCAGCACCTCGTCTTCATCATCAAAACGTAAAACACTTAACACCGGGCCAAACAACTCGGTGCCGACAATGGTCAAATCCTGACGCGGACATGCAATGATCGTTGGCGGGTAATACCAACCGGTAGTGGGGGTGTCGCCGCGATGACCACCGGTAAGAATTGTGCCGCCTTCGGCTTTTGCCATTTCGACTTGCCGCTCGATATGTTCTATCTGCGCATAGGTGGCCAACGGCCCCATTTGCGTGGCGTCATCTAGCGGGTCTCCAAGTTTTATAGTCTGGGCCTGTTGCAGCATTTTATCAAGAAATTCGTCAGCAATGCTGTTGTGCAGATACAGCCTTGAACCGGCCACACAGCTTTGACCGCTGGCGCCAAAAATACCAGCGATTGACCCATTTACCGCACTTTCGATATTGGCATCATCAAAAACAATGAATGGCGATTTGCCGCCAAGCTCAAGTGACACTTGGGCAAAGTTTTCTGCTGAATTCCGCACCACATGACGCGCCGCTGTGGTACCACCGGTAAAGCTGATCCGCTGGACAAGCGGGTGCGATGTCAACACCCGCCCGCAAGGGTCGGCATGGCCGGTGACAATATTTACAACGCCTTCTGGAAAGCCAGCCTCTTCAACCAGCTTGCCAAATTCCAGCATCGCCGCCGAGGCATGTTCAGATGCTTTCAAAACGACGGTATTGCCAGCTGCCAATGCCGGGCCAATTTTGACCGCGACAAGAAATAATTGCGAATTCCATGGCACCACTGCCGCGATCACGCCAAGCGGTTCACGCAAGGTCAAGGTGATCATGTCAGGTTTATCAATGGGCAGGGTTTGGCCGCTGATTTTATCTGCACAGCCAGCATAAAAGTGAAAAAATTCGGCAATATATTTTGCCTGCCAGCGCGTTTCTTTCAGCATTTTGCCAGTATCAATGGTTTCGATCCGGCCAAGATGTTCCGACTTTTCATCTAGCAATTCAGCAAGGCGGCGCAAATATTTGCCGCGCTCGGTCGGGGTCAGACGCGCCCATGGCCCAGATGTAAATGCCGCATGGGCCGATTCAACTGCCTTGTTGATGTCATCTTCGGTCGATTCGGGTATGCTACACCATGGCTGTTCGGTTGCTGGATTTATGCTGTCAAATCTTTTGCCGTCACTGGCATCTTGCCAGATGCCGTTAATGAACATTTTGTAACGAACGCTGTCAGGCATGAGGCTCTCCTTTATCTTGCTGTGCTGGTAAAATCCCTACAATATCTCGTTAAAGCCTATGGCTTTGTTACGCTGTTATTTTCATATTTTAGTCATATCGTGACGAAAAATTGAAAATCTGTATAGGCTGAATATTACTTAATTGGCCGGGTCAAGAACGGCAGCGAAGGGGGAAGCGTATGACAAAGCAGATAATTGGTGATCCATTGGTGATCAATGGGCGGCGTCTGTCGCTGTCACGTGCGGTGCGAGCCGGTGATTTTGTATTTCTCACCGGTCAGGTGCCGATGCAAAATGGCGCGGTGATGACACATGGCAGCATAGAGGATCAAACCCGCGTTGTGCTTGATGATATAACGGCGACGCTGGCATTGGCTGGCTGTGATCGCAATGATGTTGTTAAATCCATGGTGTGGTTGACATCGCGTGATGATTTTCCCGGGTTTAACGCAGTCTATGCCGAATATTTTCCAGAACAACCACCAGCTCGCTCAGCCATTGTGAATGACCTGCTGGTTGATGTGAAAGTGGAAATCGAGGTGATTGCCTATAAGCCGCAGACCTAGCTATCACAATTTTGTCATCAAGCTCACCATCCATGCACAGGTCGAAAAGCAGGGCTTTGCCGCCGGTCATACCGGTTAGCGAAAGGCTGGCATCACTTTGTCACAAAATAGTTCCAACGACTTGATCTGTTCATCATGATCAAGCCCCATTGAGGCGTAATAAATGAACGAATCGACGCCTAGATTTTGGTATTTCTTTAGTTTTTCTATGGCTTGATCAGGCGATCCGAATAGCAAATTTTCTTCCAGCATATCGGCGTTATATTCATCGCGGTTGACCAATTCAGCAAGCGGTGTTTGCGCGGGGAACCCGTTGGTCACGCCGCCAATATTGCGGAACAGATTTTCAAACTGGCCAAGTACATTTTGGATAGCGGCAATGGCCTTTTCTCGGCTGGCCTTGGTTTCATAAATGGCGGCATGGCGCATCAGCGCAAAATGTGGCCGTTTGGCGTTTTCAAATTTGGCCATCGATTCATCAAAACGCTGTTTATATAGTTCGGCTTCGTCAAACCCACGGGTCAATGGCCAGCACATGATGTTGCAGTTATTTTTGATCGCATAATCATAGGTGATGGGTGACCGCGCCGCGACCCATAATGGGGGGTGTGGCTGTTGCAATGGTTTTGGCACCGATGTTGATGTTGGAAACTGCCAATAGTCACCATTATGTTCGTAATCACCCTGCCATAACGCCAACACAGCTGGCAGCATTTCATTCATATATTTCCAACTATCTGACTGCTTTAGACCCGGGTGCATGCGGTCAAATTCACGCTGATAGGCGCCTGATCCAATGCCAAACTCAAGCCGTCCGTTGGTCAATAAATCCGTCATTGCGGCTTCACCGGCAAGCCGAATTGGATGCCAATAGGCGGCGTTTACCACACCGCAACCCAACCGAATATTTTTGGTATGTTCGCCCCACCAGGTCAAAAGCGCAAACGGATTTGGTGCGATTGTCATTTCCAGTGCGTGATGTTCAGCTGCCCAGACAATTTCAAAGCCAGCGTCATCAGCCATCTTAACCATGCGAAGCGTATGATCGCGCACCGCCGTCATCGATGTCTGGTCATTCATTCGTTCTAAGTTGATGGCAATCTGGAACTTCATTGTTGGCTCTCCCCAGGCTGGTCTCTGGTGAGAATGTCAAACATCACTGAATTTAACAATAGAATAATACTGATGGTTTTTATCGAAAAAATCGAATTAAAAACCATCAGCATCAAGCCAATTTTCGATGTGGGCAAGTAAGGTGCCACCTAGACTGGTGGCACCATGAACACCACTTCAGGTTAGTCTGGTATGATTAGCCAAGTTGCGGCCCGGCGGCGACCAAGGCCTTGCCGGAATCTGTATCGGTGAATTTTTCAAAATTTTCGATAAATAAACCACCCAAATGACGGGCCCGCTTTTCCCATTCGGCCGCATCGTCATAGCTTGATCTTGGGTCAAGAATGGAGCTGTCGAGGCCGGCCAGTGTTTTTGGCATTTTCAAATTGAAGATTGGCAGCGTATCGGTTTCGCTATTGTCAATCTCGCCAGAAAAAATGGCATTGATCAGCGCCCGGGTATTTTTAAGTGAAATGCGCGTGCCTTGCCCGTTCCAGCCCGTGTTAATGAGATAGGCTTTGGCGCCGGCATCACGCATCCGCTTGCTCAACACCTCGGCATAGGTGGTCGGGTGAAGTGACAGGAATGCCGCCCCAAAACAGGCTGAAAACGTTGGCTGATGTTCGGTCATGCCGCGTTCCATACCAGCCATTTTGGCGGTAAAGCCAGACAGGAAATGATATTGCGTCGCCGCATCATCAAGGATTGATACAGGCGGCAAAACGCCAAAGGCATCAGCCGTCAGAAACAGCACATGTTTGGCATGCCCCGCCTTTGATACGGGACGAACGATGTTGTCGATATGATAAATTGGATAAGACACCCGGGTATTCAAGGTAAGGCTGGTGTCGCTGAAATCAATTTTACCATCGGCATCTACCATCACATTTTCCAGCAACGCATCACGCTTGATGGCCCGATAAATTTCTGGTTCGCTGGCTTCATTGAGGTCACTTGTCTTGGCGTAACAGCCCCCCTCAAAGTTAAAAATGCCTTCATCATCCCAGCCATGTTCGTCATCACCAATCAGGCTACGATCTGCAGCGGCTGATAAAGTGGTTTTGCCGGTGCCGGAGAGGCCAAAAAACAAAGCCACATCGCCTTTTTCACCGCAATTGGCCGAACAATGCATTGACGCAATGCCCTGGCGCGGCAAGAGATAGTTCATCATTGAGAACATCCCTTTTTTCATTTCCCCGCCATACCAAGACCCGCCGATCAGTTGCATCCGTTCGGTCAGGTTAAAGGCCACAAAGGTTGGTGAATTCATACCATGACGTTCCCAGTCTGGGTTAGTCGTCATTGACGCATTGATCACGGTAAAATCAGGTTCAAAATTGGCAAGCTCTTCATCGCTTGGCCGGATAAACATATTTTTCACAAAATGTGCCTGCCATGCCACTTCCATGACAAAGCGCACTTTCAGGCAGGTGTCCTTATTTGCACCGCAAAACCCATCGACAACATAGAGCTTTTTTCCAGATAATTGCTTGGCAACCAGATTTTTGAGCTCTCCCCATACTTCTGGGGTGATGGATTTATTATCATTTTTGGCGCCATTCCCATTCCACCACAAACTGTCTCTTGTGGTGTCGTCCATGACGATGAATTTATCTTTCGGTGAGCGTCCAGTATATTCACCTGTCAGCACATTGACCGCGCCAAGCTCGGTCAGATAGCCGCGCGCATAGCCTTCAAGACCGGGCTGCATCTCATCTTCAAAAAGCTGCTCGTATGAAGGGTTATAGATAATTTCTTTCGGCTCGGTAATGCCAACTGACGACAGGAATTGTTCCACAAAAATACTCTCAAAACCGTTGATAAAAGGAAGCGAATTACAGGGCCGGTTTCCAGGGCCAATTTTCAGGGCCGAATGGCTTTGCCAAACCTGCTTTTGTTATTAGGTGGGGGATTTTTAAGGTGTTGGTTTGGCCTTGTCAATGACCAAGCCTGATCGCTGGCGGCTTGCCCTCGTCCCTTTATCGGCCGCGCCATACTGGATCGCGTTTTTCGGCAAACGCTTTAAACCCCTCAACCCCGTCTTCAGAGTTATATAATTTGTCAACTGTTGGCAGTTGCATCTTTGTTACCTTGTTCAAAATGTCCTGAAATTTCATCGCCTCGGCCTCGCGTGCGACTTCCTTGATCGCGGCAAAAACCAGAGGTGGCCCGGATTCAAGAAGTCTGGCCAATGCCCATGCACGCGCATACAGCCCGTCGGCATCATCAAATATTTCATTCACCAACCCCCATTTATGGGCTTCGGCGCAATCCATCCAGCGTCCGGTCAACAACAAATCCATTGCCACATGATAGGGTATGCGCTTTGGCAGCTTTATTGTGGCAGCGTCGGCCAATGTACCTGCGCGGATTTCTGGCAAGGCAAAACTTGATGCCGCAGTTGCCAGAATCAAATCGCATGACAAAGCTATTTCAAACCCACCGCCAACGCACATACCCTCAACTGCGGCAATCACCGGTTTGTTCAAATCGCGAAGCTCTTGCAGGCCGCCAAATCCACCAACGCCATAATCAGCAGTGACCGAATCACCTGCTGCAGCGGCCTTAAGATCCCAGCCAGCCGAAAAAAACTTTTCGCCAGCTGTCCGTAAAATACAAACCCGAAGCGACTCGTCATCTCGAAAGGACTGAAATACATCGCCCATTTTACGCGATGTCGCCAAATCGATTGCATTGGCTTTCGGGCGATCCAATGTGACTTCAAAAACCCCGCCGTCAATTCGGGTCTGGATGACTTCGGTCATGATGTGGCTCCTGTTGTTTGTTCGCTATGGTGCGGTTTGTCATAGCGCCATAATAACGCATCAGCGACAACCGCTTTATTTGCCGTGATCATCAGCGGGTTGACCTCTATCGCCGCAATGTTGTGGTCGCTGGTGATCAGATCACAAAGGGCTAGAATCTGGTCAATGGCCGATTTTATGTCTGCCGCTGGACGGCCCCGAAACCCATAAAGCACCGGGGCCAATTTAAGTGCCGCAAGTGCATCGCTGATGACGGGGCCGTCTACTGGCAAAATCAGGCTTTGTGAATCACGCCATAATTCGGTCATGATACCGCCGCTGGCAAGCGTCAGATGCATACCATATTGTGGGTCACGGCGGATCCCAACCAGCAACTCGGCGATTGGGTCTGTGACCATTTCTTCGACCAAAAACCCATCGGTGCCATCCATGCTGGCGGCTTGCTGTGCCAGATCGGCATGCCCTAGCCCCAAGACGACATAACCTTGTTCACTTTTGTGAAGAACGCCCTGGCCTTTTAGCGCAAGTGGCGCGGTAAGCTGTGCGGCCTGATCTGCCAATCTGGTGGGATCATCGTTGATAATACCTGCCGGCACCACCAGCCCATGCTTCTGCAAAACCGCTTTTGCGGCAGATTCGCTGAGAACTGTGGCGGCATTGTCACCGATGCTGGCATCAACGCTGGCATCAACATGGGCCAGTGGTATCCATGGCTGTTGTGGCAGGCTATGGCGGTTGGCGCTGGTGGCATGTGCCAGTGCAGATAACCCGGCTTCAAAACCGCAAAGTGGCAAAACCCCATGGTCAACCAAATCGCTGGCCATATCATCTGGCAAGCCTTCAGGCATGCTGGCCAGAACGGCAACTTTACTGCCGGTCAGCTTGGCAGCTTGTTGAAGCGCCCTAACGGCTGGCATCCATGAATCCCGGCTACAGCGGTCAGCCCGCGGAAAATCAATGACAAGACAAGATAAATCGACCCAGTCCCCCATCATGCTGGCGAAACATTGCGTCATCGCCGCCTCGTCGCCCCAAATAAAGGTGTGATAATCAAGTGGGTTTGCCAAATGCACCAAGGGGCCTAGCTGGTCAGCCAATTGCCGTTTGTTCGCGGTGGGTATATCAGGCCATGCCATGTCATAGCTCATCGCCCGGTCAGCCAGCAGGCCAGCCTCACCACCAGAACAACACATGGCACTGATACGATTGCCGGGCAAGCCGCCAAAGACATGTATTATTTTTAAGGTCTCGATCAGGGTATCCAGGCTGTGTACCTCGATAATGCCGCATTGCTGTAAAAAGGCAGACGAGGCGGCGGCATCGCCAGCAAGGGCCGCGGTATGCGCGCCAGCCGCCTGTTGTGATAGCGCTGTTTTGCCAGATTTGATGGCAATAATATATTTGCCATTTTGCCGGGCATGATGCGCCAGTCTGGCAAGTTCGGCGGCATCATCAATGCCTTCGATATAAAGCCCGGCGGCGGTAATGCGCGGGTCATCCAACAGCGCGGCTGTGATATCTGTGAGGCTGGTTTGCGCCTGATTGCCGACACAGGCGACATAGCCAACCGGCAGACCGCGCGCCTGCATGCCAAGATTGATCGCAATATTTGATGATTGGCTGATCAGCGCTACACCAGTATCGCACCGCCTGCCGCCATGCTGGTCCGGCCATAGTAATGCACCATCAAGATAATTGATAAACCCATAGCAATTCGGGCCCAATAGCGGCATATCGCCTGCCGCGGTAACAAGCTGTTGTTGCAGGTCAATATCGCCCGATTCGGCAAAGCCAGAGGCAAAACAAACCGCGCCGCCACATCCTATTTCTGCTAATTGACGCGTCACTTCGATAACGGCGTCCCGGTTGATGCCAAGAAAGGCCGCATCTGGCACCCCGGGAAGTTCAGAAATAGCGGCAAAACAGGCCAAGCCGCTGATTGATTTGCGGTGCGGGTGAATTGGCCAGATGTCACCGCTAAACCCCATTTTTTGGCATTGCTGAATGACATTTTCAGCCCAGCTACCGCCATAGACAACGATGGATTTGGGCTGAAACAGCCGCAACAGTTCTGGCAAAGTTTCAGCCCCCCAGAGGTCGCAACAAATCACGGCTGATAATATGTCTCTGAATTTCCGAGGTGCCGTCCCAGATTCGTTCAACCCGCGCATCGCGCCAGAATCGTGCCAGCGGCAAATCATCCATTAGCCCCATGCCGCCATAAATCTGGATGGCTTCATCAGTGACCCGTGCCAGCATTTCAGTGGCGTATAATTTTGCCGATGCAATTTCACGATTGGCTGGCAGGCCTTCGTCAAGTCGCCACGCGGCCGCCAGTGTCAGCCAGTCGGCGGCGTCAATTTCTGTGACCAGATCGGCCAGTTTAAAACTGACGCCCTGAAATTTGCCAATTTGCTTGCCAAATTGCCGTCGCTCTGCGGCATAGGTCAACGCATAATCAAACGCGCGTCTGGCCCGACCAACCGCCATTGCCGCAACGGTAATGCGGGTGGCATAGAGCCAGCTATTCATGACCTCAAAGCCGCCATCAACAGCCCCAAGCACCTGATCATCTGGCAACCGACAATCTTCAAATTTTAAAATCACATTGTGATAGCCGCTATGCGACACCGATTGATAGCCGGGCAGGACAGAAAACCCCGGATGACCGCGATCGACAAGAAAACAGGTGATTCGCTTTTTTGGACCATGCACGGTGTCATCAACGCCAGTGGCGACAAAGACAATGAAGAAATCAGCATGATCCCCGCCAGAGATAAAATGTTTGGTGCCATTGATCACCCAGTCACCGCCATCACGCCGTGCCGTTGTTGTCATGCCGCGGACATCAGACCCGGCATCTGGCTCGGTCATTGCCAGCGCATCCATTTTTTCACCGCGAACAGCCGGGTTCAGATAACGTTCGATCTGGTCACCTTCACAAGCCATCAAAATATTTTGCGGGCGTCCAAAAAAATGTGTAAGCGCCATCGACCCGCGGCCAAGTTCGCGCTCCAGCAACGCAAATTCAACATGGTTGAGCCCACCACCGCCAACCGATTCTGGAAAATTGGCGGCATAAAACCCCATAGCTTTGACTTTGGATTTGATCTCTTCAGCGATATCTTTTGGCACATGCCCAAGCGTTTCAATTTTGTCCTCGAGCGGATAGATTTCCTGCTCAACAAAACTGCGCACCGTTTCGACAATCATATCCTGTTCGGGCGTTGCTCCAAATTGCATATTTGATCCCTGTTCGTGGTTGTCTTGGTTATGTCTATGGTGCCAGACCAACCGCACGGCCTGCGGCGCCGGGCCGATCAAGCGCGGCGTGGCCTGCGGCCATTTCGGCTAGTGCGGCGGCAACAATATCTGATGGTTCGCTGGCACGCCGCTGTTTCATGTCAACATGCAACAGCATATGTTCCCCGGTGGCGAGCAATCGACCTGACTGATGGAAAAGCGAATGGAACAAATGCATTTTTTTGCCAGCCACAAGCAAGATTTGCGTGTCGACATAAATTGGCTCGCCAGCCATCACCTCATCGATATGGCGGATATGGGTTTCAACGGTAAAAAAGCTACCGCCTGCCGCAATATAGGCGTCATCAACGCCTGCCTGCCGCATAATTTCATCCGTGGCATGGGAAAAACATTCAAGATAGCGATGTTCGGTCATATGACCATTATAATCGACCCAGTCCTGCGGCACTTTATGTTCATAGCTACGGATCAATTCATTTGGCCGCGGCAGTGCCGCCATGGCGGCTGTTTTTAATGTGGTTTGCCAAGCGCTGACGCTCTGCCCAGCCCCCCAGTCACGCGTTTGTAACTGGCGCAAAATGGCCACCAGATTATCATCGCGAATCTGTTCGAGCTGGCGAATAGAATAGGCCCCTGATTGCGAATCAGATTGGTCAGCAATCATTGTCACCAACTCATCGGTCAGTTCTGGCACATCGGTCAGTTTTGTCCATGGCCATTTGAGACAAGGGCCAAATTGTGCGATAAAATGCGCCATGCCAGCCTCCCCACCAGCGACCCGGTAGGTTTCAAAAAGCCCCATCTGCGCCCAACGCAAACCGAACCCATATCTGATGGCATCGTCAATTTCGGCGGTTGTGGCAACGCCGTCTTTGACCAGCCACAAGGCCTCGCGCCATACCGCTTCAAGAAACCGATCAGCAATAAAAGCAGGTATTTCTGTTCGAACATGAAGCGGATGCATGCCAAGCTGGCGAAACAAATGGGCGGCATTTTCGATGGCCGCGCGGCTGGTTTTTGCGCCGCCGACAATTTCAACCAGCGGCAACAGATAGACTGGATTAAAGGGGTGGGCCACCACCAGCCGGTCTGGCGTGGTCATTTTATCCTGTAAATCGCTTGGCAGAATACCTGATGTAGACGAGGCAATCAGCGTGTCAGCGGCGGCGGCAGATTCAATATCACGATAGACTGATTGCTTGATGTCCAGACGTTCTGGCACGGCTTCTATAATCAAATCAGCCTTGGCAACAGCGCTGGCGATTGAATCGGTAAAATGCAATTTGCCTTGCGGCGGCACCGGGCCATCAATCAATTTGCCAAAGGCCAGCTTTGCATTGATCATTATTTCATCAATTTTGCCGGGGGCATTTGGGTCCGGATCATAAAGATTGACCGTGATGCCATTCAGCAAACATCGTGCGACCCAGCCGCCACCAATAACGCCGCCGCCAATCACCGCAATAAGCTGGCATGTATCTGTCGATGTCATGCTTGTTGATCTCCTGATGTCATGATTAAAATCGACTGGCCTGTTATCGCCCCATCAGCGTGGTTGCGGCGGCCGTTTTACCAGACCTAATTTCTGCCGGACTTCATCTGGCCCGATAAGTGACGCCCCCATATTGGTCGTAATTGTGGCCGCCCGTTCGACAAGCTGGGCATTGGTCGCAAAAACGCCGCGTGACAAATAAATATTATCTTCTAGCCCAACGCGGATATTGCCACCTGCCAAAATGGCCGCCGCCGGGTAGGCCGCGGCGTTACGGCCAATGGAAAAGGCGGAAAATACCCAGTCTTTTGGCACATTATTGACCATGGCCATCAAGGTGTTCAGATCATCTGGCGCGCCCCAAGCAATTCCCATACATAATTGTACAAGGGCTGGCCCCTCGATAATGCCATCTTCAACCAATTTCTTTGCAAACCATAAATGCCCGGTATCAAAGGCCTCAATTTCTGGTTTGACGCCAAGGTTGCGCATTTGCGTGGCCATTTCACGTAACATCGCCGGGCTGTTGGTCATGATGTAATCGCCATGTCCAAAATTCATTGTGCCACAATCCAGCGTGCAAATTTCTGGCAGACAATCGGCAATATGCGCCAAACGTTCGGTGGCGCCCGCCATATCGGTGCCGTCTGCATGCGGCGGCAATGGAGTTTCGACACCGCCCAACACAAGGTCTCCCCCCATGCCAGCTGTCAGATTAAGCACCATGTCGGTATCGGCACTGCGAATCCGGTCGGTGACTTCGCGAAACAGTGCCGGATCACGCGATGGCGCCCCGGTGTCTGGATTTCGAACATGACAATGCACAACCGCGGCGCCAGCTTTCGCGGCATCAATCGCCGCCGCGGCAATTTCAGCTGGTGTGATTGGCACCTTGTCTGATTTGGCAGTAGTATCACCCGACCCGGTAATGGCGCAGGTGATAAATACATTTTGGTTCATTTCCAGTGGCATGGTTCGCTCCTGCGACCGGGCGTGCATCTACTGCACCATGTCGGTCAAAAACAAATGATCATCAGCGTTTTGACATCCGGTAAAAAACAGCGTTTCTAGGCGTATCGTTGGCGATAGCCGCGCAATCAGTCAAGCAAAACCATGATGATTGATGTCGCTAGTAGAGCGATAGCGGTAAATTCAACGCGGCTGATCCGTTCTTTGAAATATAAAACTGAAAATCCAACGCTGAATAAAAGCTCAATTTGGCCAACAGCGCGCACCGGCGCGACGCTATAAAGGGCAAAGCCAGCAAACCAGCAAATGCTTGTTGTTGCCGCCCAGACACCCGCCATAGAACATTGCCGCCATTCTACAAAACTGGCGATAAATTGTTCGCGCCTGACAATAAAAACATAGATACCAAAACAAACAGCCTGAATGGTGGTGCCGATAGCGGCGGCATACATCGCATTGCCGATGACATCACCGCCGATCATGCTGTGGAGCGCGGCGCCGTAACATACGGTGCAAAACCCCAAAAATGCGCCAGCCGCCAGCCCAATTGCCACCTGCCGGCTAAAGATCGCGGCGCGCAAATTGGTCAGTGCCAGATTGGCTTTGGCGAAGCTCAGCAACACCGTGGCAAATACCCCCAAAGCAATCGCCGCACCAGTTTGTAATGTCACAACCACGCCCAGAATTAGCGCCTCAAAAATGGCGGTTTGCAATACTTCTGTTTTTGAAAAAGCGACGGCGGCGGCAAATGACCGGTGACTGAATAGCTGGACAAGTAAAATGGTGAAAATCACCTGTGTCAGCGCGGCCAGATTAATCCAGACCCAAAAGGTAATGGGAAGGTCTGGCAAGGCAGCGCCGGTATAGTTGCTGTAGAAAAGTGAAAACAGCCAAGCGATCGGAAAGGCATAGGAAAAGCGGATATAGCTTGCCCCCAAATTGCCAAGTGTTGTGGTCATGCGGCGCTGTACAGCGGTGCGCAGTGCCTGCGTTGCGGCGGCGGCAATTGTAAAAACAACCCAAAGTTCCATGCCTTGTTATAGCCTGTCTTGCGCCTTCGCCAATATAAGATTTGTTCAATTAAGTTCAGTAACAGATAAATATAAAGGTTTTTATATCGGTGCTTGGCCTTGCGCCAAGGCTAAAATGCGGTAATCTGAAAACGGATCTTTCACTGACATAACACAAAGGGGCTGCGGGCATGGCTCGCCAGTCAAATGAGGTAGGCGATGACCGATATGCATTTCATCAAAGGCGCGACTTTGGCAGGCACAAGTGGCCGGTCACAAGATGTATTCAATCCGGCGACCGGCTTGGTTGTCGGATCGGTGCCATTGGCAAGTGCCAGCGAAGTTGACGCCGCGGTGGCCGCGGCCAAGGCGGCGTTGCCGGGCTGGGCCAATACGCCACCGGCAAAACGTGCACAAATCATGTTCAAATTTCGTGACCTGATTAACCAGAATTTAGACAAGATTGCCGGGCTTATTTCGGGGCAACATGGCAAGACGCTTGATGATGCCCGCGGTGAAGTGGCGCGCGGGTTGGAAGTTGTCGAATTTGCCTGTGGTATTCCGCATCTTCTCAAAGGCGAATATTCAGCGCAAGTGGCAAGCGCTGTTGACAGCTATTCATTGCGTCAGCCAGTTGGCGTGGTGGCTGGCATCACCCCGTTTAATTTTCCAGCGATGGTGCCAATGTGGATGTTCCCGATGGCACTGGCCTGTGGCAATACATTCATTCTAAAGCCATCCGAACGCGACCCGGGCGCGCCGCTTTATCTGGCACAATTGCTGGGCGAGGCGGGGCTTCCAGACGGCTGTCTGAATGTTGTCAATGGCGACAAGGAAGCGGTCGATGCGATTTTGGATCACCCGGATATCGCCGCGGTCAGCTTTGTTGGGTCAACCGCCATTGGTAAATATATTTATGGCCGAGGATGCGCCAATGGCAAACGTGTACAGGCGCTATGCGGGGCAAAAAATCATATGATCATCATGCCTGATGCCGATATGGGACAGGCGGTGGATGCGGCCATGGGCGCGGCCTATGGGTCTGCTGGCGAACGTTGTATGGCGGTATCGGCGGTGTTGGCTGTTGGAGATGACACGGCCGATCGATTTGTTGAACAATTGGCACCAAAGGTGCGGGCGTTGAAAATCGGCCAGTTTGACGAACCGGGTGTTGAAATGGGCCCGGTGATCACCAAAGAGGCAAAAGACCGCATTATCGGCTATATCAATCAAGGCGAATCTGATGGGGCCAATGTTGTTGTTGATGGCCGAAATTTGTCGCTTCAGGGCTATGAGAATGGGTTTTTTGTGGGCGGTACATTGCTTGACCATGTCACGCCGGATATGTCGGTCTATCGTGATGAAATTTTTGGCCCGGTCCTATCAGTTCTGCGGCCAAAATCTTATGATGAGGCGGTACAGCTTGTGATGTCGCATGAGTATGGTAACGGCACCGCAATTTTTACCCGAGATGGCGATGCGGCCCGCGAATTCGCAAGCAATGTGAATGTCGGCATGGTCGGGGTCAATGTGCCGATCCCGGTGCCGGTGGCCTATCACAGCTTTGGTGGATGGAAAGCCTCTATGTTCGGTGACCATTCAATCCATGGCATGGAAGGGGTCAGATTTTACACAAAGCTGAAAACTGTCACCGCCCGCTGGCCAAGCGGCATTAAAGACGGCGCTGTGTTTAATTTCCATTCTGGAAGCGATACCAAATAGCGGTGTGATAAATATTTTCATCAAAATGACGGTGTTGCCAGCAAGGCGGCGCCGTTTTTTTACGCCAACAATGGGTTCGGCTTATCCGGAAAATCCGGATTTCTGCATCAGGTCTGCAGACATCATGTGATGGGTGCGAAGAAGTGCCTGCATATCCATTGTTTGTAAGTTGCCGTCTGCCACAACCACTTGGCCATTGATGATTGTATAGGCGGCTTTACTGGGGCCACAAAATACCAATGCCGCCAGCGGATCCCACGCGGCACCGGCAAAATCAATGCCGCGGCAATCAAAAGCCACAATATCTGCCGCATAGCCCGGTGCCAGAACACCAATATCATCACGCCCAAGAACCGCCGCGCCGCCGCGCGTTGCCATCGCCAATGTTTCGCGCGCTGTCATCGCATCACCGCCGCGCATCACCCGCTGTAACAGCATGGCCTGTCTGGCTTCATTCAGCATATGGCCGCTATCATTTGATGCCGACCCATCGACACCAAGCCCAACTTTTACACCGGCATCAAGCATTTGTCTTACCGGGGCAATGCCGCTTGCCAGCCGCATATTGGAACAAGGGCAATGTGCGACACCGGTGGCTGTGCGGGCAAAAAGGTCAATTTCTGATGAATCCAATTGCACACAATGTGCATGCCATACATCGGCGCCGACCCAACCAACGGCTTCGGCATAATCGCCAGGCCGCATGCCAAAACTGGCAAGGCTGTAATCAATATCTTCACTATTTTCCGCAAGATGCGTGTGCAACCCCACCCCATAGCTGCGCGCCATTATGGCCGTTTCACGCATCAGATCCATGCTGACCGAGAATGGCGAACAGGGGGCCAGCGCTACCCTGGTCATAGCAAAACGACTGGAATCATGATGCGTTTCAACAAGGCGCTGGCTGTCTGCCAAGATCGCTGGTTCAGATTCGGTTAAATAATCCGGCGGTAATCCGCCTTGCGATTCGCCAATGCTCATCGCCCCGCGCGTGCCATGGAACCGCATGCCAATTTCTTGCGCGGCGGCCAGCGAATCATCCAGCCTGCTTCCATTAGGATAGATATATAAATGGTCAGATGATGTTGTACAGCCGCTTAACGCCAATTCAGCCAGACCAAGTGCGGTCGACCAATAAATGTGATCTGGGCCCAAATGCTGCCAAATAGGGTAGAGCGTTTTTAGCCAACCAAATAAGGGTGCGTTTTGTGCCGCCGGGACAACCCGGGTGAGATTCTGAAACAGGTGATGATGGGTGTTAACCATGCCGGGGATTACAATATGCCCAGCAAGGTCAATCACCCGGTCGGCATGAGCCGGCAGGTCATTGCTGTTGCCAACTTGTTCAATGATGCCGCCGCGCATAAACACGCCGCCATTAGTGATTTCTTCGCCTGTGTCCAGCGGCGCCGAGCCGGTATCCATGGTGCAGAGCAAACGGGCATTTTTGAGCAATAATGTTGATGCTGTCATGAATGGCCACTCATATCTTTTTGGGGGTCCTTGGCGGGTCTAGCAAAGCCGTGCGATGCGTTGCCTTTTCACATTAGCGAAAAAACAACCGTCGCAAAAGCAACGAAATTTGCAAAAGCGTGATGGCATGCGGGGTGTATTATCGCGCAAAAAGCTGGCATTTCATAAAAAGAGATATTATCTGCATCACACAATGTGATCGGCAGATTGGGGCATAAGGCTTCATCTGCAGTGGCTGTAGAGGTCACATGCGACAGACGTAAAGGAGATCAACATGCGTTACGCAATGGCGGCTGCCAAGCCGGGCGGTTCGGAAGTTATCAGAAAGATTGCTCTTGGCGATATCGCCCCGGGCGCCGGAGAGGTGCTTATTCGTCATGAGGCGATTGGCATCAATTTTCTGGATATTTATATCCGCAATGGCCTGTACCCATGGCCCGTGGAAACAGATCATGTGCTGGGGTCAGAAGGTGCTGGCATCATCGAGGCGATCGGGGATGGTGTGACCGGTTTGTCGGTTGGCGACCGGGTTGGCTATACGCTGGCTAACGGTGCCTATGCCACCCACCGGGTGATTGATGCTGGATATGTGGTGAAGTTGCCGGATAACGTATCGAGCGAACTTGCCGCATCGATTATGCTCAAAGGTCTAACAGTTGCCTATCTCATTCATGATAGTTTCAAGGTTGAAGCTGGCCATACTGTGCTGTTTCACGCCGCCGCCGGCGGTGTTGGCCTGATTGCCGGACAATGGTTGAATGCGCTTGGCGCAACGGTCATTGGCACCGCTGGTGGCGCCGATAAATGCGCGCTTGCCAAGGCGAATGGCTATCACCATGTGATTGATTATAAATCCGCTGATTTTGAAGCTGAAGTCATGAAGCTGACGGATGGCAAAGGTGTTGATGTGACCTATGATTCGGTTGGTAATGATACCATGGCGCGTAGCCTGACATCGACCCGTCGGCATGGTACGATTATCGCCTTTGGGCAATCATCTGGCCCGTATCTTGATTTTAAAATCACGGATCTTGCCAAAGGGTCATATAAATTGAGCCGCCCGACATTGTTCCATTTTGCGGGTGAGCGTGACTGGCTAGAAGCAAATGCTGCAAAGCTATTTGCCGCGGTGACTGATGGCACGGTGAATATTTCGATCAATCAGAAATTCGCGCTAGAAGATGTTGCCAAGGCGCATGATGCGCTGACCGGCCGGGCCACAACTGGGTCTACGATTCTGACCGTTTGACTGGCAAGATAAGATTGAAAAAACAGCCGCCCATGGGCGGCTGTTTTGTTATCAGGTATTTTTTAATTGATATTAGGCGCTTGTTTGGGGGCGCATGTCATTGCGATCAATGCCAGCAACGCTGACAGGTTTTTTCATCGCATCGCGCCGGAATGGTTCGCCAAGCTCTTGATTGAGCATCACTTCAATAAAGGTTGTAACACCGTTATTCATTTGTGCATCAACGGCTTTGGCCAATTCATCACGCAATTCATCCATGCCGTAAACAGCGACGCCTTCAACACCACAAGCCTTGGCAATGCCAGCATAAGACACTTGCTGGTCAAGCTCGGTGCCAACAAAATTATCTTCAAACCATAAAGTGGTGTTGCGCTTTTCTGCGCCCCATTGATAGTTGCGGAAGATAATCATGGTAATTGGCGGCCATTCTTTGCGGCCAATGGCTGACATTTCATTCATTGAAATGCCAAAGGCGCCATCGCCAGCAAACCCAACAACCGGCACATCAGGCTGACCAATTTTGGCGCCCATGATCGATGGCAGACCATACCCACAAGGGCCAAACAGGCCGGGTGCCAGATATTTGCGGCCAGCTTCAAATGTCGGATAGGCGTTGCCAATCGCGCAGTTATTGCCGATGTCAGATGAAATAATAGCATCTTTTGGCAAAGCTGACTGAATCGCACGCCACGCCATGCGCGGTGACATCTTTTGTGGCTCGCGTGTACGCGCCCGCTCATTCCATGTTGTGCCGGGATCATCATCTTCGTGATCAAGCGAGGTGAGTTCTTGCGCCCAAGCTGATTTTGTCTTGGCAATGACTTCTTTACGGGTGGCACGGCCAGTATCGCCAGCTTTTGGCCCAAGCTTATTAAGAATGCTGACAGCGACTTTTTTCGCATCGCCGACAATGCCAACGGTAACTGGTTTGGTCAGGCCAATGCGGTCGGGGTTAATATCGACCTGGATAATTTTGGCATTTTTCGGCCAGTAATCAATGCCATAACCTGGCAAAGTTGAAAACGGATTCAGCCGCGTACCCAAGGCCAACACAACATCTGCTTTGGCAATCAGTTCCATACCGGCTTTTGACCCGTTATATCCAAGCGGCCCGGCAAAAAGCGGGTGTGACCCGGGAAAGGCGTCATTATGCTGATAGCCACAACATACGGGCGCATCAAGACGTTCAGCCAGCTTCATCGAGGCTTCAATCGCACCGCCGATGACCACGCCAGCCCCGTTCAGCATAACTGGGAATTCAGCGTTGCTCAGCATGTCGGCAGCTGCCGCGATGGCATCTTCACCGCCTGATGGGCGTTCAAATTCAACGATGGCTGGTAGTTCGATATCAATGACCTGTGTCCAGAAATCGCGCGGGACATTGATCTGTGCCGGTGCAGAAGCGCGCTTGGCTTGCAGAATCACCCGGTTCAATGTTTCAGCAATACGTGATGGGTCACGAACCTCTTCTTGATACGCAACCATATCTTCAAACAGGGCCATTTGTTCAACTTCCTGAAACCCACCTTGGCCAAGTGTTTTGTTCGCGGCTTGCGGGGTCACCAAAAGCAATGGCGTATGGTTCCAATAGGCGGTTTTGACCGGGGTCACGAAATTTGTGATGCCCGGGCCGTTTTGTGCCACCATCATCGACATTTTGCCGGTTGCGCGGGTGAAGCCATCCGCCATCATGCCGGCGTTACATTCATGCGCCGCATCCCAAAAGGTAATGCCAGCTTGCGGAAACAGATCTGAAATCGGCATCATGGCTGAACCAATGATACCAAACGCATGCTCAATCCCATGCATCTGCAAAACTTTTACAAACGCTTCTTCAGTTGTCATTTTCATTGGTGGTCACCCTCTTTTA
>JAYOVO010000013.1:0-20838 GCA_038151495.1 Alphaproteobacteria bacterium
TTGCCCAGCCAGCAGATGATCTGGCGTTTGAACGCATTATTAATTTGCCAAAACGGGGGTTGGGTACCGCCAGCTTGCAAGCTATTCATCTGCAGGCGCGTGCCTCTGATAAGCCGCTGTTGGCGGCGGCGATAGATTTGGTTGATACCGATGAATTGCGACCAGCGGCACGCCATGCGCTTGGTGACTTCATCAAAGATATAAAGCGTTGGCGCGACCATGCCGGGCAAGTCCATCATACCGATCTTGCACGGATGGTGTTGGATGAGTCTGGCTATACCCAGATGTGGCAGTTGGATAAATCGCCAGATGCCCCGGGGCGGCTGGAAAATTTGACCGAACTTGTAAACGCCATGCAGGATTTTGACTCGCTTCAAGGGTTTTTGGAACATATCGCCCTTGTGATGGATGGTGATACCCAAAACCAGCAAGGCGAAGTGACCTTGATGACCTTGCATGCGGCCAAGGGGTTGGAATTTGACACGGTCTTTTTGCCCGGATGGGAAGAAGGTGTGTTTCCAAGCCAGCGCACGATTGATGAAAGCGGTGCCGTCGGTTTAGAAGAAGAACGCCGCTTGGCCTATGTTGGCATCACCCGGGCGCGCCACAGGCTGTATATCAGCTTTGCCAGCAGTCGGCGGATTCATGGGCAGTGGCAATCGGCAATCCCGTCACGATTTGTACAGGAATTACCACCAGAAAATATTGTCGAGGATATGGCCCAAGGGATGTCATCTGGATTAGGTTTTGGCCGATCAACGTCAGCCAGATTAGATGTCGCCGCGACACATGGATATGGCCCGGGATGGCGGCGCATGGCGGCACAACAGCAAAACAAATCTGAAAACAGTTGGCAACCGGGCAATAACACCACAGATTTTTCCGCCGGCGACCGTGTGTTTCATCAAAAATTTGGAATGGGCAACATTCGGTCAATTGATGGCGACAAGTTGGAAATTGCCTTTGATAAAGCCGGCCATAAAAAAGTCGTGGCAGGATTTGTGAGTAAGCCATGAGCCAGTTATTATGCCTGTCACTAGATTTGCCAGCCCGGATCACTGAACCGGATCTTGCTGAATTTGAAATGGTGTTCAGCGAATTGCTCGATAGTGCCGCCGTATCATACCAACGAAATGGGGCAGGTGAATGGGTGATAGAGGCGCTGTTTCATGACCAGCCCGACTTGTCTGTTGCCAACGCCCTGCTGGCCCCATTATTTGAAAAACAGGCGCTTGCCCCCGCGCCATTAAACATTACTGACCTGCCTGAACGCGATTGGCTGGCAGAAAACCGCGCCGCATTTCCACCCCGGAAAATTGGCAGGTTTTGGGTTTATGGCAGTCATATCAAACAAGCCCCACCCGCTGGTAGCTTGCCATTATTGGTTGATGCGGCGCTGGCATTTGGGTCTGGTACGCACCCCACGACCGAGGGATGCTTGCGCGCCTTGCAAATGATCCCCGGCACGCCGCCGCAGCGGGTTCTGGATATGGGATGCGGGTCGGCCATTCTGGCGATGGCGGCGCATCGAAAGTGGCCAGCCGCGATGATTACCGCTGCGGATAATGATCCGGTGGCCATTCGCGTCACGGCAATCAACCGTCGGTTGAATCATATCGCGCCGGCAACCATGCATCTGGCGGTATCGCATGGGTTTGCCAGCCGGTATGTTCGCCAGTCAGCCCCTTATGATGTCATGTTTGCCAATATTTTAGCGCGGCCTTTAATGCGGATGGCACCTGATTTATGCCCGCATCTGGCCCGCCGCGGCTGGCTTATTTTATCTGGCATCTTGAATGAACAGGCAGTGGCCGTGCGCAATGCCTATCGGGCGCAAACATTGCGCTGTTGGCACCAGATCCGCATTGGTGAATGGACTACTTTGGTAATGCGCCCGGCCAGTGCTGGGTCGATTCCCTATTTGTGGAGTGGCCGATGCCTGAACCGCTAGCCACGCGCCTTGCACGGCTACGCGCCGAATTGGCCAAACAGCGGCTTGATGGGTTAATTATCGGCCGTGAAGATATGTTTCAGGGTGAAGAGGTGCCGCCAGGCGATGAACGGCTTGCCTATATTTCCGGCTTTACCGGGTCGGCTGGCTTTGCCCTTATTACCGCATATGCGGCGGTGCTGTTCAGCGACGGGCGATATAGTTTGCAAATGGTGTCGCAAACTGATCCGGCAGATTGGCAGTGTCATACGCTGCCGCAATATAGTTTAAATGACTATCTTGATCAGCATCCACTAGATGGCTTGACGATCGGCATTGATCCCCTGCTTGTCACCATGACCGGGTATGAGCGCTATGCCGAAAGCATAAGCAAAGCAGGCGGTCAGATAACCGCCATTGATGCCAACCCGGTTGATGCCATATGGCACGACCAACCGGCTATGCCAGCACCGTCTGCTTGGCGTATGGATGACGCTGTGGCCGGTCAAAGCGTTGCTGATAAGTTGCAAGTGCTGGGGGATGATTTACGTCAGCAAAATCTGCGGGCGGCGCTGTTGAGCCGGGTGGATGCGGTGAACTGGCTGGTCAATATGCGTGGTGGTGATTTGCCATGTACCCCAGTCAATTTATGTTTTGGCTTTTTTGATTGTGATCACGGATTGACCTTGCTTGGCGATGAAGACCGGTTGGCGCCTATTATGGATCAGGATATCGCTGTGAGGCCGCTGGCTGATTTGCCAGATTTATTGGCATTATGTGCCGGTGATGCTGTGCTGATCGAACCAGCCAGCCTGCCGCAAGCCCTGTCATTTGAGATTGCCGCCAGCGACGTTGAGATGGTTGAAGGGGACTGTCCGGTTACGCCGATCAAAGCGCGTAAAAATCAAGTCGAAATTAGCGGCTTCCAGCGGGCGCATCATCACGATGGTGTGGCCATGGTGAAATTTTTGCATTGGCTATCCGGCATAAACCCCGCCAGCTATACCGAAAGCCAGATTGCAACGCGCCTAGAACAGTTTCGATCGCAACAAAAAGAATATTTACTGCCAAGTTTTTCTACCATAGCTGGTGCTGGGCCAAATGGCGCGATTGTGCATTACCGCGCGGTGGCCGGGCAAGACCGCACCTTGTCTGATGGCGATATTTTACTGCTTGATTCGGGCGGACATTACCAGACAGGGACAACAGATATCACCCGCACCTTGTTAATTGGCAATACCCCCGCTGATGGTGATGTTGCTGGTGCCTTTACCCATGTATTGCGCGGGCATATTGCGCTGGCCATGGCGCATTTTGAATGCGGTGCCACTGGCCAGCAACTAGACGGTATTGCGCGGGCTCCATTATGGGCGGCAGGGTTGCAGTTTGCCCATGGCACCGGGCATGGTGTCGGGCATGTGCTGTCGGTTCATGAAGGCCCAGCCAGCATTTCAAAACGTGGTGGTGTAGCGATTGAAGCTGGTATGGTCTTGTCGAATGAGCCCGGTTATTACCTGCCCGATCACTATGGCATAAGGTTGGAAAATCTGGTTGTGGCGCGCCACGCATCTGATCCCGATTTTCTGTGTTTTGAAACGCTGACACTTTGTCCGTTTGACCGCCGCCTAATTCGGGCTGAATTATTATCAGTGATCGAACGGCAATGGGTGGATGATTATCATCAAAAAGTGCTGGCAGAATTGACGCCGTGTTTGCCCGAAACATGCCAGACATGGTTGGCTGCGGCCTGTGCCCCGCTATAGGTGGCGGTTAAGACGCACTGATCAATGCCAGCCAGGCGGCTTCATCCAGCACATTAATGCCAAGTGTTGCCGCTTTTTTGGCTTTTGACCCGGCATCTGCTCCAGCCACCAAAAAATCAGTTTTAGCCGATACCGATCCGGAAACTTTGGCACCAAGCGATTCCGCTCTGGCTTTGGCTTCGGCGCGTGACATATTTTCAAGGGTGCCGGTGAACACCACGATCTTTCCAGATATAGGGCTGTTATTAACCGGGCGTTCTGGGGGCAGAACAGTCACCACGTCAAGCAGGTTTTGTACAATTTGATATAAATCAGCATTGCCAAAAAAACTGATGATATCATCTGCCATTGCCGCGCCAATTTGATCAATTTCAACTAGCGCCACATGTGCGGCAGATAGGTCGGCTTGTGGGTTCAACGCTGTCATCATTTGATCCATCTGGCCATAATGCAACGCCAACAGCCGGGCGGTGGCCTGACCGACTTGTCTGATGCCAAGACTATAGATGAAACGTGCCATGCCGATTTGGCGGCGGCTATCAATGGCGGCAAGTAGTTTTGCAATAGATACAGCCCCATAGCCATCAAGCTCTGCCATGGCGTCTTTATATGAAGCAAGCGCAAAAATATCAGCCGGGCTGGTGATCCAGCCCAAATCAATAAATTGTTCGATCTGCCGGGCGCCAAGCCCTTCGATATCAAAGGCATCGCGTGACACGAAATGTTTCAGCCCCTCAAATAACTGCGCCGCACATTTAAGCCCGCCGCGACAGCGCCGCACTGCCTCGCCTTCGATACGGGTGGCGTCCGCACCGCAAATCGGACAGTGTTCAGGGAACAGAAATTTACTTTCGGTGCCGGTGCGCGATTCAGGGATTACCCGAACAATTTGCGGAATGACATCGCCAGCACGCTGGATCACCACATGATCACCAATACGAATGTCTTTGCGCTCTATTTCATCTTCATTATGCAAGGTGGCGTTCGATACGATCACGCCGCCAACTGATATGGGATGCAACCGTGCAACTGGTGTCAGCGCACCTGTCCGGCCAACTTGAATATCAATGGCACTGATGGTTGTTTCGGCTTGTTCAGCCGGGAATTTATGTGCCAACGCCCAGCGTGGGGCGCGCGCCACTTGGCCAAGCCGGGTCTGAAAATCATGCCGGTCAATTTTGTACACAACCCCATCAATGTCATAAGGCAGGTCAGGACGCGTACGGCCAATCATATTATAACTTGCCAGCAACCCATCGATGGTCTGGCTTTTTGCGGACAGATCATTAACAGCAAATCCAAAGCCTCGCAGGGCGGCAAGCAATTCCCAATGTGTTGGCGCAATCTCTGCGCTTGTCTCGCCAAGTGAATAAGCAAAAAACTGCAAGTTACGATCGGCAGTGATATCCGCATTTTTTTGGCGGAGAGAGCCAGCGGCGGCATTGCGTGGGTTGGCAAATAACCGCCCGCCTTGGGCTTGTTGCTGGCTGTTCAGTGCCAGAAAATCATCCTGGTTCATATATAATTCACCGCGCACTTCCAAAATATCTGGTGGCATGCCGGTTAATGTTTTTGGGATGGCATCCACCCGTTTGATATTGGCGGTGACGTCTTCGCCCTCGGTGCCATCGCCTCTGGTTGCTGCCTGAACCAGTTGGCCTTGCTCATAGCGCAAGCTCAACGACAAACCGTCAATTTTTGGCTCGGCAACAAATTCGGCATCAGCCTCATCAGAAAGGGACAGGAATTTGCGGACCCGCGTGACAAAATCAATAATATCTTCGTCATGAAAGCCGTTGTTTAGCGACAACATGGGCCGGGCATGTTTGATCTTGCCAAAATGGCCAGCATTGGTCGTGCCAGTCAGTGGAGTGCCAACACGCATGGTTGGGCTGTCTGACCGGATTAATGCCGGATAAGCCGTCTCAAGTTGGCGGTTGCGGGCAACTAGCCGGTCATAATCTGCGTCGGTTAATTCCGGGTTGTCCTCGCCATGATAGAGCGCGTCATGCCGCGCAATTTCAGCCGCAAGATTGGCAAGTTCTGTGGCCGCTTCGGCCTCGGTCATATCAGCGGGGTTGGTGGTTTGTAGGATGAATTTTTCTGGTGCGGGGGCCATGGTTCATGTCCCCAATAGCGCGGTGGCGGCGGCGCGGGCCTCGGCGGTGATGGTTTCGCCCGCCAGCATCCGGGCGATTTCTTCGGTGCGTTGGGTCGCGCTTAATGTCTCGGTGCCACTGATCACCGTGTCATCAGAAGCGGTTTTATAAATTCGTAAATGATGCGCGCCCTTGGCCGCCACTTGCGGTGAATGTGTAATGACAAGTGTCTGGACAGCCTGTCCTAGCCGGGCCAGCCGTTCGCCAACAGCGGCGGCAACTGCACCGCCAACGCCTGAATCAACCTCGTCAAAAATTAGACTGCGTGGATCATTCGATGATTCCAGAACAACTTTTAATGCCAGCAAAAACCGGGCAAGTTCGCCGCCGGATGCAATCTTATCAATTGGTCCGGGCGCCATGCCTTTGTTGGTGCTGGCCTCAAATCTGACTGTGCTTGTGCCATTTGGCCCCCATTGCGACTGGTCAAGCTGGCTAATCACGGTCTGAAAACTTGCGCCGTCAAGCTTAAGAGGGGGCAGTTCAGCCGCCACCGCCGCATCCAGTGTCTTTGCGGCGTCTCTGCGTCCATCGTCGATTGCAATGGCTAATGTCTGGTAGCGTTCTTGCCATTGCGCGGCGGCGTCCTGTAGTGCGCCAATCTGGCCGGACTGGTCTTCGATACCAGCAAGACGGGCAGCAAGTTTTTGGTGTGTTTGCGGTAAATCGTCAATATCACAATTATGTTTTCTGGCTTGTTGACGCAACGCATGTAACCGGTCGTCAAGCTGTTCTAATTGCTGTGGGTTGGCCTCTAGGCTATCGCTTGCGGCATGGATCAGGCTACTGGCTTCGGCAAATTCGGCTTCCGCGCGCTGCAATGCCGCCAAGGTTTCATCTAGGGGGCCTCCGGCAAGCTCAGCCGCCTTTTCTATCGCATTTATTGCCGTGCCAAGCGCATTTTGCGCCCCGGCATCGCCAAACAACGCATCTTCAGCCTGGGCGATGCCTTCGCCTATTTTGCTGACATTGGCAAGCCGCGTACGTTCGGTTATCAGGCTGTCTTCTTCGCCGGCTTGCGGGGCAAGTTGGTCTAAAACCTCTACCGCATCACGCAACCAGTCTTCTTCTGCTTTGGCATTGTCAAGCGCTTGTCGTGCCTGTTCAAGTGCGGCGCGGGCATCGGCCCAACGCTGCCAGCTATGCCGCAATTCCGACACGCGTTGCTGGTGGCCCGCGGCCCGGTCCAATAGGGCGATATGAGTGCTGGTATCAAGCAGGCCGCGCCCCTCAAACTGGCCCTGAATTTCAACCAGCATATCGCCAACCTGACGAAGCAAACCAACCGATACAGGCACGTCATTAATGCTGGCGCTTGATTTACCATCAGATTTTAGCCGTCTTCGTAAAATCAATTGATCTTCTGGGGAAATGCCAGCTTCATCAACAAGCCCCCAAATTGGGCTTGTCCGGCTCATATTAAAAATGGCTGAAACCTGCGCTTGTTGGCTGCCTTGGCGGATCAGGCCAAAATCGGCACGGCTACCAAGCGCCAGCCCCAGCGCATCCAGCAAGATTGATTTCCCGGCCCCGGTTTCACCTGTAAGCACGGTCAACCCAGGCTCAAAATCAAGCGTGAGCTGTTCGATCAAAACAATATTTGAAACGCTTAGGCTAGCCAGCATTGGTTAATCAAAAATTGAGGTAACAGCATTAACCGATCGTTCGAACAGGCCTTTTGGCGCGGGTTTTTCCGGGTCGGCAATCAATTCGTTAAGGCGCTGTGTCCAGATAGAATCCGGGTAATTATAAACGGCGACCTGTTGCATCCGGCTGGCTTCTTCGATCAAGCCAAGTGCCAGATATGCCTCGGCGCTGCGTTGCAATGCTTCAGGCACCTGATTGGTGGTGTCATAAGTTTCAATAACAATGTGAAACCGGCGTAAAGCGGCACTGTAAAACTGATTGTTCAGATAATATCTGCCAACAGCCATTTCCTTGCCAGCAAGATGCGATCGTGTCAGGTCAATTTTGAGCTGGGCATCACGTGCGTAGGTGCCTTGGGGAAAACGCCGCACCAATTCTTCAAATGCCTGCATCGCCAATTGTGTCATGGCCGCATCACGTTCGACATCAACGATTTGTTCATAATAACTCAACGCTTTGAGATAATACGCATATTCAACAAATTCACTGGCTGGGTTGAGTTCGACAAACCGGTCAAGTGCGGCGACGGCGCGGGCATAATCATTGCCTTGGTAAAATGACCATGCCGCCATGATTTGGGCCCGAACCGCCAGCGCCGAATAGGGGTGTTGACGTTCTACCTCTTCAAATTTTGGCGCGGCTTTTTGGGGGCTTTCATTCAGCGCCGTGGCCAGCGCGTCATTATATAACACATCAACGGGTTGCTCGACTTGTTCTGGCACCTCTGGTGTGGATGAACAGGCTGCGATCATAACGCAGCATATGAGCATCGTGGATTTATATAAATATGTCACTGGGGACCCCGCATATCATGGCCAATCTTCACGTCATAAACGGCTATACCGGACAACACAATAGCCCGATAAATCAGCCCTGAAAAGGGCGTGTTATGGCCGCATCGTGAATATCGGCTGGGGCGGGGTGATATTTTGGCCGGTTTATGCGGTGGCGGCGGCGGCAAGTTCAGGCAGGACATAGCTGTCTGAACGGCTTTGTGTGGTGCCTGCCTCGACAATCTTAAATGCGCTCGGGTCATTCAACAGCGTTTGTACCAATTTTGTACTCAGCGCATGACCGGGGCGGTGGGCTGTCATTTTGGCTTTAACCGGCAGGCCAAGAAGCAACAGATCACCAAGGCAATCCAGCGCTTTATGACGAACAAATTCACGCTCCATGCGCAAACCGCCATCATTTAATATTTTGCCATCATCAACGACAACCGCATTATCAAGTGACCCACCAAGCGCCAAACCGGCATTTTTCATCAATTCAACATCACGCAATTGGCAAAAAGTACGGGCGCTTGCCAATTCAGCGGCAAAGCTACCATCGCTATGACGATAGGTCAGTGTTTGATTGCCAATCGCCGCATCATCAAACGCAATTTCAATGTTAATTTCTAAATGTTGGCATGGGTCAAGACGCGCCCAAGCACCATCATCAAGGCTGACCATAACAGGCTTGGTGACAATGATATGTTTGCGGCGTGCTGGCAACAGTTCGAGACCAACTGCGTTGATCGCATCAAGAACAGGTTGACTACTACCATCTAGAATAGGCGCCTCTGGAGCATTAATTTCAACAACAGCGTTGTCTAAACCGACCCCGGCAAAAGCCGCCATCATATGTTCAATTGTTTCAAGACCAATACCGTCACTATTGACAATGCGTGTGCATAAACGTGCCTGTTCAGCATATTTTGCATGTGCCTCAACAGTTTGTAGCTTGGCATCAATATCGATCCGGCGAAACTTGATGCCTGTATTTGCCGGTGCTGGGCAAATTGACAATTCGACAAACCGGCCAGAATGAAGCCCGATGCCATCAAACGTCACGCAGTCGCGCACCGTAGTTTGAAACGGCTGGTCAACAAACTGATTGAATGCAAGCGTGTCTGGCATTGCGACTTGTGTCATTTCTTATCTTTGCCAACAACACATAAAACTTATGATTGGCTGGTTTCATTCATATCGGGTAGATTGGTCGGCCCTGAACGGGATCAGGAAAGAATTAGACAAAAAATACCCGATGAAACATTACGCGTTTCACCGGGTCATTCCAAATCACATTTGGTTACAGATTGTAGCAATGACGGTGATTCGCCATTGCCACCAATTTAATTGGCCTGACGACGCAAAAAGGCCGGAATATCCAACTCATCATCAGACATTTCTAGATTGGCCTTTGCCGGTTCAGTTGTCTCAGATGTAACAACATCAGACCGCGACAGATCAAGGATTGATGCCGTTGGTTGTGACTCGCCGATGGCAGGTTCCTTGCGTGATGCTGGCTCTGCTGCACTGGGCTTGCTTGACCAAAGACCGGAAATCTTATTGATCAGGCTAGCTGGCCGCTTTGCCGGTGTCTCGATTGCTTCTGGTACGCTATCAGCATCTGGCAGGCTTGTGGTTTGTGCTGGGATAAACCCAAGACGGGGGCCCGCATCTGCATCTGCGTCTGCACCTGATGTATCGGTGCTGTCACCAATTGGCGCGGTTTCAGCCTCGGTCTCGGCAGTGACTGGTGGTGCCAGTTCTGCCTCTGCGGCGACAATTCCATCATCCTGCAGATTGATAGCTTCGTCTGTGCCTGTTTCGGACTCTGCCTCGGCTTTGGCGTTGGCAATGGCATCATCAATATCAAGCTGGTCACCGTTATCCGGTGTCTCGATGCTTGTGTCATTGGTTTCGGCCATGGCGGCAGTGGGTGCCGGTTCAGCCGCTTCACTGTCCGCGGCGGTTGCTTCAACTGGTAATGGCATCTCTGCTACAGGTGAAGCGTCAACAGCGGCTGGTGCTTCGGCGACTGCCGGACTGGCCGGGACAAAGCTGGCAACTGGATTTGGCACAATTGTACTTGGCCGGAAATTGGCCGCGCTTGACTGTGCGGTTGCGTTATTTGGCTTGCCAAGCGATTGCATCGCCGCGTTAATGCCGGTGGCCACAACAGACACCCGCATAACGCCTTCCAGTTTTTCATCAAAGGCCGATCCAAAGATGATGGTGGCATCGGTATCGACTTCTTTGCGGATCCGATTGGCGGCTTCATCAACTTCGAATAAAGTCATATCCATGCCGCCGGTGATATTGATCAAAACCGCATGGGCGCCTTTCATTGTTGTGTCATCAAGAAGCGGGTTGTTAATGGCGGCTTCGGCGGCCTGTGTGGCCCGGCTTTCACCGCTGGCCTCGCCGGTTCCCATCATGGCTTTGCCCATTTCGCCCATCACTGCGCGAATATCAGCAAAATCAAGGTTGATAAGACCCGGCTTGATCATCAGATCAGTCACCCCGCATACGCCTTGGTGCAATACCGTGTCTGCCATATGAAAGGCATCAGCGAATGTTGTGCGCTCATTGGCAAGCCGGAACAGGTTCTGGTTGGGGATGATGATCAGCGTATCGACATAAGCTTGCAGCTCTTCAATGCCATCTTCGGCCTGTTTCATCCGGCGCTGGCCTTCAAATTCAAAAGGTTTGGTAATCACGCCAACGGTCAAAATGCCACGTTCACGGGCGGCCCGGGCAATCACTGGGGCAGCGCCAGTGCCGGTGCCACCACCCATGCCAGCGGTGATAAAGACCATATTGCAATCAGCCAATTCTGCCATGACTTCTGCTAGGCTTTCTTCGGCGGCGGCACGGCCAATTTCAGGCTTTGATCCGGCGCCAAGCCCCTGCGTTATGGCGCTACCAAGCTGAATTTTGCGGCTTGCTTTTGAATGTGCCAAAGCCTGACCATCGGTATTGGCAACGAGAAAATCAACGCCTTCAAGATCGGCATTGATCATGTTGTTAACAGCGTTGCATCCGGCACCGCCAACACCAACAACGGTGATACGGGGGCGCAGTTCTTGCATATTTTGCGGTACTGTAAGGTTAATGGTCATGACTAACTCCCTTGTCTTTGGGTTGCGCATAGTGACATATCAGATGACATGCGTGCTAAATTGGCAGTGATTATCTGCCGGTTGGGTTGTCGGGCACGGACGATGAAACTGCCGTGGTTGGGGGGTGAACATATTGGCGTCATTTTTATCTCCTGTTACAGATTGTCACGAAGCCACGCACCAATACGTTCGAATGGCCCATGGGGCAGGGTGCGGGTCTGCCGGTCGTCTGGGTCATTATCTTCAAGCCGGCTCACATGAATAAGCCCGCCAATGCAGGCGGCATATCCGGGGCCGCTGTTATTGTCATCAAGCCCGGTCACGCCGATTGGTTTGCCAATGCCGATTGATTTTTTGCTCTGTCTTGCAAATAGATCGGCAAGACCAGTCAGCTGACTGGCGCCACCGGTCAGAACAAAACGGCTACCAGCGGTATGTTCCATACGGGCTTTCGCCATACGGTTTTGCAATAATTCAAGAATTTCTTCGACGCGCGGCCGGATAATGGCGCTCAGCAAATTGCGCTCAATTGTTTTGCCGCCAATTTCGGTGGTGGTGCTGTCCAGTGACGGAATGGTGATGTTATCACTGCGGCCCATCCGCATAACTTCGCGCAGCGTGTCTGGGGCCTCACCGGCAAGTTCGGTTGGCATCACCGATCCATCAATGGCTTTTAGCCTTTCTGCATCATTGACCGGTGTTGATAAAATCCGCGCAATATCGGTGGTTACATGGTGGCCGCCAACGGTGATGGTGTCGACATAGACAAGCTTGCCTTCCATAAAAATGGCAATCGACGTGGTGCCGCCGCCCATATCGATGATGACACTGCCAAGATCGCGTTCTTCAGCTGTCAAACAGGCAACCCCGGCGGTATAGCCTGCGTGCAAAAACCGTTCGGTTTCGAGATGGTTCAGCGCCAGTGCCTCGCGGAAATTGGCAAGCGAAATGCGCAAACCGCATACCATTGTATAATCGACTGATAAAGTCGTGCCGCGCATACCTTTTGGGTCGGAAATGCCGCGCACTTCATCAAGCCCATATTGCAATGTCTGGATATGCATGGGCTGATAACCGGCTGGCACTGCCGCGGGATCGTCGCGTGCCATCAACCGATCAATATCGCGGCGACGGACGATGGCGTCACTTAATGTCAGGCTTTGTTTATGAATGCCAGAAACCGGCTTGCCGCCCGGCACCACAACGCTAGCCGACTGAACTGATAGCCCCGCGTCGCGTTCTGCACTTTGTACGGTTTTACCAATGGCACTGCTCAGCGCGTCAAGGTCACTCACTTCGCCAGTTCGGATGCCGGATGACGCATGTGTGCCATGCCCCAGAAGACGCACCCCGCCACTGCCATCTGCCTCGCCAATCATACAGCAGATTTTTGACGATCCAATATCGAGTACGGCAAATGGTCGCCGCGTGATGGCTTTGGTCTTTCGCAAAATCATGTCTTGCTCCCCTTTCCGCGAACCGGAATATTTGGCTCAACAATCAGCTGTTTTGGTATGCGCAGATCGATCACAGCTAAATCGCGGTTCGTAATGGCTTTTTCGCGATCGATCACAGCCAAACGTGACCACGCCGAAATCGGATCGCTTTCTGGCAAACGAATTTCCATGCCATTTTTCAAATACACATCCCAGCGGCGTTCAGACCGAAAGCTGATGGCCCATACTTCGCTAAACAATTCTGGTTCTGTTCTCAGCGCCGCTAGAATGGGCGCCGCATTTGCCGCCGCATTGTCACCGGCGACAACTTTAAGATGGGTGAAATCACGCGGGTCAGCCCCATCAATGACGGCGCCAGTTGCATCGATCAGCTGATGGTCGGTGTCATTTTGCAACAGGGCAACAGGCACGCGCTCTTCAAGAACAATATGGATGGTGCCGGGAAGACGGCGTTCTATGATGACATTTTTAACCCAGCCAATCTGACTGACGCGATTATGTAGATCTTGCAGATTGATGCTGAAAATAGGGGCGTCAAGCTGTAGATCAAGCGCGGCAAGCAGGGAATCTTTTGAAATATGCGACCGGCCTCGTACCTGAATATGGCGCAATTTAAGCCCGGCCTCAGCACCAAGCTGATGCAGTTCGGTAATCACCCGATCACGCTCTGCATAGGCCAGCCCAGCTGTGGTGACCAGCCCAAGCCCGGCACTAGCAAGCATCAGCATTTTTATCCGTTGCCACCAGCTTGGCGTTGAGGCGTGCGCCGCGGTTTTTGGCACCATCCAGCCGATCAATCGTCGCATTGTGCTATCTCCAAAAGATGATTGACCAATTCTTCGCCCGACATGCCCAGATATCTGGCTTGTTCGGGTACCAATGAGGTGGCGGTCATGCCGGGCTGGGTATTCACTTCCAGCATGAACAGCTGGTTAGCTTTATCATCCCACCGGTAATCAGCGCGGATGATGCCGCGGCACCCTAAATGACGATAGGCTTGTTCGGCCCAAACACAGGCTTTTAGGCTGACATCTTCGGGAATATCAGCCGGTACAATATGATGCGAACCGCCAGGTGCATATTTTGCGTCAAAATCATAAAACCCACGATCCGAGGTGATTTCGGTCACACAAAGGGCGGTGCCATCCAAAACCGCAACGGTCAGTTCGCGGCCCGGGATAAATGGTTCACACATGAGATGCGTATCGGCGGTCCAGTGGCTGCGCGATGGTGGGGTGTTTTGCGCATCCTTCACAATGACAACGCCAAGGCTAGAACCGTCATTTTGCGGCTTAATCACATGCGCGCCGCGGTAATTTTCCGGATAAACATGGGTATCTTCAACCAGCGGCAGGGTGGGCGGTACCATTATACCGCATCCAGCCAGCATGGTTTTTGCCAAAATCTTGTCCATAGCAATGGCAGAAGCGGTCAGGCCGCTATGCGTATATGGGATATTCATGATATTCAGCAGGCCTTGAATATTGCCATCTTCACCAATTTGGCCATGCAAGGCATTAAACACGCGGTTTGGCTTAAATTCGGCGAGGGTGGCGGCAATATCGCGGTCGACTTCAATTTCAACAGCATCCCAGCCCGCATTTCGCGCGGCCTGTCCACAAAAACTGGCGCTGACCCGGCTTACCGATGCTTCGGCCGTCCATCCGCCCATCAGGACAGCGACACGTTCATGATGCTGGCTCATTCTGCGTGCTCCTGTTTACAAGATTGCGAGGCATGCTTGCCAATACGCCGAATTTCCCAGCGCAAATTCGGGCCACCATTTTCCTGCACCCGTTGCCGCACCGTTTCCCCCAGCGTTTCGATATCAAATGCGCTAGCCCCGCCAGTATTGATCAGAAAATTGCAATGTTTGTCAGATACGCGCGCGGCACCAATTTGCAGGCCCCGACATCCGGCCTTGTCAATTTCCTGCCATGCTTTGCCGCCATCTGGGTTGGCAAACGTGCTGCCGCCGGTGCGCACGCCGCGGGGCTGTGCATCACCTCTGTTGGCGACAATTTCTCTCATCCGCGATTTAATCGCCGCGGGATCATCGGTCTGGCCTTTTAATATGGCGGTTGTAAAAATCCAGTCAGCTGGTGCCTCGCTATGCCGATAGGCCATGCCCATTTCGACTGGCGTTGCCGAAACTGGATTGCCCTGCCGGTCAAAGCCTGTTGCATGCAGTGTCACGTCTTTAAATTCACTGCCATAGGCGCCAGCATTCATCCGCAACCCGCCGCCAATGGTGCCGGGGATGCCAATTAAAAATTCCAGACCAGAAATACCGGCCTTTTGGGCATAGCGGGCAACATCGGCATCAGTGGCACCGGTCTTTGCAATGATTTGTGTGCCATCATGATGGATGCTGGTGAGATGTGCATTCATTTTCACCACAACGCCAGCCACACCGCCGTCGCGTACCAAAAGATTCGACCCAGCGCCCATCACGGTTACCGGAATATCGGCCGGACAGCCTGCCAGAAATGTGGCAAGGTCGTTCTCATCAAGCGGGCAAAATAAGATGTCCGCCGGGCCGCCCACGCCAAACCATGTATGTTGTGCCAGCTTGGCGGCTGGCTGATAGGTGCCGCGCACCTGCGGTAAACGGGACAACAGGTCGGTCATTCTGTTTCTCCCAGTTTTTCCAGTTCATCCGGCAGATTGGCCGCCCAATTGGTGATATCACCGGCGCCAAGGCACATAACCAGATCACCGCCAGATGTGCGGGCTTTGATTTCGCTGGCTAAATCATCCCGGTGCAATAATGCGCTGGCGGCTTTGTGACCATGATCACGCAATCCACTGACCAACGCATCCCGGTCAATGCCCACAATCGGTGATTCGCCGGCGGCATACACATCGGCAACCAGCACTTCATCCGCGTCATGGAAACAGCCACAAAAATCAACGAATAGATCGGCGAGGCGGCTATATCGGTGCGGCTGTACAACCGCGATCAATTTATGTTTGCCGCACATCATGCGGCCCGCCTTTAACGCGGCGCTGATTTCCACCGGGTGATGCCCGTAATCGTCAATGATGGTAACACCGTGGCTGACACCTTTGGTTTCAAACCGGCGGCCAACACCGCCAAACGCGGCCAAGGCATTGCGGATGGCATCAGCCTGGATATTCATTTCAAGCGCGACAGCAATCGCGGCAAGGCAATTTTGCACATTATGATCACCAAGCATCGGGAAGCGGATGTCGGTGATGATTGTCGCGTCGCCAGCGGCACGGTCGGACAATTGCACGTCAAATACCATGCTGGCCCCATCAACCCGCATATTGATGGCGCGGACATCGGCGGTGGCGACCATGCCATAGGTAATGATTCGGCGATCTTTGATGCCAGCCATCAGCCGCTGTACCGACGGGTGGTCAATACATAAGGTGGCAAATCCATAAAATGGGATAGAGGCCACAAAATTTAAAAAAGCGGTTTCAAGCGCTTCAAAACTGCCATGATGATCAAGATGTTCAGGGTCAATATTTGTGACAACAGCGACCGTTGGCTTTAATTTGGCAAATGAACCATCACTCTCGTCTGCCTCAACCACCATCCAGCTTCCTTTGCCAAGCCGGGCATTGCTTCCCCAGCCGGTAATGATGCCGCCATTAATCACCGTTGGGTCAATGTTGGCGCTGTTCAGCAAGGTCGCGATCAGGCTTGTCGTTGTGGTCTTGCCATGTGTCCCCGCCACCGCGATTGACCAGCGCAAACGCATCAATTCGCCAAGCATTTCGGCGCGATGGACAATTGGTATAAACCGCGCTCTGGCGGCAATTACTTCGGGGTTGTCAGCTTTGATCGCGGTTGAAATCACCACCAGTGCCGCATTTTCAACATTGTCTGCAGATTGGCCGGTGATGACGTTGATACCTTTTGCCCGTAACCTGCGCACATTGGCGTTTTCAGACATGTCACTGCCTTGGACATCATAGCCAAGTTCAAAAAGGATTTCGGCAATGCCGCTCATGCCAATGCCGCCAATACCGGTAAAATGCATTGTGCCGATTGAAAGTGGTAATTCACTCATGCTGCGGCTCCTCTATGTTTTTCCGGGACAGCCGCCATCAAATTTTCGGCCATGGCGGCGATCAGACTGGCGGCATCAGGGCTGGCAAGACTGCGGGCCGATTTCGCCATGTTTGACAAGGTTTTTGGGGTTTCCAGCAACTGCATCAGCCGGGTAGCAAGAACCGCGGCACTTAAATTTGTTTCATCAAGGCAAATGCCGCCGCCAGCATCCTGCATCTGCAAGGCGTTCATGCGCTGGTGGTCATCCATTGCGCTTGGTAATGGCAATAACAAAGAGGGCCTGCCAATGGCCGCAAGTTCAGCCACTGATGACGCCCCGGCCCGGCAAATCACCACATGGCTTTGGCCAAGCAATGAAGGCATATCGGTGTAAAATGGCTGGATATCAGCTGTCACGCCAAGATCGCCATAGCGGCGCTGCAGCGGATCAATTTGTTCTGGCCGTGCCTGTTGGTGAATACGCAAGCGCTGACGCATGGCGGGGTCAAGCATGGCAATGGCATCTGGTACCAGCGATGCCAATATTGATGCACCCTGAGAGCCGCCAAGCACCGCCAAATTCACCGGGGCTGTTGCCGCCAGGCGATAGGGTGTTTGGGCGGCATCAAAAAATGCTTGGCGAACAGGTATGCCGGTCACCTCTATATGCTGCATAGCTGGCAGGTTTTTGGTTTGCGGCCAGCTTAACGCCAACGCATTGGCGAATTTTGCCAGCACATGATTTGCCCGGCCCAAAAAGGCGTTTTGTTCATGCAACAAAATGGGAATGCCAAGAAGACGCCCAGCCACCAGCGGGGCAAAGGATGGATAGCCGCCAAAGCCAATGATCAGGGCCGGGCGTCTGATCAGCAAATGATACAGGCTGGCTAGCGCGCCAACGGCCAGTTTTGTAACCGCAAATGAGCGTTTGATCATACCATTTTGAAATGGGGATGCCGCGGCGATAACGTGAAGCGTGGCTGGCAGGGATGATGCACCGCCAAGCAATTTGGCCCCACGCCGATCTGTAAATAGGTGCGCTGAATAACCGCGGGTCTGCAGGGTTTCTGCAACTGCCAATGCTGGGAAGATATGGCCGCCGGTGCCGCCAGCCGCAAGATAAACAGGTCGGTTGGTCATGCGGCGCCTCCTGTATGTGCCGGGCCGCGTGGTATGTAGTTTTGGCCAACACGTTTGCGTGTCAGCGCCAAAATCAAACCAATGGTCAACCCACTGGCAAGAAGCGATGAGCCGCCATAGCTGATGAATGGCAAGGTCATGCCTTTGGTCGGGATCAGATTGATCGACGAGGCCATATGGATGCAGGCCTGTACGCCAAATTGCATGACCAGACTGGCACTGGCAATTAGGCAGAATAACCCGTCTCCCCCCAGCGAACGGACAAAGCCGCGAAGAATGATAAAGCCATAAAGACCCAGCAAGGCGAGACAGGCCAGCGCCCCATATTCTTCGGCCGCCACCGCAAAAATAAAATCGGAATGTGCATCAGGAAGATGAAGCTTTACCCGGCCATCACCCGGCCCAACACCCAAATATCCACCTGTGGCAAAGCTTTCCATGGCACGTTCAACCTGCCATGATCCGCCTTCAAAAAATTTATCCACCCGCAATGTCACATGCGGCAAATACAGATAAGCCAGATAGAACAGCGCTGGTGCGACAAGTACGCCGCCGATTACAAATAACATCGGCATACCAGCCAGAAACATCTGAAAGCCCCAGGTCAACAGCATCATCAAAGTCATGCCAATATCTGGCTGTGCAACCAAAATGGCGACGATGATGCCCAGTAACGCTGTTGCATAGGCCCAGCCCGGGAAATCCTGACCTTCGCGCCATAATGTCAGCAACCAAGCCGATACAATGGCGAATAGGGGCTTGGCCAGTTCGGACGGTTGCAAAGAGAACCCAGCGATTGACACCCAACGTGTTGCGCCCTTGACCTCGCTTCCCATGACGATTGCCACAATCATCAGGCCAATTATGACGGCCAATCCAACCAGTGCGCAGGCCCGTATGGTGCGCGGTTCCAGCATCGATACGGCAATCATCAGACCCAGCGTTGGCACCAGATAAATCAACTGCCGAATGATAAAATGTTGTGATGAAAGCTGGATCAAATTGGCCACGGCTGGCCCGGCGGCCATCACCAAAAGTGTGCCAATAACGATCAGCATCATGGCGCTTGCCAACAGCCATTTATCGACAGTCCACCACCAAACACCAACAAGCGATCGATCTGTGCGGTCAAGCATCGGCCTCTCCTTTTTGGCTGCAAAGCTGTTTGGCAAGCTGGCAAAATGCATCGCCGCGCGCGCCGAAATTATCGAATTGATCAAATGAAGCCGCCGCTGGTGCCAGCAAGATTGTGCCGCCATTACCATTGTCTTTGGCATCATCAAATGCCGCATGCGTGGCGTCATGAAGATTGTAATAAATGTCTGCGTGGCACTGGCCCTGCAACGTTTTGGCAAAGGCGGCAGCTGAATTGCCAATCAGATAGGCTTTTTCAACATTGCCAATATGCGGCATCACCGCGTCAAGCCCATCTTCTTTGGCCAGGCCGCCAGCTATCCAATAAATATGTGAAAACGCGGCGATTGCTTTGGCTGCGGCGGTGCCATTGGTGGCTTTTGAATCATTTACAAAGCTGATCGGGCCCATTGTCGCAACGGTTTGCAGACGGTGCGGCAACCCGGCAAAGCTGGCCATGGCGTGATCAATTTGATCCCTATCAAGCCCAAGACAATGCAGTACCAACCCGGCCGCTGCCGCATTTTCGGCATTATGATCACCGCGCAGTGCCAGACAATGTTTGTGGCCAGCCGGGGCCTGGTCTGGCATTGCCAGCAATGTTCTGATCCCCCGATCTTTGCACGCATTGGCAAGCTGTTTTACATGGTCATCTGACTGCCCAAGAATAGCCGTGCCATCAGCGCGCAGTGCGGTTATGGCACGGGTCTTTGCGGCCACATAACCGGCCATACCAGCATGCCGGTCAAGATGGTCAGGGGTGATGTTCAATACCACGGCGATGGTTGGTGACAGCGCCGGCGTTGTTTCCAATTGATAGGATGAAAGTTCAAGAACAATGACACCATCAGGCCCGGGATCGTCAAGCGAACAGGCCGCCCGGCCAATATTGCCGCCAACCGCCACAGCCTTTCCAGCTTCTTGCAAACAGTGGCCAACAAGCGCGGTTGTTGTCGATTTTCCGTTGGTGCCAGTAATCACCACGATGGGGGCTTGTGGCACCGCGCGCAAGGCGATTTCAACCTCGCTCAGGATTTCGATATTTGCCGCGGCGGCACGGGCGGCCGCCGGGTGCGGGGCAGGGTGCAGATGCGGGATTCCGGGGCTGATCACCAGCGCGTCCAAATCTTGCCATGGCCAGTCCTGCCACGCCATGACGGTGCCGTTTGCAAGGGGGGTATCCGGCTTGTTGTCATCATGTGCAAATATGGTCACACCAGCGGCATCTAGTGACGCCGCCGCCGCCATGCCGGAACTGCCAAGGCCGAGAACCCCGACTGTTTGACCTGACATGATGTGTGGAACCAACATAAAATTGCCTTTCCTAGCGCAGTTTCAATGACGATAGGCCAGCCACGGCAAGCACCACCGAAATGATCCAGAAGCGGATCACAATCGTTGGTTCGGCCCAGCCTTTTTTCTCAAAATGATGATGAAGCGGCGCCATCAGAAAAATCCGCTTGCCTGTCAGCTTGAATGAGGCGACTTGCAAAATCACCGAAACGGTCTCGACAACAAATAGCCCGCCAGTAATCGCCAGTACCAGTTCATGGCGTGTTGCAACCGAAATGGCGCCCAAACCGCCGCCCAATGCCAGCGACCCTGTATCGCCCATAAATACGCGGGCTGGTGGGGCGTTAAACCACAAGAATCCCAGGCCAGCGCCAATTAAAGCACCGCACATCACGGCTA
>JAYOVO010000014.1:0-20610 GCA_038151495.1 Alphaproteobacteria bacterium
CCTCTAAAGGGTTGCGGGAAATTTTATTATCACCTGATCTTGGCGGTGCTTTTGAGATTATTCATTCGGTCTTTGCGCCGGGGGCAAAATGCCCAAAGCCATTTGTCCGCCCGACTGAAGAAGCTGGTTATGTCATTTCCGGCCAATTTTCTTTGTTTATTGATGGCCAGCGATTTGATCTGAACCCGGGGGATAGTTTTCGGTTTTCTGGCGAGACAATTACATGGGTGAATGAAGGTGATGTTGATGCTGTGGTTGTGTGGGTGATCGCCCCCCCTGTGTACTAAATTATAAAAATTGGAATTGATATAAAATGAATGAAAGCGATGCGATGACACAAACTGCCCTTGAACCCAATGACACTGCGCGCCAGCCCACCTCTGCCTTGCCATCAACTGCCCGTGTAGTGGTGATTGGTGGCGGTGCTGTTGGATGTTCAGTTCTGTATCATCTGGCCAGCATGGGATGGGCCGATTGCGTGCTTCTTGAAAAAAATGAGCTGACATCCGGGTCGACATGGCATGCCGCGGGCAATTGTCCGAATTTTGTCGGGTCTTGGACCATGATGAAAATTCAGTCCTATTCGACCAAGCTGTATCGTGAGCTAGGTGCATTGGTGGACTATCCAATGAATTATCATGTCACGGGTGCTATCCGGCTGGCACATAGCCGCCAGCGGATGGAAGAATTTCGCCATGTCGAGGCAATGGGGCGTCAAATGGGTGTTGAATTTCAAGAAATGTCCAACCGTGAGATGCAGGATATTTACCCATTTCTAGAAACGCATGACCTTTACGGTGGGCAGTGGGACCCGCTTGATGGCGATATTGACCCAGCGCAATTGACCCAAGCGCTGGCCAAAGGCGCGCGCGACCTTGGCGCGAAAATTGTGCGTTTTTGCCCAGTGACCGCTGTCAAGCATGTTCAAGATGAATGGGTGATCACCACGCCAAATGGCACAATTAGGGCTGAATATGTGGTGAATGCGGCTGGCTATCGTGCGGCAGAGCTGGGCCGGATGTTTGGGCGTGATGTGCCATGCGTGTCTTTGGCGCATCAATATCTGATCACTGAACCAATCGCCGAATTAACAGCGCGTGACACAAAGCTGCCGCTGTTGCGCGATCCGGATAGTTCCTATTATTTGCGGCAGGAAAAAGATGGGCTATTGCTTGGCCCCTATGAGAAAAATTGCCGGGCCCATTGGGTCGATGCCAGTGACCCTATGCCTGATGATTTTTCGTTCCAGCTTTATAATGACGATCTGGAACGGCTTGAATGGTATATCGAAGATGCCTGTGCACGGGTACCACTTTTGGGAACGGCTGGCATCACCCGGGTGGTAAATGGGCCTATTCCTTATGCGCCAGATGGGTTGCCACTGATCGGGCCAATGCCGGGTGTGCCAAATGCGTTTGAGGCTTGTGTCTTTACCTTTGGCATTGTGCAGGCTGGCGGTGCTGGCAGATTGCTGGCTGAAATGATCGTCGAAGGTGAAACAGAAAGCGATAGCTGGGCGGTTGACCCACGGCGCTTTACCGACCATGTGGATCAGGCCTATACCACCGCCAAGGCGATTGAAACATATAGCCATGAATATGCGATGCATTTTCCGCAAATCCAGTGGCCAGCTGGGCGTAAAGCCAAATTATCACCGCTTTATGATCGGTTGGCGGCGGCTGGTGCTGAATTTGGCAGCTATGGCGGCTGGGAACGGGCAGATTGGTTCCCTAAAAATCATGCCGACCGGCGCCCCGCTGACAGTTATGACCGCCAGCATTGGTTTGACACTGTAGGTGAAGAATGCCGACATGTAGCCGCGCATGCTGGCATTTTGGAGCTAACCGGATTTTCACGGTTCCATCTGAAAGGGGATGGCGCTACTGACTGGTTGGCGTCATTGGTCACCGGCAATTTGCCACGGGTGGGACGTATTGGACTGGTGTATTTTGCTTCGGCAAAAGGCAAGGTGCTGACCGAGATGTCGGCAACACGGCTGGCTGAAGATGAATTTTTACTGATCACTGGGGCGGGTGCGTATTGGCATGATCGTGACTTGCTGAATCGATCTTTGCCTGACACTGGCCACATCACCTTGACTGATACCACCCGCGATTACGCCACCTTGCTTGTTACCGGGCCTAAATCACCAGCGATCATCGCCGCGGCATCCGGGATCAGCACTGCGCAGGCAGATTTCCCGTGGCTGTCGCACCAATCCTGTCAAATTGCCGGGTGCGGGGTCGCCGCAATCCGTGTGTCCTTTGCCGGCGAGGCTGGATGGGAAATTCATTGCGACATGGCGGATGTTGTTGCTGTTTATGATGCAATCATGGCGGCTGGTGCGCCGCACCAGCTTGGTCATTTTGGCATGCTGGCACTTGACTCAATGCGGCTGGAAAAAGGCTATCGATCTTGGAAATCGGATCTGACGTCGGATTATACAATGCTGGAAAGCGGTCTTGGCCGTTGGGTCAAATTTGACAAAGATGATTTTGTTGGGCGCGCGGCCCTGCAAGCAGAACATCAGGCCGGGTCACAACGCCAATTTGTGATGTTGACGCTGGATGATCCTGTCGACGGCAATACTGATCCATTTGGCGAGGCGGTGTATCTCAGCGTTGTACAATGTGATGGGGTTGATTCCGGGCTGGTGGTATCGTCTGGCTATGGTCATCGGGTGAATAAGTCAATCGCCATGGCGGTGGTTGATACAGACAAGCTGGCATCTGCAAGCCAAATCACCGTGACGGTTCTAGGCCGCCCACGTGCGGCGCATTTGGTGCCAGCACATGCGCTTTATGATCCAAACAATGAAAAGCTAAGAGGGTAATAACATGACAGTCCCGTCGCATGCTCGTGCGGTCATTATTGGGGGCGGCGTTGTTGGCTGCTCGATCGCGTATCATCTTGGCAAACTAGGCTGGCGCGATGTTGTGTTGCTGGAACGCAAACAGTTAACATGCGGCACAACATGGCATGCCGCTGGTCTTATCGCGCAATTACGTGCAACACAAAATATGACGCGATTGGCAAAATATTCACAAGAACTCTATTTTGGTCTTGAGGCAGAAACAGGTGTTGCCACCGGCTTTAAGCGCAATGGGTCTATCACGGTCGCGCTGACAGATGAACGTATGGAAGAACTGCGCCGTTCAGCGGCAATGGCCCGGGCGTTTGGTGTTGAAATTGATGAAATTTCTCCATCTGATATCGCGTCACGCTATCCCGGTTTATCGGTTGATGATGCGGTTGGTGGGGTGTGGTTGCCAAAAGATGGTCAGGCTGACCCGGTGAATATCACGCAGGCACTGGCAAAAGGTGCCCGTAATTATGGCGTGACCATCCATCAGGGTATAAAGGTCACCGGCATTACTAAAGACGCTGGCCGCGTCACCGGTGTGACCACCGACGCTGGAAATATTACCGCCGACTATGTGGTAAATGCGGGCGGTATGTGGGCGCGTGATATTGGCCATATGGCAGGTGTGGCGGTGCCGCTACATGCCTGCGAGCATTTTTATATTGTCACCGAAGCCATGCCCGATCTAACAGCCAATTTGCCGGTTTTGCGGGTGCCTGACGAATGTGCCTATTACAAAGAGGATGCCGGAAAAATTCTTCTTGGCGCGTTTGAACCAAATTCAAAACCATGGGGCATGAATGGCATTCCTGAAGATTTTGAATTTGATTCCTTGCCCGAAGATTTTGATCATTTTGAACCCATCTTGGCACGTGCTGTCGAACGGTTTCCGATGCTGGCGACAGCTGGTATTCAAACCTTTTTCAATGGGCCAGAAAGTTTTACACCAGATGATCGTTATATTCTGGGAGAGGCACCTGAACTTAAAAACTTTTTTGTGGCGGCTGGGTTTAATTCGGTGGGCATTCAATCGGCTGGTGGTGCGGGTATGGTACTGGCTGAATGGATGGAAACCGGCAATGCGCCGATTGATTTATGGGATGTTGACATTCGCCGGATGCAACCATTTCAGGCCAATCGTAGCTATTTGCAGGCCCGTGTTTCAGAAACATTAGGCCTTTTATATGCCGATCATTTTCCGTATCGGCAATTTGCTTCGGCGCGGGGTGTGCGCCGGTCACCGATACATCATTATCTGGCGGATCAGGGGGCATGTTTTGGCGAGGTGGCTGGTTGGGAACGGGCGAACTGGTTTCTGCCAGAAGAGGCGGTTCACGCTGGCAAGACAGCGGCCTATGAATATAGCTGGAAACGCCAGAATTGGTTCGATTATAGCGCCGCCGAACATCTAGCTGTGCGTCAGTCGGTTGGGCTTTTTGATATGTCCAGCTTTGGCAAAATCAAACTTGTCGGGCGTGACGCCGAAGCTGTTTTACAACGCATCGCGGCAAATGATGTGGCGGTGCCGGTTGGTAAAATTGTCTATACGCAATTCCTTAATGAGGCTGGCCATATCGAGGCTGACGTCACCATTACCCGGCTTGCTGATGATGAATTTCTTGTGGTGACGCCAGCGGCGACGATCCGGCGTGATCTGCATTGGATCACATCGCATATACCGGATGATGCCCACGCCCATGCCATTGATATGACCGGATCTGAATCGGTGCTGGTGGTGATGGGGCCGCATGCCCGACAATTTCTGCAACCATTAATCCCGCAAAGTCTGGCAAATGACGATTTTGCTTTTGGCACAATGCAGCCAATTGAAATTGGTCACGCTGTGGGACGGGCGCACCGGGTCACTTATGTCGGGGAATTAGGCTGGGAACTCTATATTCCGGCGGATATGTCGGCGCATGTTTTTGAAACATTGATGGCGCGGCGCAAAGACCACGGTCTGGCGTTATGTGGGTTACATGCGTTGGATAGTTGCCGGATTGAAAAAGCCTTTCGTCACTTTGGCCATGATATTTCAAATGAGGATCATGTACTTGAGGCTGGTTTGGGATTTGCCGTCAAGGAAGATAAACCAGCCGGGCGTTTTGGCGGCATGATTGGCGCTGATGCCGTCCGGGCCAAACGCAATGATGGGTTGTCACAACGCTTGATGCAATTCCGCCTAAAAGACCCTGAACCATTGCTTTATCACAATGAAGCCATTTTGCGTGATGGTGAATTAATCGGCTATTTGACCAGCGGAAATTATGGGCATCATCTTGGTGCCGCGATTGGTCTTGGCTATGTGAAATGCAAAATGACTGGCGAAACCGCACAACAACAATTGCAATCAAGCTACCAGATTGATGTAGCCGGTCGGTTGGTTGATGCCGATGTCAGCTTTAGCCCAATGTATGACCCAAAATCGCTTCAGGTGCGATTGTAGAAGAGGATAGCCGCGTGATGACCATTGAACGTTTATTTCCGCGATCAAGCCGCCGTAGTGGTGGTCGCGAGGCCCGTCGCACCCTGCGGGCAGCGCCGTTGGCTGATGATCTGCGACCGGTGCGCCCCGGTTTGTCAGGTGGCCAATTCAGGCCATTAGATGACGCCGCGATGGCGGCGGTCAATGATACAGTGTTTCAAATTCTTGACGAGATTGGCCTCAGTCAGGCCCCGCAGTCAGGCATTGATTACATGACCGCGGTCGGCGCGATTTTAGGTGAAGATGGGCGGCTTCGTTTTCCACGCAGTCTGGTCGAAGATACGCTAGCAAATTGTGCGCGGCATATCACCCTTTATGGCCAAGACCCAAAACATGACATGTTGTTGTCGGGGTCGCGCGTGCATTATGGCACAGCTGGGGCCGCGGTTCATGTGGTTGATGTGATTGGCAATAACTATCGCGAATCCTATCTGGCTGATATTTATGACGCCGCGCGCATTGTCGAAAAAATGGATCATATCCATTTCTTTCAGCGCCCGATGGTGGCACGCGACATCACTGACCCATGCGACCTTGACCTCAATACCATTTATGCGTCGGTGAAGGGGACAACCAAACATGTTGGGGTCAGCTTTACCGAGGCCCATCATATGGCCCCGTCTATTGAATTGTTGCACAGCATTGCTGGCGGCGAGGATAAATGGCGGGCACGACCATTTGTTTCAAACAGCAACTGTTTTGTTGTGCCGCCTTTACGGTTTGCCACTGAATCATGTTTGGTGATGGAAGCGGCGGTTCATGCTGGCATGCCGGTATTGCTGTTATCGGCTGGTCAGGCTGGCGCTACCGCGCCTGCCAGTATTGCCGGGGCCGTGGCGCAGGCCTTGGCCGAGGTGATTGCGGGTCTGATCTATGTCAATGCAATGAAGCCGGGGCATCCATGTATTTGCGGCACTTGGCCATTTGTATCGGATTTGCGGACTGGGGCGATGTCAGGTGGTTCTGGGGAACAGGGGCTGTTAACCGCCGCATGTTCGCAAATGCTGCAATATTATGATTTGCCGGGCGGCGCCGCGGCCGGCATGGCAGATTCAAAAATGCCGGATGCGCAATCTGGATATGAAAAGGGAAGTACATTGGTGATGGCTGGCCTGTCCGGTTTGAACATGGTGTATGAAGCGGCTGGTATGCATGCCTCACTTCTTGGCTTTTGCCTTGAAAGCCTGATTATTGACAATGATATGTTGGGCCAATGTATGCGTTGTGTCCGCGGGATCGAAGTCAATGACACAACGCTTGATATTCAGGTGATGAAAGATGTGTGCATGGGTGGGCCAGGTCATTATCTGGGGCATGACCAAACAATATCTTTGATGCAGACCGAATATATCTACCCGGTGATTGGCGATCGCTCCAGCCCGAAAGAATGGGAAGAACTTGGCAAACCAAATCTGATTGAAACAGCCATCAAGCGCAAACAAGAAATTTTGGATCATTTCCACCCAACGCATTTATCTGCCGAGATTGATGCAGATTTGCGCCGCCGGTTCAATATTTTGCTTGATGGATAAGCCGGGTGACCGCCACGTTGGCTAATTGCGAACCGGCGCCCCATCATCCAGCATGCTGCTGATCCGCTGGTACGTCGGTGCGGTTTTTGCCAAGCTGATAAACGCCGCCCGTTCGCGTGCATACAGCGTATCTTCATCCACATCAGCCGCGTCACCAGCAGATTGCACCATAATGCTGGCAATCGCCATGGCGGTGGTTTTGTCATGCGGCATGAAATCACCTTTATCAACGCCAGCTTGCATAAAATCAGCCATTTTGTCCGCCAGTGACGCCGTCGCCAATTGTGCTTTTGGTGGCTGTGGCGGCTGGTAATTGGCTGCCAATTCACCAACAAGCGCGATTGCCCGAGGCAACAACCGGTCGCGGTTCATGATTGTTTCATCTTGATCAGGCCGGAAATATTGCAGTCTTGCCGATAGTTCAGGTGATGAACCAGTTGCCGCATACCCGATATTCATCCAGCATTTCCACGCCGCCTCATCCCATGATCCGGTTTGTTGATGCCAACGTAGATAGCTTTCTTTCACGCCGCCGCCACTTGGTACAACGCCAACAGCTGATTCAACAAGCCCCAGAACCGAATTGCTGTGAACCACCAGTTTATCGCAATGTGCCAACACTTCAAAGCCGCCGCCCACCCCGAGTCCTGATGGGGCGCCAACAACTGGCACTGGGGCATATTTCAACGCTTTTACGGCCATTTGAAACCGCCATAAAAAGCCGTCAATGCCGTCCCAATCTTGCGCCTCAATCATCGCCCGAAACGCGTTTAGATCAACCCCGGCAGAAAAATGCTGGGCGTCATTATGCACGATTATGCCAGCGCCATGGTCTTTGGCGGCGGCGGCAACGATCTGCATCGATTCATCTGTCAACGCATTGGCTTTGGAATGAAATTCAATGAGGCGCAAATCTCCCTCTAGCGCAAATAGGCTAGCAGCATCATTGGTTAACACAGGTGTTAATGTCCGGCGGGTCAAAGAAAAGCGCATGACGCCGTCTGGCAGATTGACCGGATGACGCGCCCCACCAGCGTGGCGTACAAGCAGTTGGCGTTGGCTGACACTATAGGTCGGGCTGCCATCGGCAAGAATATCTGGCACCGACAGGCCGCATTCGTCGCAAAGTGCGGCAAAACGTTCACTGCCAATGGCATCAATCATTTCAAACGGGCCACGTTGCCAGTTAAAGCCAAGCTTCATCGCATCATCAATATCTTGCGGGTTTGTCGTGACATCGGGGATCAGCCCCGCCGCATAATGCAGCACCCGTGCTAAAACCCGCCGACAAAATTGTGCCTGTGGATCGCGGCCATCAATAATTGGCAATAAAGGTTCGTCTTGACGGGCGGTGGCCTCGGCCGCGGCAATGGCCGATTTTGGCAAGGTTTTGCTGGCAACGCCATAAGGTGGCACGCCATCGCCGGTATGCCCGGCAAGTTGGCGGGCCATGCGCACCCCGTTTGCATCGGTCATATAAAACCCGCCTTTGCCTTTATCGCCGGTAAAGCCGGTGACAATCATTTCAGCAATCATCGGGTTGTCACCGCCAACAGCATGGAATGCGTCACCATCCGGCAAAATTAGGCCAAGCGAGGTCACCACATCAGCCATCAAATCAATGCCGATCAGATCATAAAGGCCAAATACACCGGTTTTTGGAATGCCCATTGGCCGCCCCATTAGGGCATCGGCATCTTCGATTGACAGGCCGCACCGGATGGCTTCATCAATGCCGACCTGAAGCGCAAAGACACCCACGCGGTTGCCTAAAAACCCTGGCGTATCCGCACAGCGCACCACACCCTTGCCAAGAACGCGATCGTTAAAATCGGCAAGCCGGTCAATGACGTCATCACGCGTATCTGTGCCGCGCACCAATTCCAAAAGGCGCATATAGCGCACGGGATTGAAATAATGGGTGATCGCAAATTTTTGCCGAAACTCTGTCGGCATATCCTCGACAAGCAAGCGGATTGGTATGGTTGAGGTGTTTGAACTGACGATGCAATCAGCGCTGATGGTGTTATGCAATCGCTGATATAGCGCTTTTTTTATGTCGAGACGTTCAACCACAGCCTCAATGATCCAGTCGCAACCGGCAAGCTTGTCAAAATCTTCATCAATAATGCCCGGGGTGATGCGATCAACATAGCTTTTATGCATCAATTGCGGTGGGTCAGAGGCCAATAACCGATCCAAAGCCGCCGCCGCCGGGGCTTTGCTTGTGCTGTCTTTTGCACCAAGGTCAAGCAACAAAACGTGATGCCCGGCATTGGCAATTTGGGCGGCGATGCCGCTTCCCATTGTGCCAGCGCCAATGACCGCGATTGATTTAAAAGGGAGTTGAGTCATAAAACCGCTCTGTTATCAGGATGGTTGAAAAAAGGAACGCAAAGCCGCGTTGACTTCGGCTGGGTATTCAGCAGGCAACATATGGCCCGCACCAGCAATAATTGTCATTTCGGCATGGTTCAGTGTTGTTGCCATTTCACGGCCAAATTTCACAGGTGTCATCCGGTCATTTTCAGCCAAAATACATAACGCAGGCTGGGTCAGGGATTTTGCCGCTGCTGGCCCGTTTTTATAGCCATTGCAAGCGTTCAAATCAGCCCGCAACGCATCATGATCATTCAGCGACATAAGCCGCTGGCCATAGCCAATAAAAGAATGGCCAGGCTGGGTATTGTCATGCATATGCGCCATCGGCCCATGGCCCCAACTTGTCATCACATTAATGGCTTTGGCGAGGGCTTTGTCCGACATATCAAGAAGCTGTTGATTAACAGGAATAGCCATCGCCCCAGCGATCAAAGCCACACGTTTGACCCTGTCGGGATAGGCGGCGGCGGCCTCTATCGCCACCAGGCATCCTTGTGAATGGCCAACCAATATGGCGCTCTTGACATCAAGGCTATCCATCAATGCGATCACCCATGCCGCCATATCTTCAATTGATTCCAGCGGGCTGCCCCCCGACAATCCATGGCCGGGAAAATCTGGGGCCAAAATCCCATAGCCGCGATAGGCAAAATAGCGGCTTTGTAAAACCCATGTCAGATGGTTTTGCCCACTGCCATGAAGCATGATGATCACCTCGCCAGCGGCATCAAAACTGCGTCCGCCTGTTGCGATATGAATATCAATACCGTTAAGCTGGTGTTTCATGTGATTGCCCTTTTATCGTCTCTTTTCGGCTTGTATCGGCTTGTTTCAGCCTTTGGCGATTTTTGCCGCCGCCCGAAAGCCGGTTTCAAAATCAGCGCGCAGATCATCAAAATCTTCCAGCCCCACTGACAATCTGATCATGTCGTCGGATAACCCGCCCTCGATCATGGCCTCTGCTGAAATATGTGAATGTGTTGTGCTGGCCGGATGAATCACCAGCGTTTTGGCATCACCAACATTGGCAAGATGCGATGCAAGTTCAACCGATTCAATAAAGGCACGACCAGCTTCACGCCCGCCTTTTAATCCGAAAACGATAATCGAACCAGCCCCGCGTGGCATCATGCGTTTGGCAATTTCATGGCCGGGGTGGTCATCACGCAACGGATGGCGCACCCATGCGACAGCGTCACTTTCTGACAAAAATGCCAGCATCTTTTCAGTGTTGTCCATATGCCGTTGCATCCGCAGCGGCAGGGTTTCCATGCCTTGTAAAATATGAAAGGCATTGGTTGGCGATAGGCTTGGCCCGAAATTATACATGCCCTCAGCCCGAAATTTTGCGGTGAATGCGGCGGGGCCAAATTCTTCATAGAAATTAATCCCATCCATGGCGTAATGCGGGCCAGCAATTGACGGGAATTTATCATTCTGGCCCCAGTCGAAATTACCCCCATCGACAACCGCACCGGCAATGGCAATGCCGTGTCCACCAATCCATTTGGTCAATGAATGAATGATAATATTCGCCCCAAGCGTAAATGGCTTTAACAGCCATGGGGTGTTAAATGTGCAATCAAGCATCAACGGTATGCCAGCTTTGGCCGTTACCTTTGCCACCGCCTCGACATCCATAATATCAAGCCCGGGGTTGCCAATCACCTCGCCAAAGACGATTTTTGTGTTTGGCTGGATGGCGGCTTCGATGGCGGCAACATTTGTTGGATCGACAAAGCTGGTGGTGATGCCAAATCGCGGCAATGTATTTTCCAGAAGATTGATATTCGCCCCATACATGCGTGATGACGCGACAATATGATCGCCTTGTGAACAGATGGTCATAATGGCAACGGCAAGTGCGGCCATGCCAGATGCGGTGGCGGTCGCCGCGACACCGCCTTCAAGCGCGGCAATGCGCTGTTCCAGAACGGCAACAGTCGGGTTTGAAATGCGTGTGTACAGATGCCCGCCCTGTTCCATATTATACAGTGCGGCGGCATGTTCGGTATCTTTGAACACATAGGACGTGGTTTGATGGATTGGCACCGCGCGTGACCCATGCCGTTCATCTGGCACATGTCCGGCATGCAGGCTTAATGTGTCGAATTTATAGTCGCCGCTCATGATCGCCACCTTTTTGCTTTTGTCATATTGTTGTCTTTCTGCCCCGATCCGCTGGTCAAGTCAATCAGCGCCGCTTTCAGCATTTTGCGAATAGATCGACACCATTTTTTCTATCGGCATGTTGCAGATGGCCGGTCGTGACAAGATGGTTTAAATGCGCCCGGGCTTCGCAACTGGCGAAAAATATCTCATGCCCGGTCATATCGAACGGAAACAGCGCCAGCATGGCGTCATTTGTGCTGACAGGTTTGTCACCAATCATCCCAAAAAGCTGGTCAAGACGGGCCGCATGATGGGCGGCTAGTTGCGCGGCCCTGACACCGCCGCCAAAATATGGCCAGTCATGCCCGGGAATGATCAGCCAATCCGCCGGACAATCCATCATACTGTCAAGATACTGAAGATAATCTGCCAGCATATCATCATCCAAATCGCGTAATCGGGCTGAAATATTCGGCGAGATTCGCGGCAATAGAAAATCAACACAGATATGAAGTTTGCGGGCGCTGTCGGTCAGGCTCATATGACCGGGCGAATGGCCAGCATCAAACCTGATCTGCCAGCACCCGGCTTTGGTGATAAATTGATCTTTTTCGGTAACAATTGTGACATCAGGTAAATCACCAACAAGAAACCGGTAATAATTGCCAGTGTCACGGGCCGCGGCGATATGGGATTCGGCAAGACCAAAACGCTGATAAGCCGCTGTCATCATGGCCGCATATTCGTCATCGGTTTGCCCCAACCCCCATTGTGCCTGTTCATGTTCAACCGCCCCCATATAAACAGGCGCACCGGTGCGGGCGGCAAGCGCCCCAGCATAGCCAACATGATCGGCATGATAATGCGACACGATAATGCCGCATACAGGCCGGCCAGCCAGCGGCCCTTCCAGCAATGCTTGCCATTGGTCAGCGGTTTCGGCGCCTTTAATGCCGCAATCCAACACTAGCCAGCCATCGTCGGTATCAAAGGCAAATAGGTTAATATGGTTCAGTCGAAATGGCAGGGTAAAGCGGATCCAGTAAAGGTCATCTGCTAGCTTTTGCATGGCACCAGCGGCTGGTGGGGCCAGTTCCAATGCGGTCATCTTGTGATCATCAACCAAAATTTATGTCCTTTCAGCCAGTGGCAAATCCGGTTTGTCGCCACGCTTCATATACAACAATGGACGCCGCATTTGCCAGATTCAGCGACCGGTTGCCCGCGATCATCGGCAGGCGCAATTTCTGTTCGGCGGTAAAACGGGCATGGATGGTTTCAGGCAATCCGGCTGTTTCCGATCCAAACAAAAACGCATCACCAGTCATAAATTTCTGGTCAAACAGTGATTTTGTGCCATGGCTGGTGATGGCAAAGAGCCGCGCTGAACCGAGGGTTTCGATGCAATCATCAAGATTTTTGTGCAGATGCACATCGGCCAAGGCATGATAATCCAACCCGGCGCGGCGGCATGATTTTTCGTCAAGGCGAAAGCCAAGCGGTTCGATCAGATGAAGCTGGGCCCCGGTATTTGCCGACAGCCGGATGATGTTACCGGTATTTGGTGGGATTTGCGGTGCGAACAGAATAATATGAAACATCAGCCACCCAAGCTGCATGATGAAAATAAAGACCCGCCAGCCTACGCAGTGTCGGTGCATTCGGCAAGCCTTTCACCGCCAGTACTGATCGCCATGGCGAATCAGCAAATCGACACAAATTAGCCAGTTCGCACCCGCCAACTTGTCCAAATGGTGTGATGAGACATAGATCTGGATCAGCCAAAAATATGTGCCCGACCTCTGTCTTTATTACTTTTGTCTTAATTTAATTAGAAATTAGTAAATTATTAATTAATTGAAGAAAAAACTGCCCTAAAAAACCGTAAAAATCGAATTTAAACAGAAACCATTTACGAAAAATTAGGGATCGCCTGCCTATCCTTGCCTCAGTTCTTAGCCGTAAACAGCGTTGAAGTAAGGAAAAAATATGTGTGTTTTACCACGGGCGTTCCGCCCAGTTTCGCGGACAGGAAATTCCCCTCGATCCTTTTATTTTTTATCACGTTTGATTGGCAAGCCAATTTTGGGTTTGGTCGGAATATGTTTGGTATCTGGCTTGGTTCCGCATGGGCCAGCTGGCGCCGATACCGACCTAATGGCGTTGACCCCAGAGGTAACCCGGTCATTGTTGCAGCATCCAGAAGTGGCCGAGGCCAATGCCCGGGTCTGTCAGTCAATCCACCGGCTTGGCCTCAGCAAGGCCGAAGCCCGCAAATCTGATTTGCAAGGCAAACAACGTGAGAAGGAGTCGCTGACCGATAATTTCAAAGCCGAAGCCGCCGCACAGCTGGTCGAAGCAAAAACCAAGGCGGCGCAATATCTCTCGCGCCAAGAGGCATTGCGCGGCAAAGTCCGGCATGCCGAAATTCGCGCGCCATTAAGCGGCACCGTATCGGCGGTGCATGTCAAAACCATTGGCGCTGTTGTGCAGGCTGGCACGGTGTTGGTTGATATTGTGCCAGCTGAATCAGTGTTGCTGGCAAGGGCGCAGGTGTTGCCGCAACATGTTGCGGCGGTGCGTCCGGGCCAAATAGCCAGGCTGTCGGTTTCGGCCTATGACCCGTCGCGCTATGGGGTGTTGATGGGGGTTGTCCAGCGTGTGGCCACCAACACCACCCAGCCGGAAAACCAAATGCCCTATTATGAAACCATCATTGAAATTCCTGAAGTGCGGTTGACAAAATCTGGTATTCAGCCGGAGATTACTCCCGGCATGCCGTTGACTGTCGATATTCTGGGCGATAAGCGAACGGTGATGAATTACATCATCACGCCCATTGAAAAATCATGGAAATCAGCGTTTCGGGAACAGTAAATCTGGCCTAGGGTCGCTCAACCAGAAATAACCAGCCATATGAAATCAACACGGCTGGCACCGCAGAATAGAGTGTCGCCACAATGGCAACACGCGGGGCAATGGCAATGGCCGGGAACAGCGCGTCCCCGTCATTGCTAATTGCGTTGCCGATTTGCGCCGATAGGGGGATGATCCCTGACAAATACATTGTGGTCACCAGAACCTGTGGGCCGCATCCGGGCAGGAACCCGATCAAAATAGCGATAAGCGGCGTGTAAAACGCAACACCGGTAAACAGATTTTTGAGATCCAGTCCAAAAATATAGACGGATAATTCAAACACAAGATAGGCGCCAATCACCCACGTGGTGACAAAATTGGTATCGGCAATGGTTCGGCGGATGATGGTGCCGCTGTCTGAAAAGGCTTTGTCCCCGGTGACGCCAAATTTTGGCGCAAGCCGCATGGTCAATGCCAGCACCCCGCCAATCACACCAATAAAGGTGGCAGGCCGGTCAAAAAGCGGACTGGCAAACAGCGCGTCCACATCGACCTGAAATGCCACCAAAACCGCCAGCACAATCCCCGGCATCATGATCATCATCCACAAACGATCAATCCATGGGGTGCTCGCATCTTCATTGCGATCAGTTGGGGCATCGCCTGCTTTTACCGCCCCGCGCAGAAAATCACCCCCATGTATGGCGTTGATGATCCAACCGCTAAGCGTGCCAACGACAAAGCCCATAACAATAATCGCCAGACCGGTCAGCGGTTCTTGTGCGATCAGCAAAAAGGCCGCGTCACCCATCGTTGCTGTTAACACCGCGACAACGCTGCCAAAACTAAGCCGTCCAGTCACATATTGGGTCACCACAATGATCGCGCCGCCGCATCCAGGCAATGCCCCAAGCGCCGCCGCAACCGGCACTTGCCAAATGGTATCGCGTCGCAACGCCGCGGTGGCATCGATTTTCAAGAATTTTTCAATGCCATAGAAAATCAGAAATGTGCCAGCCACAAAGGTGCTGACCTGAATATAGGCATCAGCAACCGAAGCAAAAATGATATCGCCAAGTTCAGAATTTGTTGTTGCCATCGCCAGCCCGGCAACCAAAGCTGGCAATAAAAGCGCAAGCCCATGCAAGGCATGTCTTGATTTCTCCGGCAATGGGGGCCGGCCCAATGTTGTTGCGCTTTGGTGTTTCATATTACAAACTTAGCACTGGCTAACTTTAGTCACAAGCCCTAATAAATGCAGGCTGATGAAGCTCTATATAGCGTGCCGCTTGGCAAGTTCAAGAGGCCTTGTCAGTGGTTTCTGGTTGGTGTCATCATAGGGCCTAACCCAGCTGTTTGCAGCCTTGATAGAATTGGACAGAGTTTGATGCCACCTGCCGCACCTGTGCCTTTTGTCTTATCGACACCAGCTATTTTAATTGGCGCGGCACCAACAGATTTAGCTGGTTTGGACCATTGCGCGCCGGAATGGCCGGTATTTGCGGCGGATGGCGGTATACATACCGCATTGGCGAATCATCTTCATCCGCGCGCGGTCATTGGTGATATGGACTCAGTCGGCGCGCTCGATCAGCTTGACCCAGCGATAGCGCTTATTCATCAAGCTGGGCAAGATGATACTGATTTTGAAAAATGCCTAAATCTCATCCATGCACCGCTAATTGTTGGATTTGGATTTTTAGGTGCGCGTCATGACCATATGCTAGCAGTTCTTCATACCTTGGCCAGACTTGACGAAAGTCGGCCGATCATTCTGGTGGGGCCAGATGATGTGATGATGCGGGTGCGCGGCGATTGCCAGTTTCATCTGCCCGTTGATACGCGGTTCTCTTTATGGCCATTGGGCCGACAAAATTTTATCCAATCGCAGGGGCTGGCGTGGCCTGTTGACGGCCTCACCATGGAAATTGGCAAACAAGGCGGCACCTCCAATCGGGTGACCGCTACAAAGGTGAAACTCAAGGCCGGGCCAGGCGATGGCTATATGGTCATTCTGCCAGCAGATTGTCTGCGGCCCTTGTTGCAGGCGGCGCATTATTTGGCCAATTTATCCTGACGAGCATTTGTTGCCATCGCCGGAGGGCTTTTGTATAGTTAGGTTTCGTTGGTCGTCCATCCGGAGTAAAATAATGATAAAGAACCAAAAATTATCTGCGGCGCGTGCGGTGCGTATGCCGACACTTGCCGAAGCCATGCTTGATAGCCTGATGACGCCATCAGCGGCGACAAGTGCTGTAACAAAAGCTGCGTTGGTGGTTTTTGGCAGTCTGCTTCTGGCTGTATCTGCACAGTTCAAAATTCCGCTTTATCCGGTGCCGGTTACCGGACAAACACTTGTTGTTTTGCTGATTGGCATGACATATGGGCCGCGTCTTGGTGGTATCACAATGGCGGCCTATCTGTTTGAGGGCGCACTTGGTTTGCCCGTATTTGCCGGTGGGGCCGCTGGGGCGGCTGTATTGATGGGGCCAACTGGCGGGTATCTGTTTGGATTTTTGCTGGCGGGTGTGTCCATGGGATATCTTGCCGAACGCGGCATGGGCCGCACTGTGGTTTCAACCATTGCGGCGATGGTCATTGGCAATTTTGTGATTTATCTGTGTGGCGCGTTGTGGCTGGCAAACTTTATCGGGTTTGGTCAGGCCATCGCGGCGGGTGTGTTGCCGTTTTTATATGGTGACGCGCTGAAACTGGTTGTTGCCGCTGGATTGATGCCGTTGGCATGGCGCGCGGTAACCTCTGTGAAATAAGTTCCAGTTGCGCTGATCCCTGTTAAAAATATCCGGGCGCGGCATTGACCATGGCATTTTCGTCTTAATGATGATTTGGCCAGATTGACATAGAGGGCGTTGCGTTATTTCAAAGCGCAACGCCTATTTTTTTGAGCCACCTGTTTAGATCTACACAAGCACCATTTGGCTGTTATCGTTCACCGCATGGTCGGCCATTGGCTGGTCATGGCCAATCTCGTCAAACTGATCCAGCGCATCTATCACATCCAATACTTCCGCCTCGCCAGACGATTCGATAATTTCAAGAAGCCGGGTTTCGGGTGACTCGCCCTCATAATGTAAAACGGTGACAGCAATCACCGCGGCAATACTGCTGGTTGTTAATTGGTCTTCTCGTCTTGCAGGTCGTTCAAAAGGGATGACTCGGCAGGGTTGACCTGCGTCGCGATCTGTCATGCGCATGGCGATACTCCATTAACGAAGCGATGGTGAGAGAAATGTAAGGAGGCGACATCAAGTTCAGGCGTTTGGCAACGCTGGATATCAATAAGTTGATGTAAACTTGTCCTATCCATACGATATATAGTGTGTATCGATTTGGCGTTCAGGGAAAGAAAAAAATCGATGCAGTCAAAAATAAAGTAAAAATGATAGAAATTTTTTAAGTTCGGCACGCCGTCTCGAAAAAAAGTCACCCACAAAAAGCGCCACAAAAAAAGCCCCGCTGCGGGGGCTTTTTTAAACTAATATGACTGGATCAATTGTTGTGATTAATTGCCAACCCGGCGAACAAAAATCGTTCCTGCTGGCGCGTTATTGACGTTTTTCACAGTATTTGTGGCCTGACTGAAAATAATGGTTTCAACGCCAAAACTGTCCACCACACTGACCCGTGCGCGCACCTGCTTGCCAACCATGCTCTGGGTTAGGTCAAAACGGCTGGCACCAGAAGTTTCGATGGCCCGCCAGTTGCGCCCATCTTCTGATGATTCCCATCCAATTGTTAGGCTAGCGATACCATCTTCATCAGATACCCGGGCGGTGTTGGCGACCAATGTGCTGCCCTCTGCGGCCTCGCCAGCCAACAAGACTTCGCCTTCGACCGGATCGTCAACGTTAGCGACGGTTTCGGACGGGCTGGTCAGCAGCATTTCTTTGGTGCCGTGCCTGTCTGTATAAGACACAACAGCGCGGTAGGAATAGCCAACGTGACTTTGTGTCAGTTGCAGAACTTCACCGACCGCATTTGGATAGGCCTGCCAGTCCGTTTTTGTGCTGGAACGTTGCCAGATCACCGAATAGGTGCCGACACCATCTTCGTCCGCAATCAAGCTTGTATCAACAACAAGCGCCCCTTCTTCGCGTGCTTCGCCAGTCAGGCGCGGCGCGCCAGTTGGCTTGTCATTTACGTTTTGCACAGGTGTTGATGCCGGGCTGATCAAGGTTTCAAGATTGCCTTGCCCGTCTACATATGAGATTTGCACGCGCAATTGCTGGCCAACATGTACCTCGCGCGGGGTGAAAGATTGCTGGACAGCACCGGTCAAATTCATCCACGCATTGCCGTCGGCAGAAATCTGCCATTGCACCTGAACACTGCCCATGCCGTCATCATCCATGATAGCTGATGCATCGACGATCAGTGGGTCATCCTCAATCGCGACAAAACCTGAACCACTATTTTGCGATGAAGTTGATGCGGATGTATTTGCGGCGGTGCTGGCGGCGTTGCCAGTATTTGCCGATGTCGTTGCTGACGCCGACGCAGACGCGCTTGTGCCGTTCGTGCCACTTGTGCTTTCAGGCAAGCCTCCGGCGAACGCATTTGATGCGCTGACAGCCACGGCCCCCACAACAAGTGATTTCAATAGATGGCGCATTGATTGTGCCCCCCAAAACTCTAACAACCTAAACGGCATAACGCCGTCAAACTTTAGCACCCCAATGCGGGTGACACATAGAACCGTCACCATACATCGAATAACTGTCCGATAAAATCGCCTAAAACATGTCACTTGTCTAGGTTTTATCTTCCTAAATCATCAATTTGGTGCGTTTTTATCCTTTTGGTTGAGCAGTTTTGGTCATCCTCGGCAGAGCGGAAGCAACGCCGCGGCCTTTGCCGGGCGCTGCTGGCCGTGGTGGGTGGTTTATTTTTGTTCGTCCAAAACCTTGCGGGCGGCGCGCATGCATTCAAGGGCTTGAGGTACACCGCAATAAATGCCGATCACATGGATAATGGCGCGCAGTTCTTCTTTTGTTACGCCATTGCCAATCGCGCCACGACAATGTAGTTCCCATTCGGTCATTTTTCCGAGTGCGCCGATCATGGTCAGATTCATCATCGATCTGGTTTTTGCATCGATTGATTCGTCACCCCAACCAAAGCCCCAGCACCAAGCGGTCATGGCTTCTTGAAATGGCCGTGAAAAATCATCGGCATTATTCAATGACGCTTCGACATATTCGGCGCCCAGCGTGGCTTTGCGTTTTGCCAAGCCTTTTTCAAAAAGATCGTTATCCATCATGTTTATCCATTCATTTCGTTCGATTAATTTCAGTTTTGTTTTGATTATTGACAGCAGGTCTGTGCGCAAAACAGCACAACAGTGCGTTGTGCGGGGCTGTCCGTCAAGCCGCTGATCTGCTGAATTTTGGTTAAATGACTAATGTAGTGAAAACTATGGTTTAGTATGGTATTTTTCCACAGCATCGGCAGATAATTTGGGCATTGAGGCATGAGGTAGCGATGATCAAAGTGACCGGCTCAAGCGTGACAGATGGTGAGGTAGAGCTGATTGTAACGGCGGCTCGCTTTTTTCTTGACCGTCTTCTGCCTGCCGCCCAGCAAAAAAAGCTGACGCTGAATATAGATGTTACAGACAGGCCTGGCCGCACGCCTATCGCGATCAAATGGCTGGTTGGGTCAAGCGGGTTTTTTGGGTGGAAGCCGCCGCGCCATTTTGTGATGACGGTATCGGTTGCCGCTGGGGTCAAAGATGGGTTGGAAGTGGCCGCCAATGAAATTGTACATGTGGCGCAGACGGTGAGTGGCCGCCTAAAAATTTCTTTGAAAAATCGTAAAGTAAATGGCAAACGCGAAGACGCCTATGCCGCGAGCTGGGTGAATGGAAAATTTGCCTTTGTCGATATGACCCCGCGCGATGATCGGTTGTGGGAGACCGAAGCGCATCAGCTGAAAACACAGCTTGTTGATGAATTTTTGGCGTGGTCAGCTGGCAGACTCAAAAAATTGCCAACGCAAAAACCGAAAAAAAATGGCTATGGTCTGTATGCCATTCGCCCCCAAATCATTGCCGCGCCGGTGACCATTCCAGCGCGGTCAGCACCAGCTGTAGACGAGATATATCAACTCAATGATGTTGTTGATTTGCCGGCTCAAAAACCGGATTTGGTGGCAGATGCGCCGGTTGTTGATGAACCAGAAGGCGGCCAGCCAGTACCAGGTGATCTATCGCTGGTATCTGAACTTGAATCCCTCGGCTCTGCCCCGCCCGAAAAAACAGCCCCGCCCACAACAATCAACCTGTCTTCAGCCCAGCATAGGGAAGACCAGCATGTAATGGTGAACCATCTGGATATTGACAGTGATGAATTCAAAAT
>JAYOVO010000015.1:0-20411 GCA_038151495.1 Alphaproteobacteria bacterium
CGCGTCATGACACAGCCTATTGAGACAATTGCCGTTGGCCAAACAATCCCGCAAGTTAATTTCCAGATGAAACTGGATGATGGCATTGATACATTTTCTACATCTGACTATTTCAAAGATAGCCGTGTCGTGCTTTTTGTCGTGCCGGGTGCATTCACCCCGACTTGTTCAGCCAAGCATCTGCCCGGCTTTGTCAAACTTGCTGATAAATTCAAAGCCGCCGGGATTGATAAAATTGCCTGTATGGCGGTGAATGATGCGCATGTGATGCGGGCCTGGGCCGAGGCCGGTGACGCTGTTGGCATTATTGATATGATTGCAGATTTCCATACCGAAATGTCCGATGCGCTGGGGCTTACACGCGATATGGGGCCAATTATGGGACGCCGGGCTGCCCGTTGTGCCATGGTGATTGATCATGGTGTTGTGCAATCCATCTTTATGGAAGAGCCTGGCGCTTTTGAGGTGTCAAGCGCCGAGCATGTTTTGGCAAGCCTGTAGGCCGATAGCTGTTTGTTGCTAGGCGATTGATTCGGCGGCGCCGCGGGCCAATTGGTCGCAGCGTTCGTTCAATTCATCGCCAGCATGGCCTTTTACCCAGTGCCATGTGATGTGGTGCCGGCTGACTGCCTCGTCAAGCATCTGCCATAAATCCTGATTGGCAACCGGCTTTTTGCTGGCTGTTTTCCAACCATTTGCTTTCCAGCGGGGCATCCAGTCTTGCACCCCGTTCATCACATAACGGCTATCTGTGTGCAGGGCGATTGGCATGGTGCGGGTCACTGCATTCAGCCCCATAATCGCTGCCTTTAGTTCCATTCGGTTGTTGGTGGTGTCTTGTTCATGCCCGACAATTTCCCGTTCATTGTCACGCCACCGCAAAATTGCCGCCCATCCGCCGGGGCCGGGGTTTGACAGGCAAGACCCATCTGTATGGATCGTCACAATATCGTCTTGATCCGTCACCGTATCTCTCCATCTGGGGAAGACAGGTCAAGGCCGTAAGCTGACACGCCGGAAACCGACTGGTGGAATCGCAAAATCGCCCAATATTCCATCGGGTCTTTTGGGCTGACAAGGGCGTCTTTCGGCGTATGAATCCAATCATACAGACGGGTCAGGAAAAACCGCATCGCCGAACCAGCCGCCAATACCGGGATGGCTTGTTTTTCCGCATCAGACAAACGTCGTACAGACTCATAGCCCTGAATAAGGGCGCGTGATTTTGTCATATTAAAACTGCCATCAGCCTCAAAACACCATGAATTCAGGCAGATCCCTATGTCATAGGCCAAAATGTCTTCGCAGGCGAAATAAAAATCAATAAGGCCGGTTAATCTATCGCCAACAAAAAGAACATTATTTGGAAACAAATCGGCATGAATGATCCCATGCGGCAGATCGCTTGGCCAGTCAGACAAAATCTGTTCAAGGCGCGTGGTGATGGTTTGATGCATGCCTTCGGCCAGAATATTGGCATCTGATCCAATGCTGTGGAGAAGCGGTGTCCATGACGCTGGGCCAAGGGCGTTGGCACGGTGACGGGATACGCCTTGAGCTTTGACATGAAGCTCTGCCAGACTGACACCAAGCGCGTGGCATTTGGCCCGGTTTGGAAAGCGTGAAAATGTGCCATCAAGAAATGAAAACAACGCACAAGGCCGTCCGGCAAGTTCATGCAAAATCTGGCCGTCACGCGCCGCCACCGGTAGCGGACAATTCATACCGGCGGCAGATAAATGTGTCATTAGTTCAATGAAAAATGGCAGATCATCGGCATCTACTCGTTTTTCATAAAGTGTCAGGATGAAATGCGCCTTGGTCGTCCGCAGTAAATAATTTGAATTTTCAACACCTTCAGCAATGCCGGCAAAGCTTAAAACCTCACCAATATCATAGGCTGCTAAAAATCTGTTCAGCGCCGTGTCATCAACTGTGGTGTAAACCGCCATATTGGTCTCTCTAAATTATTGCGTCAAAATCGATGGCAGCTTGAAATTCACTGTTTCGCGGATATGGCCATGTTCGGTGACGGTCAAATCATAGCGATCGGTAAGCGCTTGAATGACATCTTGTACCAAATTTTCTGGTGCAGATGCCCCGGCGGACAGGCCAATATGACCCGCTTTGTCGGCCCGTTCCCACACAATGGCGTCTGTATCGGCAATCAGCATGGCATCGGCCGCGCCAGCCTGTTTTGCCACTTCGACAAGCCGCTGAGAATTTGATGAATTTGACGCGCCGATCACAAGCATTAAATCAACATTGCTGGCGATATCTTTGACAGCTTTTTGTCGGTTGGTGGTGGCATAGCAAATATCCTCGCCCCGTGGGCCGGTGATGTCTGGAAAGCGAAATTGCAAAACCGAAATGATTTCAGCCGTATCATCAACCGATAATGTTGTCTGGGTGGCAAATGCCAGATTGCTGTCTTCTGGTGGTTGAACCGTGCGGGCATCTTCAACTGTTTCAATCAAGGTCACTTGGTCGGCATTGACCTGTCCCATGGTGCCTTCGACTTCGGGGTGGCCGGCATGGCCGATTAACAGCAAGTGACGGTTATTGTCGGCATGGCGCCGGGCTTCGATATGCACCTTGGTGACAAGCGGGCAGGTGGCATCAACGGCAATCATGCGGCGTTCATCGGCGGCGGCAACAACCGCGCGTGATACGCCATGCGCCGAAAACACCACAGGGGCGCCTTCCGGCACCTCGTCCAACTCTTTAACAAAAATGGCACCTTGTGCCGCCAATCCATCGACAACAGTCTTATTATGTACAATTTCGTGCCGGACATAGACAGGTTTGCCAAATTTTTCGAGGGCAACCTCGACAATTCTTACCGCGCGATCGACGCCCGCACAAAACCCACGCGGTGCCGCCAATGTCAGTTGTTTTACCATTTTTTTCATAGTGTCTGTTGTTGCCTGTTTCGGGTGTTGAGGTCAATTGCTGTTCTGCAAAAAAACCGCTATCATCGCGCCATGAAACATCTATCTTTACCAGCGTTGCTTGGCTGTCTTGTATTTCTTAGCTCTTGTTCATCAAATGATGACGTGGTTTTCTGTCCGCCGCTTAGTGCGCCGCCAGAGGGGGCGCGGGCATTTGTTGTAACCGACGAACACCGACAAATTGTTGATGTCAGGCTAAACGGTGTGCGCGCACAATGTACAGCCGAGGCCAATGGTGATGTTTTGATGACGGTGAACGCCGGTTTAAAACTGACCCGCAATCTGGCTGAAAATGCCGAACCAGATATCGCTGTTGTACCGATGATGACAGCCATTTTAGATGCCGATGATCAAGTGGTTTCTAATGACAGTTTTGGATATAAAAATGGCTTTGACACCGATCTTGAACGGTTATTGCCGGTTGTTGAATTTGAATTGGTCGTACCGTCTGGCGGTCGCGCCGTCATAAGTTTAACGCCGACCCGCTAGCGAATCGGCGTTTGATAGGCATATATCTATTCGGGTCTTTGTTCCGGCCGGATGGCCAAAACCAATCAATTCAGCTTTTCGATTTCAGCCGTCGCTTTATCAACAAGGGCCAGACTGGTCTTGTCATCAAGCTTTGACGAGATGATTTCGGTGGCAGTCGCGATTGCTAGGCTGGCCGCGCGATCACGTAATTCAGCCACCATGCTGGCTTCCGCCGCTTTGATCTTGGCATCAGCTTGCTGTTCGCGGCGCTTTACCGCGGCAACAGCTTTCTTTTCGGCTGTTTCACGAATACGTTCGGCTGTGGCTTCGGCCGCTTTGACAATGGCTTTGGCTTCATCAGCAGCTTCACGGTGCAGACGCTGGTAGTTTTTAAGTTCAGCAAGTGCCTCGTCACGAAGTGCCTGTGCTTCGTCAAGATCAGACCGAATTTTGGCAGATCTCTCATCAAGCATACCGCCTAGCGCGGCGCCAACTTTGCGCCATACCAAAGCAACAAAGACAACAAAACCAACGGCAACCCAGACCGATTCAAGAACGATTCCATGTTCCATTAGTTTGCCTCCTGCTTGGCCATTTGTGTGGCCAGCTTATCTGCTGTTTTGCCAGCTTGTGCCGCAGTTGTCTGTATATTGGCAAGCTGGGCCACCGCTGCCAGTGCGGCTTCGGCGGCAACATTATTCAGATTGGCCATTGCTTCGCTTCGTGCTGTGGCAAGCTTGGCTTCGGCTTTTGCAACTTTTTCAGCCAGCTTCTTGGCGATTTTTGCATCGCTTGCCTCAGCCTGCTTGGTGGCCTCAGCCGCCGCTTGTTTGGCTGTTTCAGCAGCGGCAGACCGGGCCGCGTCAAGGTCGGCTTCATATTCTGCCCGGATGCGCGCGGCGTCTTCACTGGCAGAACGCGCTTTGCCAAGGTCTTCATCAAGCTTGGCCCGGCGTTCTTCCAGAACGCTGCCGATACGCGGCGTTACAAATTTTGCCATGAGGATATAGCCAGCTGTGAACAGCACAACCAACCAAAACAGCTGTGATGGCCATGTGCTGATGTCCAGCTGAGGCAAGCCCGCACCAGCGGCCTGTGCGCTCATCGGCATGGCAAGGCCCGCAATCAATAGGCCTGCATGTTGGCATGTCTTCATAGGTTTCATATGTATCCCCTTGCCCGTTAGCCGGGCCATCGATTGACGACGGCAACCGGCGAACAAGTCATGGAATGTGCAGTGTTCGGCTGTTTTTACAGTGCGAACAAAAGCAGCAGAGCAACAACCAGTGCGAAAAGTGCGATAGCTTCGGTCAGCGCAAAGCCGAGAATACCGATGCCAAACACTTCACTACGTGCCGCTGGGTTGCGAGCGATTGATGTTACCAGAGCAGAGAAGATGTTACCAATACCAACACCAACACCAGCAAGAGCGATAACGGCCAAACCGGCACCGATCATTTTTGCAGCTTCTACTTCCATAGTTATAGTCCTTCCATGAGTTATAGGTCTTAGATAGTCAATTTACACCGCGCGGGGTTACACCCGTTGCGGATACCGAGTGCCGTTGCGTCTAGTGTAGATGCAAGGCGTCATTCAAATACATGCAGGTTAAAATGGTGAATACATAGGCCTGCAACGCGGCCACCAAAACTTCGAGGCCAGTCAGGCCAATCAGCGCCACAAATGGCAGTAGTGAACCGGCCATTGCCAAACCGCCTGCGCCGGAAATCATCACCGCGAGACCAGCGAACACTTTCAGCATTGTATGACCAGCAAGCATATTTGCGAACAGTCGAACCGACAGGCTGACCGGGCGAACAAAATAAGAGATAACTTCAATCACAATCAAAAAGGGAATCAGCACTTTTGGTGCGCCAGCAGGCACAAAGAAGCTGAAGAAATGCAACCCATGCTTAAACAGTGCAATCAGCGTGACACCAACGAACACAAAAGCCGCCATGGCAAATGTCACGACAATTTGCGATGTGAATGTATATGAATACGGGATCAGCCCAAGCATATTGCCAAAAAGCAGGAACACAAACAGGGTAAAGATGAATGGGAAATACGGGCGGCCTTCATGGCCCACATTGCTACGCACCATTTCGGCAACAAATTCATACATCATTTCAGCAAGGCCTTGCATCCGGCCCGGGACAAGCTCGCCGCGGCGCATGGCGCTGATCAGAAATGCCCCACTGACACCAATCGCCAGCATCATAAACAGGCTGGAATTGGTGAATGACAGGTCGTAACCACCAAAGGACAGTTCAATCAATGGTTTGATTTCGAACTGGGCTACCGGTGAATGCATTCCCTGAGAACCGCTCATGTCCTGTCGTCTCCCTTACGCTTTGAGTCTGATGCGCCCTTATGCTCATCAAAATATCCGGCCGCCAGTCCGCGGCCAGTAAAAACACGCCACACATTTAGCATGCCGGCGATCGCACCAAGGAAAAACATCACCAATAAAAACAGCGGCGATGTTTCCAGCCATCGATCCAGCATCCATCCGATAAAAGTGCCAACGACAACCCCGGCAACCAGTTCTGTTGCCACCCGCCCCATAATCGCTGCCATGCCTTCGGGAAGCGCCGACTGCGATGGCCGGTCTTTTTGTTCCCGATCTGCCTGCAACTGATCCAGACGACGTTCAATATCGGCAAGACGTTTTCCGTCTTTGTGATCATTGATGTCATTCATCTGGCTAATCCCGTCCTCAAGCGCTTTACCTGTTGCCGCTGGCTGTTTGTTTCGTCACCGGCTGTGTGGCGCAAGAATATGTGGGTATGTGCGGACCTATTCTCGTTGTTAACCTTTTACACGTTTGGACAGTTTGACATCCGCTGAAACGATTGGTAGATCGCGACGAAGACAAACCGGCTTAAATCGCGCCCAAAATAGGGGGGTGAATTGACCTTTGTCAAGCATTCAATGGCTGTTCACTGATAGTTCTTTTGCCGCAGGTTTCTGCGGATTATCGCTTGGTGGTGAAACGGTTGTCTGATTCGCGCGCTGACCTTGGTTAAGCTACGGCAATATCACGAATTCTTTCGGCTGTTTGCAGGTCAACAGAGACCAGTTTTGAAATGCCGCGCTGTTCCATTGTGATGCCAAATAACCGATCCATCCGCGCCATTGTCATGCGATGATGGGTGATAACAAGGAATCGGGTGTCTGTTTGCGAGCAAATATCACGAAGCAAATCACAGAATCTGACAACATTTGAATCATCGAGCGGTGCATCGACCTCGTCCAAAACACAAATTGGCGCTGGATTGGTCAAAAATACCGCAAAAATAATGGCTAGCGCTGTCAGTGCTTGTTCGCCGCCGGACAATAACGATAAAGATTGCAGGCGTTTGCCTGGTGGGCTGGCCAGAATTTCCAGACCAGCTTCCAATGGGTCATCAGCATCTGTTAATTGCAACTCGGCGGTGCCGCCACCGAATAATTTGTTGAACAGGGTTTTAAAATGCTGGTTCACTTCGGCAAAACTTTTAAGCAGGCGTTCGCGGCCCTCGCGGTTTAGTTGAGATATTGCGGCGCGTAATTTGGCAATTGCCGCCAGCAAATCGTCGCGTTCGGTTTCCATATCGGTGATGCGTGTTGTGACATCTTCCATTTCGGCTTCGGCGCGCAAATTTACTGGGCCAATATTGTCGCGTTCGCGAATCAATTTTTGGACGCGGTCTTCCAGCATATCAATGCCCGGCAGGCTTGCCGGATCATCCGTATCAGCAATTCCAGCCACCGCATCAGGGGCACAATTAAGCTTTTCAAAGATACGCGCTTTTAGATCGCCCAGTCTGGTGGTGCAACGTTCCTGATGGCCCTCGGCGCGGATCTGGATTTCGCGCGCTTCGGCCAATGTTGTGTCTGCGTCGCGTTGCAGGGCTTCAGCTTCGGCCAGTTTATTTTCGGCAAACCGCAGGGCATCTGCCGCTTCTTGCCGGGCGTTTTCAGCCTGTTCTAGCTGGTCGCCAATTTCCATACGTCTTTTGGCAATGTTGCTCGGCAAATCATCAAGCCGTTTTTGTTCCTGCACGCCGTCTGCCAGCCGATTTTCCAGTTCGGCAATACGTCCGGCCGCACCATCAAGACGCAATTGCCAAGCATTTGCCTCTTGTTCACAAGTGCGGCGGCGGTTTTCCGCATTTTTGATGGTTTCAGCAAGACGTGATTCGGCCTGCATGGCGGCGGTCAATGCCTCGCGTGCTGTTTCGGCGGTGTGGCGGGCGCTGGTTTCGGTTGCGCTCAGCGCCGCATCATCGCCCAAACTGGCAATTTCGGCCTCGCAATCTGCCAGACTAGTCGCCAGATCATGTAATGTTTGGGTGAGTTCAGCCGCGCGAAGCTCTGCCGCCTCTGCTTTCAGCGCGTCTGATTCAGCTTGGCGCCGCATTTCCCCATATTTCTTTTCAGCCGCAAGGCTGGCCGCCCGGCAATCGCGTAACTTGGCTTGACATTGGGCAAGGGTGTCTTGCGTTTGCTGTGCATTGGTTTGGTCTTTTTCAGCTTTTTTGGAACTGGCGTTGAGTTCACTTTGCAATTGATCAAGGCGTTGGCGTTGACGGATCCGTTCGGCGCTCTTATCGGCCTTTGAAGCGAGCCGTACAAACCCATCCCAGCGCCATAGGCTACCATCCTTGCTGGTGATGGCTTGTCCGGGGTGCAGTTTCGCTTGCAGGGTTTCAGCCTGCGCCGGGTCCTCAATAACGCCGACACCAGCCAGTGCCGTTGTCAGCGCCGGGGCACCAGATACATAATCGGCCAAGGCGGTGGTACCAGCAGGGGGCTGTAGATCAGTTTTTTGCGGTGCTGATTGCCAATAGCCGCGCCGCCCACCGCCAACTGGCAGTGATAATTCATCGGCCAAATACGCCGCCAGTGCGGTTTCCATCCCATCACGCACCAACAACTGGTCAATCACTGGGCGTGCCTCGCCATCATCTTGATCGGCAAGCAGATATTGCAGTGCGTCTATTTCGGCTTGAAGTCTGGCTATTTGTGCGGCGCTGTCGCGGCGGGCTGTTTCGGCGGCTTCTGCCGCCGCCGTGGCCGCGGTCAATTCTGTATCAGCTGTTTCGAGTGCTTTATTAACCGCATGAAAATCTGCTTCAGCGGCAATTTGTTCGGTGGCGGCGGCTTTTGCTTGCTGGGCCAATTCATTGGTTGCCAGATCGGCGCGTGATGCGTTTGCCGCCGCTTGTCTGGCGGTGATGTCATTTTGGCGATTGGTAAGCGCCGCGCGCGTGTTTGCGGCGGCGCGCAATGCCGCACTGGCATCGGCAAGCGCCGTATCAGCCATAGCTGCGTTGGCACGGGCCGCTTGCAGATTTTGTGCTGTTTCAGCCTGCCGCGGCGTGGCCTCGGCAATTTCATCAGCAAGCTGACTGGCTTCACCATTTAATTGCTGTATGGCGGTGTTGGCATCATCACGAAGGCCGGTTTCTCTGGTGATGTCCGCGGTCAGTTGGGCTTGCCGGTTGGTCAATTGTTGTATCGCCTGCTGGAGACGTTCTTCTTCTCGGTCAAGTTCCTCACGGCCAATCGAAAGACGCTGATATGCCGCGGCTCTTTCAGCTTCTGCTTGGCGTAACGGCGGCAATGATGCGCTGATTTCGGCGCGTGCGGCGGCGCTTTTTGCGGCCAGTTGCGTGCGATCTTCGACAGCCGATTTTGCTTGTTTTAAATCTGTGTCTGCCGCTGTCAATTCGGTGGTGGCGGCGCTCCAGCTTGCCAATAGCAACTGGGCTTCGGCCTTGCGGATGCGATCAGCGACGGATCTGTAACGGGCGGCTTGGCGGGCCTGTTTCTTCAGCGAATCACGTTGCTCAATAAGGCCAGCAATGACATCATCCAGCCGTTCTAGGTTGCTTTCTGCGCTACGCAATCGCAATTCGGCCTCGTGCCGGCGTGCATGCAGGCCGCGAATATTCGCGGCTTCTTCAAGAAGTGCCCGGCGATCAGTTGGCTTCGCCCCCACAATCGCACCGATTCGTCCCTGACTGACAATGCCTGATGACCGCGCGCCACTCGCCACATCGGCAAACAACAACTGTATGTCACGGGCGCGAGCTGGTTTGGCATTTACATAATAGCTACTGCCTTTGCCGCGTTCAATTTTACGAGTGATTTCAATGTCATCACTATTATTGAATTCAGCTGGTGCGCTTCGTTTGCGGTTATCAAGTTCAAGCGTAATTTCTGCAAGATTTCGCGCTGGGCGCTGTTCGGTGCCAGCAAAAATGACATCATCCATTTCGCCGCCACGCATTTGCCGGGCAGAGCTTTCCCCCATGACCCACCGCAACCCTTCGACGATATTGGATTTGCCACAGCCATTTGGCCCGACAATGCCGGTCAAACCGCTTTCAATGTCGACTTCAGCGGCTTCGGCAAAAGATTTGAAACCGGCCATTTTCAGGCTGCGAAAAATCACAATATCAACTCGTGCAGAAAATCCGGATCAGGTAACAGTGGCGTTAATTTTTTCGGCAAATTCTTCAAATGACAAACTGCCTGAAATGGTGGTCTCATTGTTGATGACAAAGGATGGTGTGGCTTTGACATCAAAATCTCTAACCGCATCCTGACGCATTTGCACAATGCTTTCAAGAAGCGGTCTGTTGCGCATTGTGGCGTCAAATTCGGCACTGCTGATGCCGGCGAGGCGGCCTAGTTTGCGTAATGCGTCTATCGGGTCTGCGGCGCTTGCCCAGCTTGTCTGTTTTTCCAATAGCATGTTCACCAGCGGGTAATATTTCTCGCTAGAGACCGTGCGCGCCATCGCATGGGCGCGCAAGGCTAGCCCATCAAGCGGAAACGCCCGCATTTCAAACCGCACAACGCCTTCATCAATCAGCCGTGTTTTGACTTCAGGAAATGTATTGGCGTGAAAGCTGGCGCAATGGCTACAGGTCATTGAGAAAAACTCAATGACCTGAATTGGCGCGTCATCGCGGCCAAGCAAACGCGGGGCTTTGACATGCGCAATGATATCGGTCTCGGCCAGCGCCACGCTTGGCATCATGGTGGCGGCAAGACCAGTTGCCAGCAAATGGCGCCGGGATATCTGTTTGCTGATGGAATGTGTGTTTGTTTTCATGGCGTCAGCATAGTCGAACAGGAAAACTGGGGCAATGCGCTATATGCTCTGGCCCGCTATTATTTTGCCATGGGCGCTCGGACTTTTGCCTGGACTGTCTTTTGCCCGAACTGTCCCTTCCGCGCATTGCTGTTTTGATTGCCATTATGGCTGATGGTGCCATTGCCGGTTACAGGCTGGCCTCTAGTTCAGTCTGATGCGTGTTTTGTCCGGTTTTCGGGGTGGCTGGTGGTGTTTGTGTCAACTGGGTCATCAACTGGGTCATCAATAGGGTCATCAATCGGGCTACCAAGCCGCCTTAATGCGGCCCGCAATTCAGGCGATTTCACATCTTTCAATTTGTCATCAAGTGCCCAGATATCATGCCGGTTTTGGTTCAGCTGGGGTCCCGGTTTCGGGCTCGCTGGTTGAGCCGGCGTTGAGAGTGTTTGAACCAAGCTGATCCGGCTGATGGCACGGTAGCCAAAATTTGCGTTGACCCGATCAATAATGACATCTGACATGGCTTGTGCCTGTGGGCCGCGGCCCGAGGCAATTTGCAATCTCAGCGTGCCATCCGTGCGGCTATCACGCGGAAAGGAGACGGCATCTGGGCGGCACCAAGATGACATATCACCAACAATGTCGTGCCAGTGTGAAACAATTCGCCCGATCGCAAAGCCGCGTGCCTTGGCGCTTGGCGCAATCATTGGGTCAATCATGGTTGACAGGCGCTTCATCTTATTTGTTCGTGTTTTTGAAGGTTTGTTCATACACCCCTTGCCTTGCTTGACCTCATCTGATGGCATAGTAGCATGACATCAACCACCACCGCTAGCACCGCCCGATCAGCCCAATCAAAAGGATGAAACGCCAGATGAGTTCGGATCTCATGCCGCCGTCAAATGCCAGCTTTCCCGGTGATGATCTGTTTGACTGGTATGATGCGCATGGTCGTGATTTGCCATGGCGGCATCGCTGGCCGGCCTTGGCCCCGGTCTATCATCTTTGGTTGTCGGAAATCATGCTCCAGCAAACCATTGTTAAAACGGTGATTCCGTATTTTCTAGAATTTACTGGGCGGTGGCCAACAATTGAGTCACTGGCCGCGGCACCTGTGGATGAGGTTTTGGCCGCGTGGGCCGGGCTTGGCTATTATGCACGGGCGCGCAACCTGCATAAAACTGCACAAATTATCGCGGCGGAACATGGCGGCATTTTCCCAGCAGATCAAAAGACACTTCTCGCCTTGCCGGGCATTGGCCCCTATACCGCCAGTGCGATTATGGTGATGGGATATGGTCAGCCGGGTGTTGTCGTTGATGGTAATATCGAACGGGTGATGAGCCGGTTTTTTGCAATCAAAACGCCGCTTCCAAAAGCAAAAAAAGACATTGCCGCCGCCTATGAACAGTGCCGCCCAACGGCCCGCCCATCAGACTTTCCGCAGGCGTTGATGGATTTTGCCAATGCTGTTTGCACGCCAAAGGCACCGGGATGTGGCATCTGCCCGCTGGCCAATGCATGCCGCGCTTATGCCGATGATATGGCCGAACAATTGCCATTTAAGGCCCCAAAACGGCAAAAGCCAACGCGCCGTGGTGTGGCGTTTGTTGCCATCAACCAAGATGGTGAGGCGTTTCTGGAACGGCGGCCAGATCAAGGGTTGCTTGGCGGAATGGTGGCGTTTCCGTCAGTTGGCTGGACACAAACAGATTGGTCAGATGCTGATGTTCGCGCCGCGGACAGCGCCGCGCCATTTGCCGCAGATTGGCGCCAGCTTCCCGAACCGGTGCATCATGTATTTACGCATTTTGCGTTGGAAATGACAATTTACTACGCCGAAACAAACGGGTCATTCATAGGCGCCAACAGTGGCTGGTGGCAGGTGCCACAACCTAGCCAGCTTCCCAGTCTGATGCGCAAGGTTTGGAAACAGGTGGAGACATCAATGCATCTGCAGGCCAGACCAAAAAAACCATGATCCGTGCACAAAGCTGTCTGGTCTTTAGTGGTTAAAATGCCGCATGCCGGTAAATACCATAGCGATGCCAGCCGCGTCGGCGGCGGCAATGACCTCGTCGTCGCGCATTGATCCACCGGGTTGAATAACGGCGGTGGCCCCGGCGGCGACCAAGGCCTCTAGCCCATCGGCAAATGGGAAAAAAGCATCTGACGCGGCAACAGCACCGTTGGTACGTGGTGCATCCCACCCATGGTGCGCGGCGGTATCGGCGGCTTTTTGAACGGCAATTCGCGCCGCATCAACACGGCTCATCTGACCGGCGCCAATGCCAACGGTGCTTTTATCTTTGGCAAATACAATGGCATTGGATTTGACATGTTTTGTAACCGCCCATGCAAACAGCAAATCATCAAGCTGGGCGTCGGTTGGCGCGGTTTTCGTCACGATCTTCAAAGCTGATTTTGTGATCATGCCAGCATCCCGCGATTGCGCCAAAAACCCGCCAGCAACAGATTTAAATTTGACATAGGCATCAGTCCGATCGGGCATATCACCTGTCAAAAGCAGGCGTAAATTTGGCTTTGCCGACATAATGTTTAGGGCATCTTCACTGGCGTGCGGGGCGATCACAACTTCGGTAAACAAGTCAGCGACAGCGCTGGCCGTTGCCGTATCAAGCGCCCGGTTCATCGCGACAATGCCACCAAACGCGCTGACTGGGTCAGCCGCAAATGCCATGTCCCACGCCGCCCGCAAATCATTGGCAGAGGCAACGCCGCATGGGTTGGCATGTTTGATGATGGCGATGGTCGGTGCGTCAAATTCGGCGACGAGTTCAAATGCCGCGTCTGTATCATTGATGTTGTTATAAGACAGCGGTTTGCCTTGTAACTGGCGGGCAGTCGTGACCCCCGGACGGCGCGCGCCGGTTTTGTATAGGGCGGCCTGTTGATGCGGGTTTTCGCCATAGCGCAGAGATTCGGTTTTGCTGCCGGCAAGCGAGGTCATGTCGGGTAATGTGTGGCCAAGACGGCCGGCCATCCATCCAGAAATAGCGCTGTCATAGGCGGCGGTGCGGGCAAATGTCTTGGCGGCAAGCCGTTCGCGCATGGCAAAATTGGTGCCGCCATGTTGCTGTAATGACTGGGTAAATTCCGGGTAATCAGCTGGGTCGCATAAGACGGTCAAAAAATCATGGTTTTTTGCCGCGGCCCGAAGCATGGCAGGCCCGCCAATATCAATGTTTTCGACCAAGGCGTCACGATCGTCGGTGCTGGCCAGGGTTGCTTCAAATGGATAGAGATTGACCACCAAAAGATCGATCCCCTCAATATTTTCCTGTGTCATGGCGTTGAGATGATCATCAAGATCGCGCCGTGCCAACAAGCCGCCATGAATTTTAGGATGAAGCGTTTTAACGCGCCCGCCCATGATTTCTGGAAAACCGGTCACATCTGCCACATCCCTCACCTTGATCCCGGCGTCACGGAGAGTACGCGCGGTGCCGCCGGTTGATAATATTTCAACATGGCTGGCCTGCAGCGCATGGGCGAGGTCAATCAGGCCGTTCTTATCAGACACAGATAGCAAGGCACGGCGAATAGGGTGTAAATCTGGTGAAGGCATAGAGATGAAACCTAAAATTTGTTGTCTGTCAGTGCTGTCGTCTTTATGGCCGAGATGCCCCAGAAAGGCAATTACAGATCAGTTTTGCCGCGGTGCCTGTTCAGTCACGATTGGTTCTAAGAAATCGTATAGTTACCCGCCAAAAATCAGCCCCAATGCGCCAGAGGTTACCAAAATCGTGAACAGACCCGCATGGCGCCAAAATGTCAGGGCGCCGCAGATGGCGGCAATGGCAATGATCGTCAGGTTTACGGTGGTGATATTCGGAATAAGGATAGAAACAGGCCCATATTGTTTGGCGGCTATTTCGGCAAATAGGATATTCAACACAAACCATATAAATAAATTGGCAATAACGCCAACGACAGCCGCCATAATGGCCGCCAACGCGCCGCGAAGGCGCGGCTGATTCGTCAGCCATTCGATATAGGGCGCACCAACAAAAATCCATAAAAAACAGGGGATAAAAGTAGCCCACAGGGCCACTAACGCACCGGCAATGCCATGGGCCAAACCGCCCGTATGAAAGGCGGTGATAAACCCAACAAATTCGGTCACCAGAATAAGCGGCCCGGGTGTTGATTCGGCAAGTCCAAGACCGTCTATCATGGTGCCGGGCTGTAACCAGCCGAGATGACCAACCACATCTTGCGCCATATAGGCAAGAACCGCATAGGCCCCGCCAAAAGTCACAACAGCAAGCTGGCTGAAAAAATACCCAATGGCGGCAAGTTGATCATTGGCAAATGCCAGATCAATAACGAAGATCGGAACCCACCATAACGCCATCCATTGCATGAGCGTTAGACAACTGGTGCGCATGCTGGGAAGGGATATAACTGATCTTTGGTCATTTAACTGGTAACTTGCAAAAAATCCACAAAGCGCGGCGCTGGCAATGATCAGCGGGAATGGCACATTGGCAAAGAAAATGCCAACAAATCCGGCGATGGCGATCAGCCAATCCATAAGATGTGTCAGCCCGCGTTTTGCGAGCTTGATCAAGGCTTGCAGCACAATAACGCTGATCCCGGCTTTCAGGCCGGTAAACAGCGATTCGACCCACCCAATCGTACCAAAATAAACATAGCCAATCGCAAGTGCCAGCATTACCAGCGCGCCCGGCAGAATGAATAAGCCACCAGCCAATAACCCGCCGCGCACCCCATGAAGCCGCCAGCCAGAATAGGTCGCGAGCTGCATCGCTTCTGGCCCTGGCAACAACATACAAAAGCTGAGTGCGTTGGTGAATTGCTGTTCGCTGAGCCAGCCTCTTTGCGCCACAATTTCGCGGTGCATCAGGGCAATTTGTGCGGCTGGCCCGCCAAATGATAACAGCCCAATTTTTGCCCAAACGCGGCTTGATGCGGCGATTGATACCGTGGCGTCTGCCACCGGGGCGTCTATTGCTGGGGCGCCAGCTACAGATTTATGATTATGTGTGGCCGGGCTGTTTCTTTCTATCTTTTTCATAATCTGCCGCCATCACGATCACTGTCTCTGTCAGTTAACATGCCGGGCAAATGCCGGGCAAGCCAACTCTAGTCTGCGTCTGACCGCGTGAACGCCCATTTAACCGTCGCACTGCCAACTGTGCGCAAATCTGCAAGTGCCAAATTCACCACAATTTGCTGGCAATTCATGCGATTTGTCCCGTCAAAAAATAACGAATTATCGAGAGTGGTGGCGGCATTGGAACGAAACACCCAACCAGCCCGGTTACCGCGGATTTTCAACAAAACGCGTTGGTCGCGCAACATCGCGGCAGTCACCCGGGGATGAAGATGAAACCGCACCACGGCAAGGCGAGGTATTTCACCAGGCGCGCCGGTATAGTCCAAAATATCTGCCCCGCGTAAATTGCCGCCGCCCGTTGCCAAAAATAAATGACGGTGATGCAAGATGCCATGCGATGGTTCATAGCCATCATGTGTCGCCACCGCCAGTAAGCCGCCTTCTGCTGGCCCAATTTCAACATTCGATAATTTGGCAAGACGATTTTCGCCGGGGTTTGACGAATCCTGTCCATCTATACTAAGTGTCGAATGGGCCTTTGTTGAACATAGCAACCGGTGCAAATTTGGATCGGTGGCGGTTTGCCCGGGATTGATCACCAGCAAATTTTGACCAACCGCAAATTCAAACGCCAATGTACCGTATCCGGTAATCGCCGCGCTGGTTTGTGGTGATCCTGAATCCATAATGACGGTGGATCGGCCAGACGAAAACCGGATAAAGCCGCTATAGGGGGCCTGTTGCAAAACTTTTCCCCGCTGTCCGGCGCGTGCCAGCGTTTCTTCGATCGTTTCAATCGCCAGCATGCCCGCCCCGTTAAACCTGGCAAATTGGCCATCAGCATGCCGCCACATTCGACAAATAGACGCCATCTGCGCAATTTTCTTGTCAAGCTGGGCGGCGGTGTCAACGCCAGCCGAGGATGCAGTGTTGCGGATTTCAACAAGGTCGCGCATCAGTTTTAGATGCATGTCGGGCATCCGGCTTTTATGTCCGCCATCCGCCTGTGTCACTTGATCAACAAGCGGCAAAACCAAATCAAGTAGCGCGGCCAAATCATCTGGTTTTTCGCCAAGCGCTGATTGCCCGACAAATAGGCCTTTCAATGCTGTGAGTTGCGCGGTCTGATCATAAAGCCGCGGCCAATCCAACGCCAGACAGCGGGCTTGTAATGCAATGGCACGTGTTAATTTGGCTTGAAAATCTTCTGGGGCGGAGGGGGCATACCAATCATAACAGAAAACCAAATTGGCAACGCGTTGCCCCATAATATCTGGTTGCCAGCTACTAACCCGCCAGCTGCTGTTGCTGTCAATCCAGCTTTCGATCAACTGGCGGGCCCGGCTACGGGCCTGACTGCCGCCAAAGGCACGAAGATCGCGCACCCATTCAAATTGATCAAAGCCGCGGCTGTCATTACGCCAATTGGTGCTGCTGGTCATAATACGCGACCCGAGGCTGGCAGAACCGCGCCAATAATCTGGCACCACATGGGAAAGTCTGGATGCGGGGGTGCTGGCAAGTGACCAGTTGAACAAGCTGGTCTTGCGGAAAAGCTGTTCAAACTTTCCGATCCGCCAGACGTTACCGGTTCTGTGTTTCAAGGTCATAAATCTTGCTGTTGCCCGTGTTATGCGGCGGCGCCATCTGTTGATGCGCTGTGCCTGCTTATCTTATGTTACAGACATTAACCGTGCGACAAAAAATCCATCGACGCCACCTATGTCTTCATAGGCGCTTGGCAAAATCCGCAAACAGCCGGTTTCAGTGATCGATCTGGCAAATAGGCCAGCTTCTGCCGGGGCAATTGGGGCAAGGGCATACCGGCCATCTGCCGCATCGATAATGGCCGTGATAATATCCTCGCCTTCTTCAGGTTGCAGTGAACAGGTGGCATAAATCATCTGCCCCCCGGGTTTTAACCAGCCAAGTGCCGCTGTCGCTAATTCCCATTGAATGGTTTGAAGACTGGTTATGTCGGCACTGCTGCGGCGCCCCAGAATATCAGGCCGGCGGCGGATGGTGCCGGTGGCGGAACAGGGGGCATCGAGCAAAATCGCATCAACCGGGGCGTCAGGAACAAAATTACGCCCGTCTGACAAAACCAGTTTGGCTGGCATATTCAGCCGCTTTAGATTGCGCCGCAACCTGTCTAGCCGTTTGCGGTTGCTATCAATGGCGGTGACGTTTGCCCCAGCGGCAATGAGCTGGGCAGTTTTGCCGCCCGGTGCGGCACAAAGGTCAATCACCTGTTTGCCATCAAGCTGGCCAAGAAGGCGGGCAGGCATCGCGGCGGCGGCGTCTTGAACCCACCACGCACCTTCAGCAAACCCTGAAAGCTGTGCGGGGTCACCGTCAAATTCGCGGCGGATGGTGTGGCCATCAAGCACTTGCCCTTCAAGCTTTTCTGCCCATGCCGCGGCATCTTTGGTAACTGAAATATCGAGTGGTGGGGGCAACATGGCCAGTCCAGCGATGGTGTTTGTGGCCGCGTCGCCCCAGTAATGTTGCCAGCTGCGGCGTAACCAGTCTGGCAGATTTTCTGCGTCATGCGTGGTGGCCAGCAAGGCTTCGCCATCGCGCGTAAGGCGCCGCATAACCGCATTGGCAAGGCCGCATAGTCTTTCAAAACCAACTTGCCGCATCAATTCAACGGTGCTGTCAACAGCAGCATGCGCGCCAGTTTTCAAAAATAATAATTGGGCAGCGCCCATACCCAAAATGATGTTTGCCGACGCCTGCGCGCCAAAAGGGCGGCGGGTCATCAATGGCGACAGAATTTTTTCAATTTGCCCGCGCCGCCGCAAATATGTGGTGGCCAATAACTGCACGAAACGGCGGTCACGACCGTCCAATTGTGCTATGCCATCATGTGCGGCAAGTGCTTTGTCAAGCTGGGTGCCATCCTCAACGGCTGTTAGAATATCAAACACGATGCCACGACTTTTTAAGGTTGAGGCGGTGACGGTCTTGGTGGCGGCATTTTTGGCTTTGTCAGATTTGCGGTTTTGATTCGCTGAAGCGCCGCTTTTGCCGCGCGGCGGGGCGCCAGTCTGGTTGGCCTGATCAGCGTTGTCTTGGCGCGGCTTTTTATGGTCAGACCTAGTTTTGCTTGGCGCGGCGGCAGATCGTTTGGCTGGCGTTTTCAGCCGCAACACAGGCTTGTCCAATTTTGTGACATTGTCCGTGTGATCAGGGCCTTTAGCCATTGTTGTAATCCCGTTTAAAAGGTTCTTAAAAATTTGTCAGTGGCGGCGACAATCGCCTGTGCCTTGTTTTTATCCATGCCAAGGGGCATATACAGAATTATGGATAGTGACAAGAAAAAGCCATCATCTGGCCAAGAGGCAGGTTCGCAAAACGCCGACCGGCACCAGCAAGCGCCGACCAAATCTGATGGATCGCCGCCGGAATTTTATGGGCCAAAAGGCCCCGAGCCAACCAGATACGGTGATTGGGAGCAAAAAGGCCGGTGTACAGATTTTTGATTTTTATTGATATTGGTGGGGGCATGCCGCGCCAAATCACCTGCTGGCATTGATCAGATAAGGCTGTCATGACAAGAGTGAAATCAGCAATCTTGGTGAGTGCCGCCCTGCGATATGCAGATAAAGAACTGATCGATTGTGTCCTTGTGCATCGTGGTGATGCGGATGCGGGAGCGATTTTTGTACATATAGACACGCGCGATGGTCGTCACCAAATTTTGGCCCGCAGCCTTGATTTTGATGGCAGGTACAATTGGCAAGTGATCACCAGCAACGAATGGGTTGACGCAGATGCCGCCAAGACCCGATTGGATCGTGAATTGGCCCAAGACCCAGATGCATTTGTTGTTGAAGTGAGCGATCCTGCGGCGCGCAATCCGTTTTTAATGCTATAGAGATGCTTTCAGTAGAGTGTGTTTCGGTGTAATGATCAGCTTCGATGAATGGAGACAATAAATGAAACAATGGTGGTTAAGCCTGATGATGCTGGCTTTTTCTATCATGGGGAGTGCGGCGATGGCTGATGAATTGAAAATCGAAGTGATGCAGGAAGGCAACGGTGATGTTGCTGAACATGGGCAACGTGTGACCGTGCATTATGAAGGCCGTCTGACCGATGACACGGTATTTGATGCCTCTAGACCCAGAGGCCAGCCTTTCAGCTTTACCATTGGGGCGGGGCAGGTCATCCAAGGATGGGAACAAGGTGTTGCTGGCATGAAAGTTGGCGAAATGCGACGTTTGACCATCCCGGCAGACCTTGGTTATGGCGCGGCTGGTGCTGGCGGCGTTATCCCGCCAAATGCGACCTTGGTGTTTGATATTGAATTGCTGGCCGTCTCAATGCCAGTTTCATTAGGGCAGGCAACCCCGGCAGATTTGTTGCAGGCGCAGAAAGACGGGGTGGTTATCGTCGATATCCGCCGCCCTGATGAATGGTCGCAAACAGGCGTCATTGCGGGGGCCGAAACCATTACCGCCTTTGAAACGAATGGCAGTCTGCATCCGGAATTTCAGCAAAAATTCATGGCGTTGGTGCCATCGCCAGACACGCCCGTGTTATTATATTGCCGGTCGGGAAGCCGAACCACCAATCTTGGTACAGCGTTGGTTGAACAGTTGGGGTTTTCGCAAGTGACGCATCTAAGCGGGGGCATCTTGGGCTGGACAGCTGATGGCTATGAAACCATTGCTTACAAACCCTGATTTGCATAACCATCGGCAAAATTTATAGCCATTGCCGGATAAAAAAGGCCAATATTTCGCATTATGACCCATCAACAGGACAATATTGACCGCCGGCT
>JAYOVO010000016.1:0-20293 GCA_038151495.1 Alphaproteobacteria bacterium
GTGAAGCCGCTGTGGCGCGGATCCGCGATATTGTGGCGGAACCTGAACTTGGCGTCATTTATGACGGCAAAGTGGTCAAAACGGTTGATTTTGGTGCCTTTGTGAATTTCCTTGGGGCCAAGGATGGGCTGGTGCATATTTCCGAATTGCAAAATGGCCGCACCGAAAAGACCACCGATATTTGTCAAGAAGGCGATATGGTCAAGGTCAAGGTCATTGGTTTTGATGATCGCGGCAAAGTCAAATTGTCGATGAAGCGGGTCGATCAAGAAACTGGCGAGGATCTTGAGGCGGCTACCGACGCTGAATAAGCCAATTTATGATATCTAATAAAAGCGGGGCCAATGGCCCTGCTTTTTTTTGCCTAATGATCTTGTTAATGCGCGCGCGCGCGATTGATGGTAACCATAATGCGTGCCATTAAAGCGGGCGAAGCGTGGCTTGGAAAAAAGGTGGGTGCATGTCTGATCATATGACAGTGTTGGTGACTGGCGGGGCTGGATATATTGGAAGCCATATGGTTTTGGCCCTGCTTGATGCGGGTCATCAGCCAGTTATTCTTGATGATTTTTCTACTGGTCATGAACAATTACTGCCAAATGGCGTTCCGGTATTTCGCGGCAATGTGGCGGATGCGGCGCTGGTGGCAGAAATTTGTAAAAGCTATGACATTGATGCGGTGGCGCATTTTGCCGCGTCAATTGTGGTGCCTGAATCGGTTACAGATCCGCTGAAATATTATTTGAACAACACGGCGTCGACGACCGGTTTTATTGCCGCTTGTGTACAGGCCGGCATAAAACGATTTGTGTTTTCGTCAACCGCGGCTGTCTATGGAAATCAAGATCGCAACCCGATCACCGAAGATGCCAGCACCCAGCCAGAAAACCCCTATGGCACCAGCAAATTGATGTCCGAGACCATTTTGCGCGATTGCGCCCGGGCAACCGATATATCTTATGTGATTTTACGCTATTTCAATGTGGCTGGTGCCGACCCTAAAGGACGTGCCGGTCAATTGTCAGAACCAGCAACGCACCTCATTAAAATCGCTGTCGAGGCGGCAGTTGGCAAACGTACGTCCATGCAGGTTTATGGGACAGATTACCCGACCCCGGATGGCACTTGTATTCGGGACTATATCCATGTGTCTGATCTCATTGGGGCGCATATGGCGGCACTTGCCCATTTACAGGCTGGCGGCGAATCGATGCTGGCTAATTGCGGCTATGGACATGGTGCATCTGTGCGCGATGTGCTGGATGTTGTGGCCACGCTAGCTGGCAAAAAGCTGGCCATTACAGATGCGCCGCGGCGTGCGGGTGACGCGGCTATTTTGGTTGCTGATTCGACCAAATTGCGAACCGCACTTGGCTGGACACCGCAATATGATGATCTGCAAAAAATTGTCAGCGATGCGCTGGCGTGGGAGCGGGCAAATTCATAATGCCAGCGTGAAACAGGGTGTTGTGTTTGTCTAAACCGGCCTAGCTATGTTCACGCGGGATGGCCACGGCGTTAAAGCCGCCATCAACGAAATGCACCTCGCCAGTGACACCAGATGATAAATCTGAAATCAGATAGAGGCCAGACCGCCCCACCTCATCTAGGCCCGGGTTGCGGCGCAAGGGGGCATTCTCTTCAGAATGCCGAAAAATATGACGCGCCCCCCCAATGGCGGCCCCGGCAAGCGTGCGCATAGGCCCAGCAGACAGTCCATTTACCCGAATGTTTTCACCGCCAAGATCAACAGCCAGATAGCGTACAGATGCTTCTAACGCGGCTTTGGCGACGCCCATGACATTGTAATTAGGGGTGATGCGTTGTGCCCCGATATAGCTAAGTGTGAGCAAGGACCCGCCAGCGGGCATCATCGGCCGGGCGGCGCGGGCGACCTCGGTAAAGGAATAGGCCGAAATCATCATGGTGTTGATGAAATTATCGCGGCTGGTATCAAGGTAGGCCCCTTTCAGTTCGGCTTTGTCTGAATAGGCCAGTGCATGTACGACAAAATCTATTTCTGGCCAGTCCTTGGCAAGCTGGTTAAAACAGCTCTCAACAGCGCCATCGGCGGCCACATCGCATTCGATCAACAAGTTAGATCCAATCGAGTCAGCCAGCGGTTTAAGCCGTTTGCCAAACCCCTCCATCTGATAGGAAAAGGCAATTTCCGCCCCTTGTGCGGCGGCGGCGGCGGCGATTCCCCAGGCAATCGATTTTTCGTTGGCAACGCCCATTACCAAGCCGCGTTTGCCAGCTAGGAGTTGTCCTTGTTGCATGGTTAAGACACCTTTTTAAGTGCCAAGGTGGCATTGGTGCCACCAAAGCCAAATGAGTTTGAAAGCGCCAGTCCGATTGACACATTATCAACCCGCTGTTGCGGTATCGGAATATCCCCAATGGCAGGGTCCGGGTTGCTGATATTGGCCGAGGCGGCAATAAAATTATTTTGCATCATGATCAGGGTATAGATGGCTTCTTGCACGCCTGTCGCGCCAAGCGAATGCCCGGTCAGCGACTTTGTCGAGGTGACCGTTGGCAAATATCCGCGGGGGCCAAAAACACTGCGCACGGCGTCCAATTCCTTTACATCACCAACCGGGGTCGATGTGCCATGGGCGTTGATATAATCCACCTTGTCGGTCAATGCATTGCCATCAAATCCGGCAAGTGCCAGTTCCATGCAACGCACCGCACCTTCGCCAGATGGGGCGACCATGTCATCACCATCAGAATTGGCACCATAGCCAACAAGCTCGGCATAAATTTTTGCCCCGCGGGCGATGGCGTGGTCCATATCTTCTAGCACCACCATGCCGCCGCCACCGGCAATCACAAACCCGTCACGATCAGTGTCATAGGGACGTGACGCTGTTTCCGGCGTGTCATTATATTTTGATGACATTGCGCCCATGGCGTCAAACAATACCGATAATGTCCAATGCAGTTCTTCACCGCCACCAGCAAACACAATATTCTGGTTGCCACTGCGAATGGCATCAGCCCCAGCTGTGATGCAATGCGCCGATGTCGAACAGGCAGAAGAAATCGAATAATTGATGCCTTTAATTTTAAAAAAGGTCGCAATACATGCCGATACGGTCGATGACATACAGCGTGGCACCATGTAAGGGCCGATACGTTTTGGGCCTTTTTCACGGGTAATATCAAAAGCCGCCAATAAATTGGCTGTTGATGGGCCACCAGACCCGGCCACCAGACCGGTTTTCACATGCGATACCAGATGATCGTCAAGACCGGCATCGGCAATGGCTTGTTCCATCGCCAGCACCGCATAGGCCGCCCCTTCACCCATAAAGCGCAACTGTTTGCGGTCAATATGTTCGGTCACATCCAGCTTTACTGTGCCATGAACCTGACTACGAAATCCAAGCTCGGTATATTCTGGCGCGGCAACAATACCGGATGTGCCATTGCGCAATGAGGCGGTGACCTCTTCGACATTATTTCCAATCGACGAAACGATGCCGATTCCAGTGATTGCAACACGACGCATAATGATTAATTTCCTTCTGGCGTAAACAGACCAACGCGAATGTCATTGGCTTCAAAGACAACCTCACCATCGCATAATACTTTGCCATCAGCGATGCCCATAACCAAACGCCGCATAATAACGCGTTTCATATCAAGCCGGAATTGCACGCACTTATTTTCTGGCAGAATTTGTCCGGTAAATTTCACTTCGCCGACTGACAACGCCCGGCCGCGGCCAAGCCCGCCTGACCAGCCCAGAAAAAATCCGACCAATTGCCATAATGCATCCATGCCCAAACAGCCCGGCATCACCGGATCGCCTTCAAAATGGCAGGGGAAAAACCACAAATCTGGGTCAATATCTAATTCTGCTTCTATTAGGCCTTTGCCAAATTCACCGCCTTGATCATCAATATGGGTGATACGATCACACATCAACATGGGTGGAAGTGGCAATTGCGGGTTGCCCGGGCCAAACATCTCTCCCTTGGCACAGCTAATCAGCTCGTCATAGGTAAATGAATTTTGCTGTTTCGGCGGCATTTTGCATTCCTTAATTCGGCGCTGTAAACCAAGTTTGACAACAGGCGCGGTTACTCAACTCACAGGCAAATATGACCAGACCAGCCATACCGCCAGACGACCTGCCTTTATGCGTGGCACAAAAGCATTGAAACGCCCTAAAAAAGCACGAAACACCCCTGTTAGCCAAGGCAATATTGACAAATTCCAGCAAACTGAGCATTTTGTTGGGGCTATGTCGATGAATGTGACACCCCAAGAAATGAAATCTGCAACGCCAGCAACAGTGGCGGCAATGGCGTCAAAATTGCGCGCGGCTGGATTGCGTCCGACGCGCCAACGGGTGGCGATCGCCTGTCTTTTGCTTGACGGGCGGCACCGGCATGTGACCGCCGAAAGTCTAACCGCTGAAATCAACGCCACCGGTATGCATGTGGCGGGGGGTACGGTTTATAATACGCTAAACCAATTTACTGATGCTGGATTTTTGCGGCGGGTGACGGTGCATAATGAATATAGCCTGTTTGATACCAACACCGCGCACCATCATCATTTTTATGACGCGGCAGATGATCGGTTGATTGATATTCCATCGGATGATGTGGTGTTGTCGCGCTTGCCACAGGCCCCGGCTGATCATGATATTGCTGGCGTTGATGTGATTATTCATCTCTCCAAAAAATAGGTGCTGGCCGTGCTATCTGGCGCTTCTTTATCGCTTTGGTTTCTAGTTTGAAATTATTCTAAACAGACTTGACCCTGATCAGGCCAATGCCTATTTTAAATTGATGAGTTTCTGCATGTCGGTGGGCCGGTTTACCCAACGCTGTCCGCCGCAGCGAATGTGTTCAAACGATTTTTCTGACACGACAAACCTTGCCAAGGAGAGTGACTTATGGATGAAGCCAAATGCCCCGTAATGCATGGAGCCGTTACGCGTAACAGTGGCGGTGGCACCTCAAACCGTGAATGGTGGCCGAACCAGCTTAATCTGAATATTCTGCACCAGCATGACAAGAAATCTAGCCCGCTTGATGCAGATTTCAACTATCGTGAGGCGTTTTCAAAGCTTGATTATGCGGCGCTGAAAAAAGATTTGCTGGCGCTGATGACGGATTCGCAAGAATGGTGGCCAGCCGACTATGGTCATTATGGCCCGTTTTTCATTCGTATGACATGGCACGCGGCAGGGACTTACCGAACCGCTGATGGCCGTGGTGGCGGCGGCACCGGCGCCCAGCGGTTTGCGCCCCTAAACAGCTGGCCGGATAATGGCAATCTTGACAAGGCGCGCCGTCTGTTATGGCCGATCAAAAAGAAATATGGCCAGAATATCAGCTGGGCTGATCTATTGATTCTCGCGGGGAATGTGGCGATTGAATCTATGGGCGGTAAAACCTTTGGATATAGTGGTGGTCGCGACGATATCTGGGCGCCAGAAGAAGATATCTATTGGGGCGCTGAAGGCGAATGGCTTGGCAATAAACGCTATTCTGGCGAGCGCGATTTGCAGCATCCATTAGCGGCAGTGCAGATGGGTTTGATCTATGTGAACCCAGAAGGCCCTGACGGCAACCCTGACCCGCTGGCAAGCGCGCATGATGTGCGTGAGACATTTGCCCGTATGGCCATGAATGACGAAGAAACCGTGGCCTTGGTCGCTGGTGGTCATACCTTTGGTAAGGCGCATGGAGCCGGTGATGCGGCTTTGGTTGGTGCCGAACCTGAAGGTGCTGAAATCGAACAAATGGGATTAGGCTGGATCAGCAGCTTTGGATCAGGCAAAGGCCGCGATACCATCACCAGCGGTATCGAAGGGGCATGGACAGCCAACCCGACACAATGGGATAATGGCTATTTTGATCTGCTGTTTGGCTATGAGTGGAAACTGGTCAAAAGCCCGGCTGGCGCGCATATTTGGCACGCGATTGATCCAAAGCCAGAAGATCTGGCACCGGATGCAGAAGATGCCTCAATCCGTGTGCCAACCATGATGACAACCGCCGATATGGCAATGCGTGAAGACCCTGCCTATCGCAAGATTTCCAAGCGGTTCCATGAAAACCCGGAAGAATTTGCCGATGCATTTGCGCGGGCTTGGTTCAAATTGCTGCACCGTGATATGGGGCCGCGCACACGTTACATTGGCCCTGAAGCCCCGACAGAAGAACTGATCTGGCAAGATCCTGTACCGGCTGGCAACAGCCAATATGATGTTGATGCGGTGAAAGCTGAAATTGCCAAATCAGGTTTGACCATTCAAGAAATGGTCGAAACCGCATGGGCAAGTGCCTCTACCTATCGCGGTACAGACATGCGCGGCGGTGCCAATGGGGCGCGTATCCGTCTTGCCCCACAAAAAGACTGGCAGGCGAACAAGCCAGACCAGTTGCAAAGGGTGTTGTCGGTTCTAGAACCGATTGCCGCTGCATCGGGTGCATCTGTTGCTGATGTGATTGTGCTGGCTGGCAATGTTGGCATTGAAAAGGCCTCTGGCCTGACCCTGCCATTTGCCCCGGGACGCGGTGATGCAACGCAAGACCAGACAGATGTTGATTCATTTGCTGTTCTAGAACCTGTTGCTGATGGGTTCCGCAATTTCCAAAAGGCTGACTATAGTGTCAGCCCGGAAGAAATGTTGTTGGACAAGGCGCAATTGCTTGGCCTGACCGCGCCGGAAATGACCGTTCTTGTTGGTGGCATGCGCGCGCTTGGCATCAGCACAAACGGCCATGGTGTCTTTTCTGCCACAACTGACAAGCTGACAAATGCGTTTTTTGTGACCTTGCTGGATATGGGTGTTGAGTGGAAAGCCACCGGCAGCAACTCATATGAAGCTGTTGATCGCAAAACTGGCAAGCCTGTCAGAACCGCAACACGAGTGGATTTGGCATTTGGGTCAAATTCTCAATTGCGCGCACTTGCCGAAGTTTATGCGGCAGATGACGCAACGGATGTGTTCCTGCGCGATTTTGCGGCGGCTTGGACCAAGGTGATGAATAACGATCGGTTTGATCTGGCCTAATCAGGCATGATCGAGGCTTTGACGATGGCCTCGAACCTGCTTTCAAAAATAAGGCGCTTCATCATGGTGAAGCGCCTTTTTTGCGTCCCTAACATTTTGATGAAGACACGGGTGTAAGGGCGGCCCTATTTCAGGCTTTCATCTTTTAAAACGCCCCAGATCGCGTTGCGTTGCACCCAACCTTTGACGGTGTCTGTTGTCACCCGGCACCAGTTTTTCGGGCAGGATTCAAGCTCAAGAAGGGCGTTTTTTTCGGCCACGGCCACCACCCCGGATTCGCTGTTATCTTGCTGATAGATTTTTGCCATGCCCTCATGAATAAAGGCCATGCGCCGCAAGGACAGGCCAGCCCCGTGCATCCATCCGGTTGTGCCGTCAGCATCTCTGACTTTACGCCACACGCCAAACTCTGCATCGACCAACAGCGGCAACCCTGCCTGTCTATATTGCCATAAAACCGGATATTCACTTCCCGGCCCTGCCCGCAGATTGGCCTCGTTAAATTTCAGCGAGACAAATCTTGGCACCGGCAAACCGCTACCGCGAACAGTTAATTTTGCTTCTTGTGCTGTCGCCATGAGCGGCGCCGACATGACAGCGCCATATCCAAGTACGGCCAACAAGCCAAACCGGATCAATAAAAGGCCAGCTTTGTCATATTTTTTTTTCATTGGATTTGCTGTTCTGGTGGCGTTTCGGTGCATTTTGGTGCAAATTAAACAAGGATGTCGGGGCGATAATCAAGCCATGGCAGAGCATAATATGTTTTACCAGCGAATGCCAGCAACAGATCTGCTGTGATAAATAGCCAGAAGGTACGGTGATGAACCAAAGCAAGCCCCGAGTCATTTTGACACGCAAGCTTCCTGACACGGTCGAGACCCGTATGCGGGAATTATTCAGCACCAGTTTGAATGAAACCGATATGGCGCTTAGCCGCGCCCAGCTGGAAGCGGCGGTGAAGACCGCTGATGTGCTGGTGCCAACTGTTACCGATAAAATAGATGCTGATCTGATTGCCGCGGCTGGCAGTCAATTGCGTTTGATTGCGTCATTTGGCACAGGTGTTGATCATATTGATCTGGCGGCGGCGCGGGCGCGCGGCATTACGGTGACGAATACCCCGGGGGTGTTAACCGAAGATACAGCCGATGTGACGATGGCCTTGATTCTTGCGGTGCCGCGGCGCATTGCCGAAGGGGACGCGCTGGTGCGGTCTGGCAAATGGCGGGGCTGGGCGCCAACGGGCATGTTGGGACACCGGATCAATGGCAAACGTTTAGGCATTGTGGGTATGGGCCGCATTGGTGAAGCGGTAGCACGGCGGGCGCGCGGTTTTGGCCTGTCAATCCATTACCATAACCGCAAGCCGGTACACCGGGACACCGAGGCGGAACTTGAAGCGACCTATTGGGAATCGCTTGAACAGATGCTGGCGCGGGTTGATATTGTATCGGTAAATTGCCCGCATACGGCACAAACAAGTAATTTGTTATCGGCTGATCGATTGGCCTTGATGCAGCCATCTGCCTATCTGGTCAACACATCGCGCGGAGATGTTGTGGATGAAGCGGCGCTAACCGAATTGTTGGCAAAACGACATATCGCCGGGGCGGGGCTTGATGTTTATGCTGAAGAGCCAAAAATTTCAGAAAAGTTACGCACGTTGCCAAATGTGGTGTTGCTTCCACATATCGGGTCGGCAACCATCGAAGGGCGTCTGCAAATGGGTGACAAGGTGATTATCAATGTGCAGACATTTTGGGACGGCCATACCCCGCCAGATCGGGTGATTGAGGCGATGCTGTAACTAGCCAGCCGCCTGATCAGCGCCGCAACAGCTACAATCTTTACGCGGTGCGGTAGCAATTTTCATAAATTCAGTTTGCCCGGCTTCGATCAATAAAAGTGATCCGGTCAAACCACTGTCCTGTCCCATACATAATTTGACCGTTTCAAGGGCTTGTAGGCTGCCAACGATACCCGTCACCGCCCCTAAAATGCCAGCCTCGGAACAGCCAGGTGCTTGTTTGGCATCAGGCATCGATGGGAACACACAGCGATAACAGGCGGTGCCGACATGCCCGGCCACACTGCTTTGAAACACCGCGAGCTGGCCTTCCAACCGCACCGCACCGCCAAACACCAATTTGCGTCCTTGATGGTGGGCAGAATCGCCTAATAGATAGCGGGTGTCGGCATTATCCGAACAATCCACAATCACATCATGGGCGGCGACCAAATTTTTTACATTGCCTTTGGTCAGGCGGGTTACAAGGTGAGACACTTGAATATGTGGGTTAATGGCGTTGGCCGCTTGTGCCGCCAGCTGTGCTTTGGCACTGCCGATATCCGCGTCACGATAAATAATCTGTCTATTTAGATCGGTACGAGACACCATATCATCATCAATAATCGTGATATGGCCAATGCCAGCCGCCGCCAGATAGAGAATAACCGGTGCGCCCAACCCGCCGGCGCCAACCACAAGAACTTTTGCGGCTAATAATCGTTCCTGTCCATCTTCCCCAATATGCGGCATGATCACCTGCCGGGCATAACGTTCTAAATCGGCATCACTTAACATAGCGTCCTCATAGTCCGGTCGATCCAAATCCACCCGTGCCACGATCTGATGTATCTAGATGTGATGCGTCTTCTGGGCGGCAATTTGTGACCGGGGCAATAACCATTTGTGCAATGCGCATACCAGATGTGATGGTGAAATCTTGCTGGCTTAGATTAATCAAAATTACCGCCACTTCACCGCGATAATCGCTATCAATGGTGCCGGGGGCATTGGCGACTGTTACCCCATGTTTCAGCGCAAGACCAGACCGTGGGCGTATTTGCGCTTCATACCCATGTGGTAATTGCATGGAAAAACCAGTGGCAATGGCGGCCCGTGCAAATGGGGCGAGGGTTACCGCCGTATCGATATGCGCGGCAATATCCATACCCGCCGCACCGGAGGTTGCATATTCTGGCAAAACGACATCTTCAGCATGACGTTGGAATTTAACCGTTACTATGCTCACGTTAAAAATTCCATTGCTATTCGTTCCGCCAATTTATCTGCCAATTCAGTTTTGAGCATCCGCGGCCAGGTTTCAACCGCTGTTTCAGATATCAGCATAATATGATTCTGGTCACTGCCAAAGACCGGGTCATCGGCGGCACCAACCTGATTGGCAATGATCCAGTCACATTGTTTCCGGCCTCTTTTGGCAGTGGCATTTTCCAGCACATCTTCGGTTTCGGCGGCAAAGCCTATCAGCAGTGTCGGGCGCTCGTCTGATTGTCCGAGTGACGCCAGAATATCTGGGTTTTCAATAAGCGTTAACTGCATGCCCGCGGCGTTGCGCTGATCTGGCTTTTTCAATTTTGCATGGCGTGCCTCGGCAACGCGCCAATCGGCAACCGCGGCGGCGCATATCACAATATCTGCTGGCAAGGCTGCATTGACTGCCGCCTGCATTTGCATGGCGGTTTGTACCGAAACGCACTTTACCCCTGCTGGTGCTGGCAAGGTTACGGGCCCGCTGATCAGCGTCACAGACGCGCCCCGCGCCGCCAGTGCCGCGGCAATCGCATAGCCTTGTTTGCCAGATGAATGATTGGCAATAAATCTCACAGAATCGATGGGTTCAACCGTGGGGCCAGCGGTGACAATGGCGGTTTTGCCAGCTAGCGATTGTGGCCGTTTGACCACCAGTTCAAAGGCCGCCGCGGCGATATCGGCAGGTTCGCTCATCCGACCACTGCCAATTTCCCCGCAGGCGGTGTCGCCTTCGGTTGGGCCAATCATATGGACACCACGCTGGCGCAAAACTGCCAGATTGGCAACGGTGGCAGGGTGGGCCCACATGGCTGGATTCATCGCTGGTGCCATTAAAATCGGCGCTGTTGTGGCCAGCAAAATGGTTGTTGCGAGGTCATCTGCTAGCCCAGATGCGGCACGTGCCATCAAATTGGCAGTGGCGGGCATAACCACGACCAAATCAGCCGACCGGGCCAGTCTGATATGCCCCATCTCCGCCTCGTCAGTGAGCGAAAACAGATCGTCATAACATTTCTGGTTGGTCAGCGCGGCAACGCTTAACGGCGTGATAAATTGCTTGGCAGATTTTGTCATGACGCCGGTAACATCTAGACCAAGGCGTTGCATCTGCCGGGCTGCTTCCAGCGCTTTGTAGGCGGCAATTCCGCCGCCGATAATCAACAGAATCATTGGTTTTGCCGCTGGACTGGTGGCTGTATCCGGGCCGCATATAATCGATAAATCTTCAAGCTGGACCTGATAACCGCGGGCGGTAAGGGCGTTATAAAGCTTGGAACGCACATGCGTTGGTACAGACCCGCGCGCGACATAGTTGCTGATCGCGCTGGCGCCCACCCCCAACACATCCTGCATGGCCTGCCGACCACCAAGGGCCGTCATAATCGCGGTTAAATCAACATGATTGGTTGGCGCCATCACCATGCCCTTAATTCACGAATTTACACAAATATTCTTGTTAATGAAAATGCGTGAAAAAGCTGAGAATGGCAAGCCCAATCGCGCCAACGGCCAAACGTAATGGCCAGGGCGATGGCGGCAGGGGTTCGGGGTGCGGGCGCTCAAGCGCGTCAAGAAGTGCTGGCAGGCGTGTTGTTAGCGCGAAAACTGCTTTGGCCGCCTGTTCGGCTTGCTTTGAAAAACTGGCCTCTTGTGCCATCCAATCTTCAGCCAGAGGTTTGGCTAACTGCCACATATCGGCTTTTGGATTAAGTTGCCGTGCGACGCCTTCGGCCATCATCATGGTTTTTTGAAGCAAATTAAATTCCGGCTGCACTTCGATTTCAAACCGTGTTGAAATTTGCAAAATTTGCCCCAACACGGTGGCCAATGACACTTCGCCAAGTGCTTTTCCCATCACCGGATCGGCAACAGCGCGAATGGCTTGTGAAAACTGGTGAACTGAAACAGTGTTTTTCAGCATGCCTGCATTTTTATGAAGCAACGCGACTTCATCATAGTTGCGATCGAGCATGGCGCTTAAAAGCTGGGCCAAAAACAGCCGGTCAGCAAATTCCAGATAGCCCATAATGCCAAAATCAATAGGCACCAAAACACCGTCGTCACGAATGAAAATATTACCGGGGTGCATATCGGCATGGAAATAGCCGTCGCGGAATACCTGATTAAAAAAGCTGCTGGCGGCAAATTCAGTGACCTTGGCAATATCATGGCCAGCCCCGCGCAGCCCATCGACATCATCAATCCGAATACCGTCAATCCATTCGATGATCAGCATTTGTTTGGTGCTATGTTCAAGATCAATCCATGGGACATAAATACCCTGATCATGCGCTAGATTATCTGCCAGCCGTCCACCAGCGGCGGCTTCCAGCCGAAAATCAAGCTCGGTTTCGGAAATCTCACGAAATTGCGCGACAGCTTCAACAAGTTTAAGCCGCCGCAGGCCGGGGGCGAGCCATTCTAAAATATGCGCCAGCGAATCAAATAGATCGGTATCAGCCCGCATGCGTTTTTCAATGCCCGGACGCAGTAATTTAACAGCAACTTCACGCCCGTCACATAATGTCGCTCGGTGTACTTGCGCGATCGAGGCCGCCGCCACCGCTTCATCATCGAAACTGGCGAAACTTTCCTCTAGCGGTCTGCCAGATTGGTTGGCCACAAGGCGGCGTGCCACTGCCGCCGGAAATGGCGGCAATCGATCTTGAAGCTGGGCCAGTGCATGGCTCATATCAGGGCCAATCAGATCGGCTCTAGTTGATAGGGCCTGACCAAATTTAATAAAGCCCGGACCCAACCGCACCAGCGCATGTGCCAACGCACCGCCCGCATCGGCGGTGGCTGATCCAGACCGGATGATTTTATCTAGAATGTGGCATAAGTGGCGAAGCCATGCCGGCAGTAGCCGAACCAAGGCCAGATGACCCAACACCCCAGCCCGCCCAAGATGCCATGCAATCGGCGGGACCCGAAGCAACGCCAGCATTAGAGATAGAGGCCGCATTAATCGAGTTTCCAGCCAGAATGAATACAGGCAATGCCAGCTGACAGGCTACGCACACGGATTTGCGCAAACCCGGCCGCGGCGAACATATCGGCTAGCACTTCTTTGCTGGGAAATTGGCGAATAGATTCAACAAGGTATCTATAGCTTGCCGCATCACCCGCAATAACCTGTCCCATAACTGGCAAAAGGTTAAACGAAAAGGCATCATAGAGTTTTGCCAAAGGTCGGTTTTGCACATGCGAAAATTCCAGACACAAAAACCGCCCACCGGGTTTGAGAATGCGATAGGCTTCACCAAGTGCCGCTTGCCGGTCAGTCACGTTGCGTAATCCAAAGGCGATTGTTACAAAATCTGCTGTGGCGCTGGCTAGTGGCAAGGCTTCGGCATTGCCAACACACCAGCTTAACTGCCCAGCATGACGTTGTAATTGCGCCCGTTGCTGGCCAGCTTGCAACATCGCCTGATTGATATCGGTGATACAGGCTGACCCACCGCCAGCTTTTAAAAACCGCAAGCTGATATCGCCGGTGCCACCTGCCAGATCAACCAAATGCTGGTCTGGTTGCGGTGCCATCCAATCGATCATTGCGGTTTTCCACAGCCGGTGGACGCCGCCGCTCATCACGTCATTCATAATGTCATAGCGGCTGGCCACCGAATCAAACACGCCGCGGACAAGCCCGGCTTTTGCCGCACGCTCGACGGTTTGAAAACCAAAATCTATGGTGTCATCTCGGGCCATGTTGCGGGCGCGCCCAGTGGTGGCATCATCGCTTTTTCTGTCTTGTGAATTTTGCATAAATCGCCTTTAGTTCACCGCGCTGGTTTCTTCTATAACAGCCCTCAGCAAAATACGAAACGGCGTTGACAGCATTTTTATGCCGCGCATCATAACGCTGTGTCGTGGCAGACGAAATAAAAGAGGATCAATATGCCAGAATTGCCAGAGGTAGAAACCGTATGCCGGGCACTTGCACCTGTATTGGAACAGCATTATGTCGCCGCCGCTTTTGTTGGGCGTGAAGATTTACGCTGGCCGTTACCGGAAAATTTGGCCGCGCGCTTGCTGGGGCGGCGGTTCACCCATCTAGACCGCCGCGGGAAATATGTTCTGATGCATCTGGATCAACAAGATATTTTGTTGCTGCATCTTGGCATGTCCGGGTCTGTGCGCATTTATGATACCCCGCCCGCACTTGGGAAACATGATCATATTATGTTAACGATGGCGGCCAGCCCAACCACTGCCGCCACGCATTATGTTGTGCTGAATGACCCACGCCGATTCGGCTGGGTGGATTTGTTTCCAGCGGCACATCAAGACACCCATAAATTGTTGCGGCATATGGGCCCGGAACCGCTTGGCAATGGCTTTTCAGCCGCGCATCTGCAAGCTGTGTTCAACGGCCGGCCGGGCCCAGTGAAAAATGCGCTATTGAACCAGCAACTTATTGCTGGCATTGGCAATATATATGCCAGTGAAGCCCTGTTTCATGCAGGGATTTCGCCGCGCCGTAAAGCCGCCACAATCAAAGGGCAGCGCGCCGAACGGCTGGCCGCGGCTGTTGTTAAAACATTACGCGCGGCGATCGAAGATGGCGGCACATCGCTTCGTGATCATGTCCAGCCAGGCGGCGAGATCGGCTATTTCGTGCAACGACTGGCTGTTTATGGACGGGCTGGCCAGCCCTGTCAGGCCTGCACAACCCCAATTAAAATGATCGTACAATCCGGCCGGTCAAGTTTCTATTGTCCGCGTTGCCAAGGCTAGATTTATCATGCGATAGTGAAGTGGTGCATCCAAGTTGCACACAGGCTGATTTTGAAAATAGGCAAGCGCTATGACTCTAAAACCATGTTCCCACCACATCCAGCCGCGGCGGTTTTCTCTTCACGTGGCACGCCAATCAACGGCATATCGGTTGCTGACTGTTTTTATGTTTTTAGCCAGTTTTGCGGTGGTGGCGTTTGGCAATATGTCACCAAGTCAGGCGGCCGCACAAAGCCAACAACATAGCTGGGTTGGTGATGTCCCGATTATGGCTGATCTGTCTGTTGAACCAGCTCTTGGCTTTGCGTTTGATTCGCCAAATGGCCGAATCGTCATGATTTTTGCCTCTAGCACGGCAAATGCGGCGGATATTCTAGGGTTTTACAATGAATCGTTAGCGGCAATTGGATGGATTGGTGGTGACGGTGAATGGCGCCGAGGGCCAGAAACGCTTGTGATATCAGAGGTCAGCACGGCGGCAGGCCGCTTATGGCGGCTGATGGTACGGCCACATTAAAAAGACATACCGCCCAATTCGTCATGCCATAACGCGGTGATGCCCTAACGCGGTGATCCCATGGCAAAATAGACAAATATCGAACCAAATGCCAAAAGGCTTGACCTACAGCCCCAAAAGCGCCTATAAGCCCGCTCTAGCTATGGAATTTTTAAAAATTTAGGACACATGTGATGGCAAATCATAAGTCTGCGAAAAAGCGGATCATCCGCAACGCAAACCGCGCATTGATCAATGGTGCGCGTATCAGCCGAATCAGAACTTTTGTGAAAAAAGTCGAAGTTGCGATTGCTTCTGGCGACGCCACTGCCGCCCGTGAAGCTTTGCGCGCGGCCCAGCCAGAATTACAACGCGGTGTTTCACGCGGCGTTCTGCACAAAAATACAGTTTCCCGCAAGATTTCGCGTCTGGCCGCCCGGGTAAAGGCGCTGGCCGCCTAACGCCACGGGGCGAAGATCAGCGCCCACAACAAAATGGGTGCGATACATATATAACCCATAGTCCGTTTGAGGGCTGTGGGTTTTTTATTGGCTTTTGTTCTGGCCAGCAGGGTAGTTGCCAGCACGGTGCGTAGCCGTCAGGTGATTGGCAATAGCGCGGCGGCTTGTTGGCTGACAGGTCGCCGGTCATGGGCATGGCTTATTGCCAGTTATTCGCCCAGTATCTCACCTCTTGCCGATTCGGCATCTGATTATATGTAATTTTTACACAATCTACGCAAAATCTTGGCATTTAAATGTCAATAAAAATAACTGCCATTTTACCCAATTTATTTTCGGGTTTCACCGGTTTGGCATCTTGCCCGACTGGCTGAATAATCGTTAATATCCGACATCTCCTTGACGCGGGCATGGTGCTTTACAGACCTCATGAATGGTGCCGCCACCACAAAGGATATCTTTTTTATTTCAGCCAGCCGAGGGGAGCGCATATGTCTGACATACTGATAGCTATGCATTTTGATATGCGCCAATTTATGTTGTGACAGACTTGCCTGAAGATAATGCCGCTTTGGCGCAATGCTGGGGGCGGGTCACGCAACGTATGCGCCACGATATCGGTGATGCGGCGTGGCGTAACTGGATCAAGCCGTTGCGGGTCAACCGGCTGGAAGCTGGCACGCTGACGCTTGAAACCGATTCGACGCTGACCCGGGAACGGGTAAACAGCCAATATGCGGATCGTTTGCGGGTGATTTCGTCCGCTGAATTCAAAACCATGGCATCTGGCGTCAATCATGTTGAGGTGCGTATCGCCAAGGCACTGGCCCAGCGCACCGATCGCCCGCACCGGATGAGCGAGCAAAAGCCGGTTGAAAAAACCCCAAGCAAAGACAAATCCTATGATCTGTCTGCCGGTCTTGACCCAAGATATACCTTTGCAAATTTTGTTGTCGGCAAACCGAATGAGTTGGCATTTGCTGTGGCGCGGCGAACCGCCGAAAGCGAAAAAGTCGCCTTTAACCCGTTATTTTTATATGGCGGTGTCGGTCTTGGTAAAACCCATTTGATGCACGCCATTGCCTGGCATATCCGCCAGCAAAATCCGGCGCGCAAAGTGATGTATTTGTCGGCTGAAAAATTTATGAATCGGTTCGTTCAGGCGTTGCGGTTCAGAGACACAATTTCCTTTAAGGAACAATTTCGTTCGGTCGATGTCTTGATGATTGATGATGTGCAATTTATCAGCGGCAAGGAATCAACACAGGAAGAGTTTTTTCATACCTTCAATGCGCTTGTCGAAGATGGACGTCAGGTGATTGTGTCGGCAGATAAGTCACCAACCGATCTTGAAGGCATGGAAGAGCGTCTGCGCTCGCGGCTTGGATGGGGTATGGTGGCGGATATACACCCGGCAGACTATGAATTGCGTTTGGGAATCTTGCAATCAAAGGCCGAGCAAGCGCAGGTAGAAATTTCAGACAAGGTTTTAGAATTTATGGCGCATCGCATTGTCAGCAATGTGCGTGAATTAGAAGGTGCGCTGAACCGTATTTTGGCCCATGCCATGCTGATTGGCCGGGAAATCACCATTGATAGCACGGCTGATCTTTTGGCTGATCTGTTGCGCGCCAGTAGCCGGCAAATCAGCGTTGATGTCATCCAAAAGCGGGTGGCGGCACATTATGGCGTGCGGGTTTCTGAAATGTTTTCCGCGCGACGCGCACGCAATATCGCCCGCCCACGGCAGATTGCTATGTATTTGGCGAAAAATTTGACATCACTATCTTACCCGGAAATCGGCCGGCAATTTGGTGGCCGCGATCACACAACAGTGATGCATGCGGTGAAAACCATCGAAAATCTGATGAAAAGTGATGCCCAGCTAGCCGAAGATGTTGAATTAATCAAATCTATTCTTGCCAGCTGATCTTGGGCGGCTGATCCGCGTCTGAAAACCACCCGGTAAAATAGCTGTAAAACGGGCTGATTCGCTGGATGTTGCGAATCGGGATTTTTACAATATTTTGATGCTTGTTTTATTATCTCATGCTATATTTTGTAGACTGGACAGGGCCATGTGCCACCACCATCCAGGCGATTCATGCCAAAGGGTGCGAATCGTTGCAAACACTGAAGAGAGAGCTGATGAAACTGACCATTGATCGTATGAGCTTGTTGCGGCCCTTGGGTCATGTCCAATCTGTTGTTGAGCGGCGCAACACCATTCCCATTTTGGCAAATGTTGTGTTGCGGGCCGAAGATGGGCAATTGTCACTGACGGCAACCGATATGGATATGGATATTGCCACCGAGGTCGGTTGCGCCGTTGCCACATCTGGTACCACCACAATGTCAGCACATATGCTGTATGATATCGCGCGCAAACTGCCAGATGGCGCTGAAGTGGAACTGACCGTGGCAGATGGGCATGCCAACATTAGCGCTGGTCGGTCTAGCTTTCGCTTGCCAACCCTGCCAGTTGAAGATTTTCCGGCGATCAGCAGCAGTGACTTGCCAGTGAATTTCACCCTGACAGCGGCTGATCTTCGCGATCTGATTGATGCGACACGTTTTGCCATCTCCACCGAAGAAACCCGTTATTATCTAAACGGTATTTATCTCCATAAAGCTGAAGATGGGAATTTATGTGCGGTGGCGACAGATGGTCATCGCCTTGCGTTGACCTGTCAGGCATTGCCATCAGGTGCGTCACAAATGCCATCGGTAATTTTGCCGCGCAAAGCTGTTGGTGAATTGCGCAAACTTCTTGATGATTATGATGGTGATGTGTCGGTTGGTTTGTCTGAAACACGGGCTGAATTTGGTTTTGGTGCGGTGCGTCTGACAAGCAAATTGATTGACGGCACATTTCCTGATTACACCCGGGTGATTCCGGCAGGCAATGACCGGATCATGCAGGTTGACGCGGCCTCTTTTTCCGCGGCTGTTGACCGGGTATCAACCATTTCATCAGAAAAATCACGGTCGGTGAAAATGGGACTCAAACCCGGTGTGTTGACCTTGTCGGCAAGCAATACCGATGCGTCAAGTGCAACCGAGGAACTTGAAGTTACCTATGACGGGCCGGAAATGGATATCGGCTTTAACGCCCGCTATCTTCTGGATATTGCCGGTCAGGTGAATAACGACATTGTCGAATTTGCCTTGGCTGATCAGGGGTCGCCAAGCCTTGTGCGTGCCCCGGGTGATGATGCCAGCTTGTTTGTATTGATGCCCATGCGTGTGTGAGTAGGATGTGAGCGGTCTGTCGCAACCTCTATCAGCGCCAGCGGCGCTTGCGATTGATAATCTGCACCAGCAGAAACGTTTATGGCTGTCAAAATTGATGGTTGATAATTTTCGAAATTATCAAAAAGCGAATCTGCAGCTTGATTCACCATCGGTGGTATTAACCGGGCCGAACGGGGCTGGAAAAACCAATTTGCTGGAAGCGATTTCATTACTGGCACCAGGGCGCGGTATGCGGCGGGCGCGGCGTGAACATTGGCCAAATGCCAGTACGCAAAGCCCGCATTGGGCGGTGGCGGCAACAGTGCAAAGCGCTGATGGCGAGGTGCAAATTGGCAGCGGGGTTACGCTGGATGCGGCACATGCCGGGCGGGTAATGCGTCTAGAAGGGCAAACCGTGTCACAAACCGAAATTGGTGGCTATATCAGCGTCTCGTGGTTGGCCCCACATATGGATGGTATTTTTGTCGATAGCCCCAGCGCCCGGCGCCGGTTTCTAGACCGGTTGGTGATTGCCTTTGACCCGGCCCATATCGGGCGCATGGCACGTTATGAAAAGGCATTGCGGCAACGCTCGATTCTATTAACCGAGGGGCAGGGTGATGCGAGCTGGCTACAGTCACTTGAAGCGGTTTTGGCCGAGACCGCGGTGGCGGTAACGGCCGCCCGGCAAACATTAATCCGCGACCTTAATCAAGAAGCCGAAAAAGGCTGGCTTGGGTTTCCGGGGGTGCGGCTTGGCCTTGTTGGTGATACCGAACAATGGCTGGCGGATATGCCAGCTTTGCAGGTAGAAGATAAATTGATGGCGGCGGCAAAGACAGCACGGTTGGCTGGTGATACGGCGATGCCCGGGCCGCATGCCAGCGATTTGCAGGCGACGCATCTTGCCAGCCAGACACCTGCCTATCTGGCTTCAACCGGCCAGCAAAAGGCCTTGTTGATTGCGGTGGTGCTGGCACATGCCAGATTGCAGGAACGCCGCCTTGGAAAATCGCCGCTGATGCTTTTGGATGATGTTGCCGCACATCTTGACGCAGACCGCCGGTCAGCGCTCTTTGAAGCTGTTGGCCTGCTTGGCGGGCAATGTTGGTACAGCGGCAGCGATGAACAGCAATTTGATGACCTTATGGGAAAAGCCCAGTTTGTTTCGGTTCGACCGGCATCCCGGTCTGACCAAACGCCAGAATTTGAGGTGAAGTGATGAGTGAAGATGATATGCCAGCAAATGACGCTGA
>JAYOVO010000017.1:0-19678 GCA_038151495.1 Alphaproteobacteria bacterium
ACCCACGACCCCTACACCCCCAGTATAGTGCGCTACCAGGCTGCGCTACGCTCCGTCCGTGATTGTTATAGCCGTACACACTGCCCCATGCAATCAGCTTTTAGACCAGCGCATGTTTAACGCGGTTATCTGGCTTTTAGGGGTGTAATTGGCTTTTCACGCTGGCCAAACGTTTGCGCGCAGAGTCCAAAATCGCTTGGATCGCGGCAAGGTCTGATGCGTCACCGCCCGCCGCCAAATCCGCAACAGCGCCTGTTGGGGCCAGCGCTTCTTTTGATTTTAAAAACCGTTGCGCGCCTTTTATGGTAAAGCCGTCTTTATACAATAGGTCCCGGATTCTTGTGAGAACAGCGACATCGTCTGGCCGATAATAGCGGCGGCCACCACTTCGCTTTAACGGGCGTAAACTGGTAAATTTGGTTTCCCAAAAGCGCAATACATGCGGCGGGACGTCAAGCGCGGCTGAAACTTCTGAAATGGTTCGAAAGGCGTCGCTAGATTTATCAGTCATCAGGCGTTATCAACACGATCCTTCAGAATATGCGACGGGCGAAATGACAACACCCGGCGCGGGGTAATCACGGCTTCAACACCGGTTTTCGGGTTGCGTCCAACCCGCTGGCGCTTTGACTGAACAGAAAAGGTGCCAAAGGAAGATAATTTGACTTCTTCACCCGCTTCAAGACAGGTGCAAATTTCTTCCAAAACGGATTCAACAAGATCTGAAGATTCGTTTCTGGACAGCCCAATATTACGATAGACAGATTCGGTAAGGTCAGCTCTGGTTAACGTTTTTGCCATAACAATCGGTATCCATTGTAAAACTTTTAACTGGCAAGATAGCCAAGACGTTAATCATAAAAACATTTAGATGAAAAATACAAGGCCGCTGGCACATTTTTGCCGCATTTCTTTGGCCAGCAGTAACTGGTAGTTATGCTGGGCGGCCAAATTTCACCAACGCCGCGCCCCATACAAGGCCGCCACCAATGGCTTCCATGGCCAGCACATCGCCATTTTTTACCCGCCCATCATCAACAGCGGTCGCCAATGCCAATGGAATCGACGCGGCAGAGGTGTTGGCATGTTGGTCAACTGTGCGCACCACCTTTTCACTTGGCAGTTGCATCTTTTTCTGCATGCCATCAATAATCCGAATATTAGCCTGATGCGGCACCAACCAGTCAATGTCATGCGGGTGCATATCTGCCTTGGCCAGCGCTTCATCCATAACCGCGGCCAATTTTTCAATCGCATGCCGAAACACTTCCTTGCCTTCCATGCGCACATAGCCGACATCCTGATTGCTTGATGGGCCACCATCCACATATAAAATATCGCGATACGCCCCATCGGCATGCAACACCGAAGACCGGATGCCAAAATCACTGTCTCCATCGACAATTTCCAGAATGACCGCGCCAGCACCATCACCAAACAACACACAGGTCGTGCGATCCTGCCAATCAAGCAATTTTGAGAAACTCTCGGCACCAATCACCAAGGCACGGCGCCCCCGCCCCCCTCGTAGCATTGCATCGGCAACATCAACCGCATAAATAAATCCCGCACAGACGGCTTGGACATCAAATGCAATCGCCCCAGATGCACCAATTAAATGTTGCACCTTGGTAGCTGTTGACGGAAAGGTGTTATCTGGCGTGGTGGTGGCAACAATAATGAGATCAATGTCCGTGGGGGCAAGCCCGGCCTGCGCTAGCGCTTTTGTTGCGGCGTTGCTTGCCAAATCAGCGGTAGTTTCGCCGTCAGCCACAAAATGACGTTGTGTAATGCCGGTGCGACGCCGGATCCATTCATCGCTGGTTTCAACACAGGCCGACAGATCATCATTCGTCACCACATTAGCTGGCAGATACGAACCGACAGCCGTCATCAATACGGTTTGTTTACTCATTTACATTCTTTCGTTTCGCCCGAATGCGATCAGCCTTTTCAATAGCGCTGCTTACATCGGGGATAAACCCGTGTCCAACAAGATTCATCGCAACATCAATCGCATTGGCAAAGCCAACAGCGTCAGTGCCACCATGCGATTTAACCGCAATACCATTCAGCCCAAGAAAAACCGCGCCATTATATCGGCGCGGGTCCATCTTGGTTCTAAAATTTTTTAACGCCCCGCGCGCCAGCAAATAACCAAGCTTGGCTGACAAGGATGCTTTAAAACAGCGCCGTAACAATGTGGCAAATAAACCGGCTACACCTTCGGCAGTTTTCAATGCAATATTTCCGGAAAACCCATCGGTCACCACAATATCAACGCCGCCTTTTACAAGATCAGACCCTTCAACAAAGCCGATATAATTAACGCCCAATTCCTTGTCAGATAATTCCTGTGCGGCGAGACGCAAATATTCATGGCCCTTTTGTTCTTCAGACCCAACATTCAGCAAGGCCACAGACGGGTTCTCTTTACCAACCAAAGAATGGTAAAATGCCTGTCCCATCAGCGCAAATTGAACAAGGTTATCTTCATCACATTCAAGATTTGCACCAAGGTCAAGCATACACATGCGCTTTTGCTCGGTTGGGAAAAACCCGGCAATCGCAGGCCGGGTGACACCCGGCATCGTCCGCAATTGCAATTTTGACATGGCCATCAAGGCACCCGTATTTCCGGCGGAAACAACAGCATCAGCTTTTTTATTGGCAACCTGTGCAATGGCCACCCACATAGAACTATCCCGCCCCCGACGCACTGCCTGTGACGCGGTATCTTCGGCCGCCACCGCAACATCTGTGTGTAAAATTTCGGCATTTTGCAGATGCTGTGTTTGCGCCAACAACGGGCGTACACGCGATTCATCACCAACAAAGATAAACTCAATATGCGGGGCTTGCGCTTTGGCGATGTCAGCACCGTCAATGACAGCGGCTGGCGCATTGTCACCGCCCATAGCGTCTAAGGCAATTTTAATAACGTCAGACAGGATATTTCCTCCAAACCACTCTTATTCACTCTCGATTTTGACGCTTTAGTGCGGACAGCCCGGCAAATGGGTGATCCAATTCTTGTTCACCGACGCTATAGCAATCTGGCGCATCATCAACTCTTGGCCACGCTGTCGCCGCAAGGCACAGTGATTGCACCGCCAATTCGCCAATGTCAATCGCCCCGTTTTTTATTGGTTCCACCCCGTCTAGGCCAACCTCAACCTGATCGGTCTGTTCGGCTGTGCGAACATAACGCTCTTCAATCTGAAAATCTATATTTTCTGGCACGGGCGCGCCGGTGACAATGCAGCTTTGTACAATCTGCCCGGTAATATGGCCGGTCACATCCCAACAATCGCGCGCCACTTTTCGAATGCGTAGTTCACTTGCCAGATGATCAACCGATACCCAGCCGAACCGTTCGGTCAATGCAAGTAGGTCGGCAGGCGCCGTCGACAATTTGTAAAAATTGTCTGCATCAGGACGAAGCGTATCTACGTTAATTTCAGATGTAATTGAAAATTGAGGCATCAGAGGGCCATCACCGCATTAGGACAGATTCAGATTTCCGAGGAGCAAATCATCTTGGTCAAGATTAGTGATTTCTGAGGCCAGCGCAAACACATAATCAACCGCTCCGTTGCCTAACGGGTCAGCATTAGTATCGTCACGAAATAAATTGCGGCGCAAAGCCGCCCCCAGCGCCGCCCGGTCATTATTGTCAAGCGCGGTCACATAGGCATCAAGACGTCCCAAAAAAGCTTCGGCCATGACCCGCACACGTTTTGACACACCAATATCACCAGCGCCCATTTCGCGAAGTGACAAATCCATATCGGCAAACATTGAGTCAAAAAGCTGTTGGCTGACCTCTTTTCCGTCCGCCCCGCAATTCTTTAATCGCCGCATGATCAATATGACCACCAAACTCAGCGAATCAAACCGGCCATCAACAGAATCTTGCACGCCAAACTGCTGGTAAAATACCGGGCGGCGGGCCACTTCAATCGCCGCCGCATACAGCTTTTCAGCCTCGCGCGACTGACGCCTCTGGCCCCAAGAAAATAAAGTGGCAAGCCAGCCTTGAGATTTTTTGTTCATTGGTGCAACATCCGGCAAGAGTGAGCGACGGTGCCCACTATATATAGCAGGAAGCTGATAATGACCAGACCATCACACACAAACATCAGTCATCCACGATATATACGTTTTGCACTGTTTTTTGTCGCCAGTTTGGGGCTTGCCGCAGTTGGGGGCTGTGGTGACCGTATCAGCAGTCATGGTCACATCATCAACGAAAATGAATTGAAACAGATCAATATCGGCACAACAACCAGAGCCGATATTCTAGATATGCTGGGACAGCCAAGTTTTAAGGGCGCATTTGATACACAAAAGCTATATTACAGCAGTCAGGTGATGCTTCAGCCAGTTGCCAGCACCAAACAAACCCAGAAACGCATTGTCTACATCTTTACATTGGATGATAAGAACATACTTCAATCAATTGATTTAATTAATAAAGAAGATGGTTTGCAGATCGCACATATTGATGACAAGACACCGACACCGGGCGATACATTTGGTATTCTTGAACAGGTATTTTCAAACTTAAAGCGCCGAAAAGTTGAAGAATGACTGGCCTTGTCTAGGACTGCATTTCAACCAGTCTAGCACCACGTGCCAAACCGTCTAACACGGCATTCACAAACCCAACCTCGCACCCGCAGGCATCGCTGAGCGCCGCATATTCGCTGACCACTGCCCGTGCCGGGATATGCGGCATTGCGGTAAGTTCATAGGCCCCACACCGCAATACAGCAAGTTCAATTCGCGCCAGACGATCAATCGACCACCCATCTGATAATGCCGCACCGATCACCTGGTCAAGTTCATCCCGCCCGGCCTCAACGCCAGCATAAAGATCTGTTAAATGGTCATGATCAAGGTCTTTAACACGAAATGATTTACTGACCTCATCGGCATAATGCGACAAAAATTGCGGCACAAAATCAACCGCTGATTGGCCGGTGATGAGTGACTGATAGGTAATTTGGATGGCCGCAAGCCGGGCGGCAGAACGTCGGCGCACCGGCACCGCTTTCATCTGATTTTTATCGTCGCTCATTGCATCAAATACCGAATCTTTTTCGGAGCGTGGCAAGAGAGACTGCCGCGCGTGCCGCGTCGCCGCCTTTATCCTTTCGCGCCGCATCAGCGCGTTCCCACGCCTGCGCCTCATCTTCAACAGTCAAAATACCATTGCCAATGGCTAAATTTTCCGCAATTGCCAAATCCATAAGGCCGCGTGCTGATTCTGAACAGACTGTTTCATAATGCGTGGTTTCTCCGCGGATTACACAGCCAAGCGCGACATAACCGTCAAAATGCTGCTGGCTTGCGGCGGCCATCGCAATAGCCACCGGTATTTCCAACGCCCCTGGTACCGAGACATGCTCAAAGCTGGCCCCGGCAGCGCTCAGAGCAGATTTAGCCCCAGCAAGCTGCGCGTCAGCGATATCGGCATAAAAACGCGCCTCAACAATCAAAAAATGCCCACTCATTCAGCTCTCCTGCTGTAATGGTTTCCAGTCGGTAATTTCCAAATCATACCCCTCAAGGCTCACAACATTAGGCCGGGTATTAGATAACAAGATCATCTGACTGACACCAAGATCGGTTAATATTTGCGCGCCAACACCATAATCGCGCAATTCCCGATTTGAACCACCGTCAATCTGCGCAACAATCTTTTGGCTGACCATCGCTGTTAAACTGCTGGCCGAGGCTTCGCGTAAAACAACCACAACCCCCTGCCCGGCATCGGCAATCATCTGCATGGCCGAAGCCAATTCATTGCCTGCACGCTTTTCTGATACCTCGCCTAGAAGATCAGCCATTAAATCAAGCGCATGCATACGCACCAAAACCGGTGTGTCGCCGCTGATATCGCCTTTGACAAGCGCAATATGTTCAATGTTTGAAATGGTATTGGCATAAATCATCATGCGCCAATCACCGCCAATCCGTGTGGTAACGGTTGTTTCCACCATGCGTTGCACCAGCGATTCATTCCGGCGCCGCCACGCAATCAAATCAGCGATAGAGGCAATTTTCAGGTCATGTGCCTTGGCAAATGTCACAAGATCGGGAAGCCGCGCCATACGGCCATCATCATTCATAATTTCACAAATAACACCAGCCGGGTTGTCATAACCAGCCGCCCGCGCAATATCAATGACCGCTTCGGTATGACCAGCCCGCACCAAGGTGCCGCCATCACGCCCCACCAGCGGGAAAATATGACCGGGCGTTGTTATATCACGCTCATTACAGTTTGGATCAATCGCTGTTTTAATGGTATGCGCACGATCATGTGCAGAGATACCTGTTGTCACACCCTCACGCGCCTCGATAGACACGGTAAAGGCGGTTTCATGGCGTGATTCATTGCGCCGGTCCATCATCGTCAACCCTAGCGCTTCAGTACGCTGCCTGGTCAGTGCCAGACAAATCAGGCCCCGCCCATATTTTGCCATAAAATTAATGGCATCGGCTGTCGCGCATTCAGCCACAACGCATAAATCACCCTCATTTTCACGGTCTTCATCATCGACAAGGATAAAAAGCTTGCCGGCTTTTGCATCAGCAATCACCGCTTCGATTGTAGAGAGCTCGTTCTGGCCTGGCGCTGTCATGAAACTATTCCTTATTTGAAATCAGCTAGCCGGGCAACATAACGCGCCAGCATATCAATTTCCATATTCATTTTCTGACCAACAGCGGCCCCAGCCCACCCGGTTACTGACCATGTATGCGGGATAATGTTGATAGAAAATAAACACCCGTCTACCGCGTTCACCGTCAACGATACCCCATCTAACGCAACCGAACCTTTGGCAGCAATAAACCGGGCAAAGGCAGATGGAGCTTGCAGCCATACAACATGACTGTCACCGCTATTTTCAATTGATCTAATCTCAGCCAAACCGTCAACGTGACCCGAAACAATATGACCGCCAAGCTCATCACCAAGTTTCAACGCACGTTCCAGATTGATTTGGTCACCCACCAACCAATTGCCAGCGGTTGTTACCTCCAATGTTTCGGCTGATGCGGTGACATCAAAACTGTTTGTATCTCGCGCCACCACTGTCAAACACACACCTGAACAGGCGATCGACGCGCCGATATCTATTTGTGCACAATCCCAGTCACAACCAATGCGAAAGGTGCGGTCGCCAGCATCCACAATAGAATCGATATGGCCAATGCCAGTGATAATCCCAGTAAACATAGACGAACACTATCCTGTTTTGTCTTGGTTAACATCTTGAACAAACACCCGTAACTGGTCTTGCCCAATCGATGATGAGGTTATCTGGGTATATAGATTTTGTGGCGGCAATGCTACCAACTTGAGCGGCCCGACCACTGGCCGGGCGTCAGCCCCCAAAATATGCTGTGATTGAGTCCAGTAAATTTTATCAACCAGCCCAGCCGCCAGCATGGCCGTGGTTACGCCAGTGCCAGCTTCCACCAAAATTGTGTTAATGCCAATGGTGCCTAGATGGTTTAATACCGCATGCAGATCAAGCTGACCATCCGAATCAGCTGGTAATGTAGTAACCGTCGCGCCAGCTTTTTCTAGCGCCATCATACGGTCTTTTGGTGCTGACGGCGTGCATAACAGCGTCACCATTCGTTGCCCCTTGCCAAAGAGACGTGCATTAGCCGGTGTACGAAGCTGACTATCAAGAATAAACACTGCGGGGCTATCATAGCCCCCGGCAGGGGCGCGGCAGGTCAATTCAGGGTCATCAGCGAGGATCGTACCAACACCTGTCAACAGCGCGTCACAACGGCTTCGCAATTCATGCACAAAATGCCGCATTGGATCGCCAGTGAGCCAGCGTTTTTGGCCGTCAGACAAGGCGATCCCCCCGTCAAGCGACGCCGCCGTTTTTAGCCAAACATAGGGTTTGCCATGGGTAATGCGCCGCAAAAAGCCATTGAGAACAGCCATGGCGGCTGCAGACTCAACACCAAGATTTATATCAATACCGGCCGCCCGTGCGGTTTCTAGCCCGCGGCCATTAACCCGCGCGTCAGGATCCCCGACCGCCACAACAATGCGCGCCACACCTGCCGCGATAAGCGCATCGATACATGGCGGCGTTTTTCCATGATGCGCGCATGGTTCAAGGGTAACATATACGGTTCCGCCTTTAGCATATTTACCAGCCATATCAAGCGCTTGCGTTTCAGCATGCGGCACACCGCCAAGGCCAGTATGCGCCGCCGCACAAAGACGGCCAGATTTATCCAAAATCACACAGCCAACAGGCGGGTTGCTTTGTGTCCGTCCCTCGGCATGGCGAGATTGTGCAATGGCTGCCCGCATCCAGCGTTTATCAGTTTCAGCTGGGACAGACACGGCGCTATTCACCAAGCTCCTTTTCGACAAAGGCTTCAAAATCTTTGGCCTCGCGGAAATTGCGATAAACAGAAGCGTAGCGCACATAGGCAACTTGATCGAGGGTATGGAGCGAAGACATCACCAATTCGCCGACTTTTTCGCTAGGCACATCGCCGTCGGCATAGCTTTCTAGTTTGCGAACAATCTCATTAATGGCCCGTGCCACGTCATCTGTATCAACATCACGTTTGCGTAATGCAATTTCAAAAGAGCGTTCCAGCTTGTCACGGTCAAAAATAGACCGGCGGCCATTTCGTTTTACGATGGTGATTTCACGAAGTTGCACACGTTCAAAAGTGGTAAATCGCGCCTCGCATTGACCGCAAAGGCGCCGACGGCGGATCGCGGCCCCGTCTTCAGCAGGCCGCGAGTCCTTTACCTGCGTATCTTCATTTCCACAAAACGGACAAATCATGATCGACACCCACCCTATATCTAGCGTTGGGCGCGAGTGTACACACTATTTATAGATTGGGAAAGCCCGACATAGGCTGCGCACCTGTTCACGCACCCGCGCTTCAACCGCGCTGTTGTCATCCGGATTTTCAGCCAACCCATCCAGCACGTCACCAATCATGTGACCAATCTGCACAAATTCATCATTGCCAAAGCCACGCGTGGTACCGGCAGGTGTTCCCAATCTGACCCCAGATGTCACCATTGGCGGTTGCGGATCAAACGGAATGCCATTCTTGTTACAGGTGATACCGGCATGTTCAAGCGAAACTTCGGTGATGTTACCTGTCAGCCCCTTTGGCCGCAAATCGACCAGAACCACATGCGTATCAGTGCCACCAGACACAATGGCGACACCGCGGTCTATCAAAGTTTCCGCAAGAATTTTAGCATTGCTAGCAACAGTTTGAATGTAGGCTTTAAATTCAGGCTTTAACGCTTCTCCAAAGGCCACTGCCTTGCCAGCAATGGCATGCATCAATGGCCCGCCTTGCAACCCCGGGAAAACAGCTGAATTAAATTTTTTGCCAAGCGCCTCGTCATTGGTCATGATCAAGCCGCCACGTGATGCCCGTAAAGTTTTATGTGTTGTTGAAGTGACAACATCAGCATGCGGCAATGGCGATGGGTGAACCCCAGCCGCCACAAGGCCAGAAATATGCGCCATATCGACCATAAGATACGCGCCAACTGAATCAGCAACCTTGCGGAATGCCGCAAAATCAAGCGTACGCGGATAAGCAGAACCGCCAGCCAAAATGATTTTTGGCTTATGCTGCTCTGCTAATTTCTGCAATTCATCAAAGTCGATCTGTGCGGTGGTTTCGCTCACACCATATTGCACCGCATTGAACCATTTGCCTGACAAATTCGGTGCGGCGCCATGTGTTAAATGCCCACCCGCGGCAAGGGACATGCCCAAGATCGTGTCACCTGGTTGTAGCAAGCTCAAAAACACCGCCTGATTAGCCTGCGCACCTGAATGTGGTTGAACGTTTACATAGCTGCAGCCAAATAATTGTTTTGCCCGTTCAATGGCCAAGGTTTCAACAACATCAACATGCTCGCACCCACCATAATAGCGGCGCCCAGAATAGCCTTCGGCATATTTATTTGTCAGAACGGAACCTTGCGCTTCCATCACCGCCAGACTGACAATGTTTTCCGACGCAATCATTTCAATCTGATCTTGCTGACGCACCAATTCATCGGCAATCGCGGCGGCGACTTCCGGGTCAGTTTTGGCCAAAGGGTCAGAGAAAAACCCAGTCATTGTCATTGCGTCTCTTACGCTTCGTGCGTCATCCATTCTGCAAACTCCTCATGAGCATATTCAATAATTGACGTTTTTATTTGGTGATTACTGGTGGCATTTCGGCATAGTTCGCCAACTCACCTCTACAGCAAAAAAACTTATCTAACCATAGAATGTTTCGCGAAAAATACCAAGCCCCCGCCGCCTTAATTTGCTGTGCTTTTCCCAATTTGTGATAATTTGTCGACACGGCGCTGGTGCCGCCCTCCTTCAAACTCAGTCGATAAAAATTTTTGCACAGACTCTTTGGCAGTTTCAGCGGTAATCAACCGCTCGCCAAGAGCCAAAACATTGGCGTCATTGTGCTGGCGTGCCAATTCAGCCGCTTCCGGCTGGCTTACAAGTGCGGCACGCACCCATGAAAACCGATTAAGCGCAATAGAGATGCCAATGCCGCTTCCGCAAATGGCGATGCCGCGCCCCGCATGGTCCTGTTTCAATGCCATGGCAAGCTTGACGCCAAAATCTGGATAATCAACCGACCCTTCTTCCTCTGGCCCCAGATCAACAACATCATGCCCGGCGGTTTTAACATAAGACAACAATGTTTGGCGGAGCGAGTTCCCGGCATGATCGGAAGCAAAATAAATCGTCATGGCATTACCCTTGCTAGCGGTATGTGATTGTTTATTTCTTCTTCTTCAGGATGTTTTAAAATAAATGTTCAAAAAAGCGTATCATTATGTGCTTTTTATATCGACAACCATGACAAAATTGACTAGCTTTTTTTTGATCAGGTTGCCAAAACCGGGTTTAGGGAGACGCGCAATCGGCAATAAGACCGGCGCAAAAGAGGCAAGGCGAAAGCCTTGCTTTTCTTTTTTTCACAAACCCTTTTTGGCGGTACAAAGATTGTCATGCTGTATCGAGGCTGATGATTTCAGACACAATCACCCAATAGACAATCGCAAACAAAATGCCCGCAATTACCGTGGTTATCGCGGCTTTCCGCCACAACATTGGCTTTGCCGGTGCTGATGTCGCATGACCGGTTTCAATGGCGTCAGGCGCCTTTGCCCCGAACGGAAGCGTCATTAAAAACACCCACCACCAAAGCAAAATATACACAACCAGCCCAGACACTAACCCCATGTGACAATTTCCCCTATTCTGCCCGTGGGCGTTCACCAGTATCGGTAACCTGTTCAAGCTCAATTAAGGTGCCATTAAAATCTTTTGGGTGCAGAAACAACACCGGGTTGCCATGCGCGCCTATCTTGGCTGTGCCATCTCCTAGAACCCGCGCACCAGCGGCCCGAAGCGACTGGCTTGCCGACATAATATCTTCAACCTCATAACAAATATGATGCATCCCGCCATTTTCGTTGCGCGCTAGAAAACCTGCAATCGGAGAAGCTTCACCAAAAGGTTCCATTAATTCGACTTTGCCATTTGGTGCCGTCACAAACACGATACGCACACCATGTTCTGGCAATGTCTGCGGCGCGCTTACCGTGGCCCCAAGCATAGTTTCCCATTGACGCGCCGCCGCCGCGACATCAGGTACCGCAATTGCAATATGGTTTATCCGGCCAATCATGCACGTAGATCCTCTTCCGCAACCCGCATAATATGCACCTGTGCAATTGGCCGCAAGCCAAACATAGACCGCGCCACACGCCGAACAGCCTGAGACACCACCTCTTCGACCGACTCATCTTGGCGTCGTGCGGTTTTCCCAAGCACATCAATCGCATCTTCAACCGCCAAAGTGGCCGCCGCGACAAAATCACTTGCCGCCGCACCATCACCAATGCCGGTTTGTGCCACGCTTGGCAATACGCAAAGATGGCCTGACTTATTCAAAATAACCGATACGGTCACAACGCCGTTCCACAACATCCGCCGCCGCGACCGCAATACATCTGACTGCAATTCAATAATATTGCCTTTTTCACTTGTCATGGCGCCAGTATGCACATTGTCAATAATGGCCACCTCAGCACCGTTTAACCGTATCATTGCCCCATTATCAGGAAGCAATGTTTGTTGTACCTGACACGCTTTGGCAAGTTCGGCATGTGCCTGTAAATGCCGCGCCGTACCGTGAACAGGTATGGCGATTTTTGGCCGAACCAGCCCATACATATCGACCATTTCATCGCGCGACGGGTGGCCCGATACATGAACCGGCGCGTCATGATCTGTGACCAGATTGATATTGCGCCGGATCAGCATATCTTGCACCCGTGCAATAGCGGTTTCATTGCCAGGAATTTGGCGAGATGAATAGATCACCGTATCGCCGGCTTGCAAGCTGACCGTTTCATGGGTACCTGCGGCGATACGCGCCATCGCGGCGCGCGGTTCGCCTTGTGTCCCGGTACAAACAATAACCAGCGAGTCGGGCGGCAAAAGGTCGATATCATTTTCTGGAACAAAATCGGGAAGATCATTCAAATAACCAACTTCACGCGCCGCCGAAATTGCCCGATTCAACGCCCGCCCGACAATCGCCACCGAACGACCATTTGCCTGCGCCGCCATGCAAATAGACTGTATCCGCGCTACATTACTGGCAAAACAGGTAACAGCCACCCGCCCGCTTGCCTGCGCAATCGCCTCAGTCAGCCCCAGTTGCGCTTCGCTTTCCGACCCGGTTCGCCCATCAACCATGGCATTTGTTGAATCACCAACCATAGCCAAAACACCAGCGTCCCCGACAGCCCGTAGCCGCGTTGCATCTGTATCTGTACCCAGAACCGGCGCTTTATCAAATTTCCAGTCACCTGTGTGCAATATTGTGCCAGCGGCTGATCGTATGGCGAGTGCGGCTGGATCGGGAATTGAATGGTTCAGCGCGATCATCTCAATTTCAAAGGCACCGATCTGGCGCGGGGCATTCATCCCCATTTCATGAAGCGGAATATCAAAATCACCGCGCGATTCAGTCAATTTGCGCCGAAGCAATGCCAGCGTAAATGCACTGCCATAGATCGGACAGCCAATTTGCGACCACAAATATGGAATAGCCCCAAGATGATCTTCATGCCCATGGGTTAAAATAAGGCCTGCCAATTTTTCACGGCGTTCGGCAATAAATTTCAAATCTGGCAAAATGACATCAACGCCCGGGGTGCTGTCATCAGGAAATGAAATGCCAAGATCAACCATAATCCAACTATCTTGGTAATGGTATAAATTGACATTCATACCAATCTCGCCTGACCCCCCAAGCGGCACGAATAACAAATCATTTGTCGAATAGGTCATGTCACATCTTATTCTGTGCGTGAATACGCACCAGTCCTTTTAAAGTTAAATCAGCATCAACAATGAGCGGCCCGTTAATATGATCGGCAAAAAGCGGCGCCAGCCCACCTGTCGCAATGGCTGGCAAATCCGCACCATAGCTGTGCCGCAATCGTTCCAATAACCCTTCAACCATGCCAACATAGCCCCAAAACACCCCAGACTGCATTGCTGATATTGTATCAGTGCCAAGAACCGGCATATCTGTCTGCCATGGTTTCACCGCAATGCGCGGAAGGCGCGCCGCCGCCATGTAAAGCGCTTCAATAGATAGATTGACGCCCGGTGCGATAATACCGCCTTCATATGCGCCCTTTGGGCCAATAAGATCCAAAGTTGTTGCGGTGCCAAAATCAATAACGATGGCTGGCAAATTATGCCACGCCGCCGCCGCCACTGCATTCACCAACCTGTCAGCACCAGCCTGTTCCGGCCTGTCTATGTTGATATCAATGCCCAAATCCACATCCGGGTCGTCAACGCATAATGGCACCAAATCAAACCCACGTTGCGCCAAAGCCACCAATTTAGGCTGGATATCCGGCACAACGCTGGCAATCATCACCCCGGTAATGTCGCCCACATTGATATTTTTTAATGTCATCAGCTGGGTTAACCAGACGACATATTCATCAGCGCTGCGGCGGCTATCGGAACTGATTCGCCAGCTTGCCCGCTGTTCATCCCCGTCATAAATGGCAAACACAATATTTGTATTGCCGCAATCTATTGCCAAAAGCATCAGTTACCTGCCAATCAATTCGACGTCACCAGTGGTGATATGATGGCTTGTGCCAGATTCATCAAGCAAAACCAACCCACCATCGTCCAGCAATTCAATGCATGTGCCTGTGATTTTCTGACCAGCCACATGTACTGATATGGTTTGCTTCATATGCAGCGCTTGGCCCAGCCATAAGTCACGAACCGGCGCAAATCCATCTCGTTCCCACAAATCATAGTAAAATTGCAACCGTTTCAAATAGCTCTCGGCGAGCTGTTTTGGCCCCGGCAAAATCCCCGGAAAATCACCAAAAGCGATGGGCGGATGCGGGTTCTGATCAATCGGGGCAATGGCATCAATATTCACCCCACTACCAATAATCAGGCTATCGCCTTGTGCTTCTAGTAATATACCGGCCACTTTGCGGTTATTTACCAGCACGTCATTTGGCCATTTCAACCCGATTGCCGGTATCGGCAAATCAGCATCATGTTGCAAAATCTGCTCGGTCAGATGCGTTTTTACAACATCATATATGGCCAGCGCTGTGGCAAAAGACAAAGCAAACCAGCTGTTTACGGAACGTGACGGATAGAGCAACACCGACACATACATGCCGCCCGGTTGGGATGACCATTGACGGCCCTGCCGCCCGCGGCCTGCAGTTTGTTCACCCAGCAAAAAGGCGCTTCCCGCTGGTGCGCCTTCACGCGCCGCGGCCTTGGCCAAATCAGATGTTGAAGTTCCCTTGTCCTGACATGAAAGTGTCCAGCACTGGCTATCTGTCATGCCATCCGACCGTCACCTAAAATGGTGCCATCAATGCCATTGTTGCTGTATTTGCCGCGTCCATGATCGAATTAAGCCCAGCAAAGAACAACAAAATCACCGCCATTGATACGCCTAGCACCAATTTATTGGCAAGCGGCACATCTTGGTCTAGTGGCGCTTCACTGTCTTCGAAATACATGATCTTGATGATCCGTAAATAGTAGAACGCGCCAACAACACTCATCACCACGCCAATAACAGCCAGCGGCACCAGCCCTGCATTGACCGCTGCCAAAAACACATACCATTTACCAAAAAAACCAGCCAATGGCGGAATACCAGCCATCGAGAACATCATCACCATCAAGCCAAGCGCAAATAGCGGCTGGGTTTTCGACAGGCCACGCAAATCAGCAATGCGTGTTGCCGATTGACCATCACGACGCATCAATAGAATGATCGCAAAGGTGCCAGCCCCCATAAACACATAGCTGGTCATGTAAATCATGACACCAAAGGCACCTTCATGCGTGCCAGCGGCAAGCCCGGCAAGCGCATACCCCATATGCGCGATCGATGAATAGGCCATCATGCGCTTGATGTCGCTTTGCATGATCGCCCCCAAGGCACCAACCACCATAGAGGCGACCGACAGCGCCATGATCACCTGTGACCACTCAAGCGCGATGCTGCCAAAAGCGCCGTAAGTTAGCCGCAACATTAGTGCAATCGCCGCAACCTTTGGCGCGATCGCAAAAAGCGCGGTAACCGGGCTAGGCGAACCTTCATAGACATCTGGTGTCCACATATGAAACGGCGCCGCCGACACTTTAAAGGCGATACCGGTGATCATAAACACCATGCCAATGATAAACCCGGCTGGTAAATCTGCCTCGGAAACGGCAGCCGCAATGCCGGCAAAACTTGTTGTGCCAGCAAATCCATAAACCAATGACGCCCCATATAACAACATGCCTGAAGACAGCGCCCCAAGCAGGAAATATTTGAGGCCAGCTTCTGAAGAGCGAAGCGAGTTTGTCCGCATCGCCGCCACCACATAAAGCGGCAATGATTGCAACTCGACAGCCATATATAATGACATCAAGTCATTCGCCGAAATCATCAGCATCATGCCAACAAGTGCCAGTATCACCAGCAGAGAAAATTCTGGTTTGTTAATGTCATCACGTTCAAGCGGCGTCACTGACATGAACACAGCCGCAAAGCTGCCCATTAGAACCAACAATTTCATGTAATCTGCAAAGGCATCTGCACGGAACATACCGCCAAATGCAGTGGATTGTGCAGATGTCATGGAAAGCAAGGCCAGCGCCGCCAGAACAATGCCAGCCAGCGTCAAATGTGCCACCCGCCGTGCATTTGCCGCGCCGTCACCACCATAGGCCGCTACCAAAACCAACACCAGCGCCACCGCTGACAAAATGATTTCAGGCAACGCCGGTAATATATCTGCCAGTTCAAAAGCCATCGCTATTCCCCAAAATACAAATCAGCACTGCGCTTAACGCGCCGCCAGCAGCGCTACGCCACTCGCTGTCAAATCGTCCAGAATGAATTGAATGGATACATCCATGACATCGAGCAACGCCATTGGATATACCCCAAAAAACAACACCAAAATTGTCAAAGGCAGGAAAATGCCATATTCGCGCAACTGCATACGCTCCATGGACTGAACTTCGGCACTGACAACTTGTCCGAACATCACCCGGCGATACAGCCATAGCATATAGGTAGCCCCCAGAACCAACCCAGTTGCCGCAAATAACGCCAGCCATGTATTGGCTTGCCATGCGCCCACCAAAACCAACATTTCGCCAACAAACCCGCTGGTACCCGGTAAACCGACTGATGCCAGCATCATGAACATGAAAAACACAGCATAGCGCGGCATCACTGCGGTTACACCGCCATAGGCACTGATCTCACGGGTATGTAGCCGGTCATAGACAACGCCTACGCAGAAAAACAAGGCCGCTGATACCAACCCATGGCTGATCATTTGGAACATTGCACCCGCGATACCTTGTTCGTTCATCGAAAAGATTCCGATGGTAACAAATCCCATATGTGCGACAGACGAATAGGCAATCATCTTTTTCATATCTGATTGCGCCAATGCCACAAGTGATGTGTAGATCACCGCAACCACTGACAACACAAAGATCATCGGAGCGAAAAATTCAGACGCAAACGGGAACATTGGCAAAGAAAACCGCAAAAATCCGTAGCCGCCCATCTTCAGCAAGACCCCAGCCAAAATCATTGAACCGGCAGTTGGCGCCTCAACATGCGCATCAGGCAACCATGTATGAACTGGCCACATCGGCACCTTGACAGCAAATGATGCAAAGAAACCAATGAACAACCATGTCTGCATGCTACGGGCAAATTCATGTGACATTAATTGCGGAATATTTGTTGTACCGGCATCAATATACATGGCCAGCATACACACCAGCATCAACACTGACCCAAGCAAGGTATACAGGAAAAACTTAAACGCGGCATAGACCCGGCGTGGGCCGCCCCACACGCCAATAATCAAAAACATCGGGATCAAGACAGCTTCGAAAAACAGATAGAACATCAGCATGTCGAGCGACACAAACATCCCGATCATCATGGTTTCAAGAACCAAAAAGGCGATCATATATTCACGCACACGGTTCGTGATGCTGCGCCAACTGGCCAGAATGGCTAGCGGCGTTAAAAAGGTGGACAGCAAAACAAATGGCATCGAAATACCATCAACACCCATATGATAGCTGATCCCGGTGTCACCGAGCCAAACCCGCTGTTCTTCAAATTGATACCCGGACGCGCCGCTATCAAATCCAATCAAAATGACAAGTGATACCAAAAAGGTAAATGCAGATACCCATAACGCCACATTTCGTGAATTATGCGCAACGGTGTCGTCATCCCCGCGAATGATCAACAGGAACAACACCCCTGCCAATGGCATAAAGGTGATTATAGACAAAATAGGCCAGTTATCGATCATCACCCTACCCCTTGAACCGCAACACGTACCAGCTGACCAACACAACCACACCAATCAGCATGGCAAAGGCATAATGGAATACAAACCCGGTCTGGATCCGCGAACAGGCGCCAGAAATCCGGTAAACCAATGCCGACACCCCGTCTGGGCCAAACCCATCAATGGTATCGCGGTCACCACGTAACCAGAAAAAATTACCAAGCCGAACGGCAGGCTTGACAAACATCGCGTCATATAATTCGTCAAAATACCATTTGTTGAAAAAGAACAGATGGATCGGCCGGAACAGCGCCGCAATCTTTGCTGGCAATCCGGTAAAGACTGCATAGCATAACACCGCAATGGCCACGCCACTGGTGGCTAAACCAATAGGCAGTAATTTCACCCAAGTGGGGACATGATGCGCATTTTCCAACGCCGTATTGGTCGGCAAGATGAAAATGGAGTCACCCCAGAATTGCTGCCAATGATGGCCAACAAATAATTCATAGCCAAGCCAGCCAGAAAAAATCGCCCCAATCGCCAACACCAATAATGGGAATGTCATAACCAGCGGGGATTCATGCACATGTGCCATCACATCAGCACTTGCCCGCGGCTTGCCATGAAATGCCAAGATTAACAGACGCCAGCTATAAAAAGCCGTCAAGAAGGCGGCCAAACAGCCCATCACAAAGGCAAAATTACCAACCCCTGAATGGGCAGCATAAGCGGCTTCAAGAATCATATCCTTGGAATAATAGCCCGCAAAAAACGGAAAGCCAGCAAGCGCCAATGACCCGATCCACATCATTGCATAGGTGACAGGCACCTTGCGCCATATCCCGCCCATATTGCGCAAATCTTGCTCGTCTGAAAGGGCATGGATAACCGACCCTGCCCCCAAGAACAACAAAGCTTTGAAGAACGCATGTGTTGTCAGATGGAACATCGCCGCCGGATAGGCAGATACACCAGCGGCAAAAAACATATAGCCAAGCTGTGAACATGTGGAATAGGCAATCACACGTTTGATATCAAATTGTGTCAGACCGACAGTGGCGGCAAAAATTGCTGTCATGGCACCAACAATGGTGATGACATCAAGCGCAAATGGCGCATATTCAAGCATTGGCGATAAACGACACACCATAAACACACCAGCCGTAACCATAGTGGCGGCATGGATCAGCGCCGATACCGGGGTTGGCCCCTCCATCGCGTCAGGCAACCATGTGTGCAAGCCAAGCTGGGCCGATTTACCCATCGCCCCAATAAATAGCAAAATGCCAGCAACTTCGAGGGCCGGCAAGGACTGGCCTAAAAATTCAATATTTGTCGTGGCGATCAAGCTGGATTGCGCAAAAATAACGTCAAACTGGACGGAATCAAACAACACATAGACAGCTAAAATACCAAGTGCGAACCCAAAATCACCAACCCGGTTCACCACAAAGGCTTTCATCGCCGCTGTATGGGCAGATTCTTTTTTATACCAAAAGCCAATCAACAGATAAGACGCAACGCCAACACCTTCCCAGCCAAAGAACAACTGCACCAGATTGTCAGCGGTAACAAGCATCAACATGGCAAAGGTAAAAAGGCTTAGATAGGACATAAACCGGGCCCGCGCATTGTCATGCGACATATAGCCAACTGAATAGATATGCACCATCGATGACACGCCAGTCACAACAATCAGCATCACCGCTGTCATTG
>JAYOVO010000018.1:0-19516 GCA_038151495.1 Alphaproteobacteria bacterium
CGTTTGGTTGTTTGGTCGGAATCGGTGACATGCTTTACCGCATTGATCAGATAGCCAGACCCTGTCTGCACGGTTAAAATAGCGGCCAGCCATAACAGCGTGATGCCAATTTCATGGGCAAAGGGAAAGCCGGGAAAGCCGGGCGCGCCCATCAAAAACCCAAGAGCCAGAATTTGTGCCGTGGTTTTCCATTTTGCCAGACGTGTTACTGGGGCGGAGACATTTTGTTTGGCTAAAAATTCGCGCAGACCGGAAATCATGAATTCACGGATCAGGATGATCAACGCAGGTGCCAAAAACACCCAGCCGCTGGAAGTGACGCTGGCTAGTGCAAGCAAAACGGCGGCTACAAGAAGCTTATCTGCAATCGGGTCAAGCATCTCGCCAAGCGGTGATACCACTTTCAGCCGGCGCGCCATATATCCATCAATATAATCGGTAACGCTGGCAATGGTGTAGAGGGCCAAGGCCAACTGATAGCCATAGGCCGGTTCATCAATCCATATCAAAACGGCGATTAGCGGCGTGATGGCAATACGCATGATTGTCATCCAATTTGGCAGGGCATTCAGCGTAAACATTACAGGCGTATCGTTCCTTGGCGTTAATATTACGGTCTGGCTCTTTTGGATCAAACCGCTATAGCTCTAGCACAAGCTATCTATTGTCCGCCACTATAGAACCAATCATAAATTTGTTGTGCAAATTTTTTTGAAATACCGTCAACAGCCTGCAAATCTGTCAAGCCAGCCGCGGCAACAGCCCGCGCTGAGCCAAAATGCGCCAATAGCGCTTTTTTGCGTTTCGGGCCAATGCCCGGCACGGCATCAAGCGGGTTGGTAAATTCGGCCTTTGCGCGCTTATTGCGGTGGGTGCCAATCGCATAGCGATGCGCTTCATCACGCAGACGTTGCAAAAAATGCATGGCGGCGCTATCAGGCGGCAGGGTAAAGCTGGGGCGGCCACGAATGTGAAATTGTTCCCGCCCGGCATGGCGGTCCGGGCCTTTGGATATAGCGACAACTTGAAGATCGGACAGGGCAAGTTCGTCAAGCACGTCATGCACTGATGATAATTGGCCAAGCCCGCCATCAATCAATAATAAATCCGGCCAATTTCCTGATATCCGGTCGGGGTCTTCTTTCAAGGCGCGTGAAAAACGCCGATGCATCACCTGCCGCATCATGGCAAAATCGTCACCTGTTTTTGTGGCAAATTTCCCTTCATCTTTAATATTGAACCGCCGATAGGCGGCTTTTTGGAAGCCTTCAGGCCCAGCCACCACCATACCCCCAACCGCATGTTTGCCCTGAATATGTGAATTGTCATAGATTTCTATTCGTTCTGGCGGGTGCGGCAAACCAAGTGCCGCGGCGAGTTCACCAAGCAGACGCTTTTGTGATGAAGCATTTGCAAGATGGCGGGCCAACGCCTCTTCCGCATTTTTGACCGCCATTGCGGTCACTTTGCGGCGGGCGCCGCGTTCTGGGCATTGCAAGCGCACACGGCGACCGGCGGCGCGTGACAGGGCTTCGGTCAACAAATCTTGGTCTTGCGGCAAATCGCTGAGGAAAATATCGGCTGGCGGTTCCTTGTCTTCATAAAATTGACCGATAAAAGCACCGATAATTTCATCAGCTGGTGTATCCGCAAGATGTGTCAAAAAATAGGATCGGTTGCCATAATTTGACCCGCCACGAATGAAAAAGATTTGAATGCAACTGCGCTCGCCGCTACGGGCAATGGCGATGATATCGGCATCTGGCACATTTGGGATGTTAATGTCCTGATTGGCCTGAATGCCGGTCAGTGCGCGAATGCGGTTACGCCAGATGGCGGCTGTTTCAAAATCTAAAATATCGGCCGCCGCGTGCATGCGTTGTGCATATTCCCGTTGGATATCAGCCGAATCACCGTTTAAAAACCGCCGTGCCTGTGACATTTGCTTGGCATAGTCAGCCTGGCTGACAAGCCCAACGCAGGGGCCAGAACAGCGTTTAATCTGATATTGCAAACACGGGCGGGTCCGGCTACTGAACACCGAATCTGAACAGGTGCGCAACATAAAGGCACGGGCCAGGTCGGTGACGGTTCGATTTACCGACCCAGCCGATGCAAATGGCCCAAAATAATCACCCTTGCGGGTTTTGCGGCCCCGATGTTTGGTTAACTGGCCAAATTCATGATCGGCGGTGAGCAAAATTTGCGGCAAGCTTTTGTCATCACGAAGCAGAATATTATAGCGCGGTTGCATTTTCTTGATGAGATTGGATTCGAGCAATAACGCTTCGATTTCAGATTTTGTGACGATCACCTCGAGCTTTTCCGTCTCGCTGACCATGCGCAAAATTCGATTGGATAGACGGTTGGGTTGCGTGTAATTGCTGACACGCCGGATCAGGTTGCGTGCTTTGCCAACATATAAAACAGCGCCCTTGTCATTCAGCATCCGGTAAACGCCGGGCTGATTAGGCAGGGTTTTTAATTCATTTTTCAGATACGCGATGCCGCGTTCCAAATTTGGGGGCAAGTTTTGTGACATATAATCCTGTTTGGCCTTTATGGTGCCGCCATAATCTATGCCTATTGTACCAAAATGTCATGGGACAAGCTGTTACTGGGGATTGGGAAACAAATGTGACGGAAACCCTTTATCCATTTTTTAAGGCATATTGACGATGGGACATGACCCTGGGGAAATGACCATAGAAAATTGACTGGTGTAGGCGACTGGTGGAAATCATTTGGGGTTTGCCGGGGGTTTGCCGGGGTTTTGCCGCGCTTTAGATGTGTGGCGAATCATGCCGACGATTCGGGGCCAAATTTAGTAAAAATTTTGTCCCCGAAGCCTGTGGATAAATTTGTGGACAATCTTTAAAAAAATATCATGCCCTACTGATTTCCAACGATAAATATCAGTTTGCCTAAAAAATAGGCATAAATATAAAAATAAATAAAAACAGTATGTTAAATTAATTCAAGATCAAAAATTTAGAAAAATGCCAAGTTTATTTAAAATGATAAGTCATTTTTTGTCATTTTTACGATCTTGTGCAAAACCAGCACCGATTCGCCCGTTTATGCGGCTGTTCGAAATGGGTGCGCATCGTGGTCATGCGGCCATGATTTTCGCTGCAAAACGCGGTGTATTTACCGGCGGCGGCGTTTTTTTACCGGCGCGCCGGGGGTGCCAGCTGGGAATTGTCCGTGACGGTTGGCAAGTGATGTGGGCACGCCGGGGGCGGTAAGGCCAAGTTCGGCGGCTTCCATCCGGCGGATTTCATCGCGCAGTCTTGCCGCTTCTTCAAATTCAAGATTGGCGGCGGCATCTTTCATATTGGCTTCAAGATCGCTGATCACTTTTTGAAAATTATTCCCCACCAAATCACCCGCTTTGGCGCCGGCCACCGGGGTCAGATGATCGCCGCGTTCATAGACGGATTCCAATACATCGGCAATGTCCTTGCGGACTGATTCGGGGGTGATGCCGTGTGTTTTGTTATATGCCTCTTGTCGGGCGCGGCGACGGTTGGTTTCGTCAAGGGCATATTGCATCGAGTCAGTGACGCGGTCTCCATAGAGGATCACTCGGCCATCAATATTGCGCGCGGCCCGGCCAATGGTCTGAATAAGAGATGTTTTTGACCGCAAGAATCCTTCCTTATCCGCGTCAAGAATGCCAACCAACGCACATTCTGGAATGTCTAGCCCTTCGCGAAGCAGGTTAATCCCTATCAAGACGTCAAATACCCCAAGTCGCAAATCACGCATAATTTCAATACGTTCCAGCGTATCGATATCAGAATGCAGATAGCGCACTTTCAAGCCAGCTTCATACATATACTCGCTTAAGGCTTCGGCCATTTTCTTGGTCAAAGTTGTAATCAGAGCGCGCTGTCCCTTGGCGGCGACATCGCGGCATTCGGCAATAATATCGTCAACCTGGCTGATGGTGGGGCGCACAATACATTCCGGATCAATCAGCCCTGTCGGGCGCACCACTTGTTCGCTAAATACGCCGCCGGTGCGTTCCATTTCCCACGGGCCGGGGGTGGCCGATACATAAATTGTCTGTGGCCGAAACCCTTCCCATTCTTCAAATTTCAGCGGTCGGTTATCAAGACAGGATGGCAAGCGGAACCCATGTTCAGACAAGGTGGATTTGCGCGCAAAGTCGCCTTTATACATGGCGCCTAATTGTGGCACTGTGACATGGCTTTCGTCGATGATTAACAGCGCATTGTCGGGCAAATATTCAAATAATGTGGGCGGTGGTTCGCCGGGGCCACGTCCCGACAAATAGCGTGAATAGTTTTCGATTCCCGCGCAGACGCCGGTGGCCTCGATCATTTCAACATCAAACTGGGTGCGTTGTTCGATACGTTGTGCCTCAAGCAATTTTTGCGCCGCGGTAAATTCTGCAATACGTGTTTTAAGTTCTTGTTTAATTTGTTTACAGGCTTGCTGCAAAGTGGGGCGCGGGGTGACGTAATGCGAATTTGCGAAAATTGTGATGCTATCCAGCGTTGCGGTTTTTGAACCGGTAAGTGGATCAAATTCGAAAATGGCCTCTATCTCATCACCAAAAAGAGAAATCCGCCATGCTCGGTCTTCAAGGTGGGCTGGAAAGATTTCAACCGAGTCACCACGTACCCGAAACGCACCGCGGACAAAATTTGTATCATTGCGGCGATATTGAAGTTCGGTAAATGTCCGCAATAATTCTTGACGCGGTGCGGTATCACCAGCCGTTAGTTTCTGTGTCATGGTCGAATAGGTTTCAACCGAACCAATGCCGTAAATACATGATACCGAGGCGACAATAATCACATCATCGCGTTCAAGCAGGGCGCGGGTGGCGGCATGGCGCATGCGATCGATCTGTTCGTTGACCGATGATTCTTTTTCAATATAGGTGTCCGAACGCGGGACATAGGCTTCGGGCTGGTAATAGTCATAATAGGATACGAAATATTCAACAGCGTTGTTCGGAAATAACGCCCGCATTTCGCCATATAGCTGGGCCGCCAATGTTTTGTTTGGGGCCAGAATTAAAGTTGGGCGTTGTACCGCTTGAATCACATGTGCCGCGGTAAAGGTTTTGCCGGACCCGGTGACCCCTAATAGCACTTGATCGCGTTCGCCCTGTTTGATGCCACCAATCAATTCTTCAATGGCGGTTGGCTGATCACCCGCTGGGGCAAATTCTGATTGCAAATCAAAATTGGCCGGGCCGCGCGGGCGGCTGATAATCAAATTGTCGGCTGCTTGTGTATCCATGCGGTACAAGATAGGCATTGTCGGCCCCAGAGGAAAGGGCCGGAATCACAAATCCCTTGCTCTGAGGGGGGAAGCATCGCATAAACAGGCCGTTCACTATGCGATAGCATGACGGGGTATTCTGGCATGGGGCTTATATCTGATCGCCTGGCGCGGCTGGCGCCATCACCAACAGTTGCCATTACCGATATGGCCATGAATATGCGCCGTGCGGGCCGAGATGTCATCGGTCTTGGCGCGGGTGAACCAGATTTTGATACCCCAGACCATATTAAAGAGGCCGCAATCGCCGCTATGCGTGATGGGAAAACCAAATATACGCAGGTTGATGGTATTCCGGAATTGAAAGAAGCGATTTGCCGAAAATTTGCCCGTGAAAATAATATTCAATCCACACCGGATATGATCAGTGTCGGTACAGGTGGCAAACAGGTGCTGTTTAACGCGCTGATGGCGAGTTTGAACCCGGGTGATGAAGTGGTGATCCCGGTGCCTTATTGGGTGTCATTTGCTGGCATTGTTCAACTGGCCGAAGCGGTGCCAGTGTTTTTACGTCCAGCCAGTGAAACATTAAAATTCACCCCGGATGAACTGGCGGCGTGCATTACAGACAAGACCAAATGGCTGATTTTAAACAGCCCGTCAAATCCTGGTGGTGTTGGATATATGGCGGATGATTTGATGGCTATTGCCGACGTGCTGCGCCAACATCCGCAGGTTTATGTCATCTGCGATGATATATATGAACATCTGACCTATGGTGATTTTACCTTTGCCACATTGGCGGCTGTTGCCCCTGATTTGCAGAGCCGGGTGGTGACATTAAATGGCGTATCAAAATCTTATTGTATGACGGGGTGGCGTATTGGCTATTGCACGGCGCCGCCTGATCTGGTCAAGGCGATGGCGAAAGTTCAGTCACAATCAACATCCAGCCCGAACAGCATCGCGCAATGGGCCGCTATTGCCGCCCTTGATGGGCCGATTGATTTTATTGCTGATAATTGCCGTGCTTTTGCGGTGCGACGCCAGCTTGTGTGTGACGCGCTAAATGCTATGCCTGGCGTTAGTTGCGCTGAACCTGATGGGGCGTTTTACGTCTATCCGTCAATCAGTGGCCTGATAGGTAAAACCCGGCCTGATGGACAGGTGATTGAAACAGATGCTGATTTTGTTAGTTATTTGCTTGAGGCAGGCGAGGTAGCGGTGGTGCCCGGCATTGCCTTTGGCCTATCGCCCTATTTCAGAATTTCATATGCCGCCTCAGATGCGGTTTTGGCAGAGGCTATGTTGCGCATTGGCCGCGTTGTTGAAAGCCTGACCTGACCCGCCATATATGACCATCTATGCGTGTTCAATTCTGCCTGTTCAATCATAAAGCGGGGCTTGCCCTATAAATGCCATATTGGCGCGCTAGGGTCGGAGACAAGTTGGACAAGGCCAGTATATCCCAAAAAGGTCAGTGGCCTGAACAGGATCACATTCCACAAGATGGAGGCTTGCGATTATGCCAATTAAATTGCGACAAAATTGGGCCTTGCCGGATACGGCCGTCACCCCAGAACATATCTATATGAATCGACGTCAATGGTTGCAGGCGGCGGGCTTTGCCGGGGCTGGGCTTGCCGCCATGTTTGCTGGTGGCGCGATCAATCCAGCGCGCGCCGCAATCGGGCCATATCCGGCACCACGTAATGCAGCTTATGTTGGCGGGCGCGCCTTAACACCAGAGGATGAGGCCACAACCTATACAAATTTTTATGAATTTGGGTCTTCGAAAAATATTTGGCGCCGCGCGCAAAAATTAACAACTGACCCATGGTCAGTAACTATTGACGGGCTTGTTGAAACGCCGGTGACGCTTGACGCTGAAGATTTGTTGCGACAGCTTGGCGGTCTGGAAGAACGGATTTACCGGCATCGCTGTGTTGAAGCATGGGCGATGACGGTGCCGTGGACCGGCGTTGCGCTGGCGCGGCTTGTTGCGTTTGCAAGGCCGACAGCTTCGGCGAAATATTTGCGGATGGAAACATTTTTGGACCCATCGGTGGCACCGGGACAAAAACAGGATTGGTATCCATGGCCCTATGTCGAGGGGCTAACACTTGCCGAGGCCACCAACGAGCTGGCGTTTTTGGCAACGGGCATTTATGGCAAGCCAATGCCAGCGCAAAATGGCGCCCCATTGCGGCTTGTTGTGCCGTGGAAATATGGATTTAAATCAATCAAATCGATTGCACGATTTACTTTCACCGACCAACGGCCGGTATCGTTTTGGGAACAGCTGAATGCCAAGGAATATGGGTTTTGGGCCAATGTGAACCCTGATGTGTCGCATCCGCGCTGGTCACAAGCAAGCGAGCGGTTGCTTGGTTCAGGTGATCGTGTTCCAACGCAAATTTATAACGGCTATGGCGCTGAAGTGGCGGCGCTCTATGCGGGCATGTTTCCAAACGACAAGCGGGCACTATTCCACTAGAGATCGTGACGAGATGGCTAGCGTATAAGGCGGGCGCTGATCTGCTGTCTGATCATAGCGCTTTCATCCAACGGCACAAACGGCCCGGCTGGTAAAAGCTGGGTCAGCGGCGCGGTATGGTTGCTGTCTTGCATGGTTTGATGAAATTTGGCAATGCGTCCAGTTTCTGCCCGCCAATAAGCGATCAGCACCGGTTTGCCGGTGCTGGCCGCCTCGCTGGCCATATTGACCGAGTCAGATGTTACGATCACGGCATCAGCCATCGCCAAAATACCGGGGTAGGGGTTTGGCTGGTCATTGGTGGCGATGATGCAATGATCCGGTGGAAGTGCGGTTTGCAAATGTCTAAGCACGGTATCTGGACAGCGCCGCGAGGGCACTAAAAACAAATTGGCATTATTGGTGGTGGCAAATGCGGCAAGTTGCTGTGCCATATGCGTTGCCATGTTATGGGAAATTTTATAGCGGCGGTTGTCGCCGCCAATCATCACCGCCACGCGCGGTGACGCGGCCGCTTGCCACTGTTGCGGCAGGGTGTTGGCGCTGGCGGCAATATGCGATTGATTCATCCGATTCAGCGCCGCTTTTGTTACAATCACATTGTCGCCGCGCACCCGATCATGGTGCGGCACAATCAACATATCAAAACACGCCGGGTCCAGACGGGGATCTTGAAGGTGGATGGTTGTCATATTAGCGCCAGCCCGATTGGCGCGCGTTTTCAGCGCTATCGAAATACCAGCCATACGCCGTCCACATGTCACCATAATGCTGGGGTAATCGTTGTTTTTTCTGATCGTGGCGAGGGGGCTGTTTTGGTCTTGGACGAGGGGTAAATATGGTGCCCAACGGCCAAGGCGCGGCAGATGCCGCAACATGGGGTGCGGTGCCACCACAATATCGCGAAATGCTGAAGACTGGTCCCATTTCATGATCGCAGCAAGCGCCAGCGTCTGGTAGCGCATACCAGCCGTGCCATCGGTTACACACCAAACAGATGTTGCCGCTTTACGCAGACGCGCCTCCTTTTGTTGATGCCGGACTTCTATCCGGCTATTGGGTAGACTGCACCCATAACATGTGGCACATGGCTACGCCAGATGGATGTAAAAGTCGATAATATTTGGAATGAATTGGTCTGGTTTGCGCAATTAACTTGCCTCGCCTGCGGTGGACAGGTAACTATATAAGCAGTCAAAAGCCACGCATTGGTGGCAGTTTGTTCGTTTCATCACAAGCAACAGGTATATATGGCTGGCAAGCTCAAATTAGATGATGTTGACCGTCAGATTTTGCGTGATTTGCAAGATGATGGGCGGATGACCAATGTCGAATTGGCAAAACGTGCGGGTATTTCTGCACCGCCATGTCTGCGCCGGGTGCGGGTGCTTGAAGAGGCTGGTGTGGTAAGGGGGTATCATGCCGATTTGGATGCCGAGGCGCTTGGCTATAATGTGCATGTATTTGCCTTTGTCGGACTGACCAGCCAAGCCGAGGTTGATTTGCAGGCGTTTGAAGAAATGGTGGCTGAATGGCCGCAGGTACGTGAATGCCATATGCTTATGGGTGAAACTGATTTTCTACTGAAAATCGTCGCGCATGACTGGGATGATTTTCAGAAATTTCTGACCAGTAAACTGACCCCGGCGAAAAATGTCAGCCATGTAAAAACGGCATTATCGATCAGGTCGGCCAAAAACCTTGTCGGTGTGCCAGTCGATGCCGAACCGACTAGCGATTAACCTTTTCCATATCAAAAAGATCGATAGAAATAATTTCGTATGATTTGACCCCGCCCGGGCTTTGCACCTCGGCCGAGTCACCCACGGCTTTACCTATGACGGCGCGCGCAATGGGTGATGAGGTTGAAATCATACCTTTGGAAATATCCGCCTCATACGGGCCGACGATATGATAGGTGGTTTCTTCGTCGGTTTCTTCGTCGGCCAGACCAACACTGGTGCCAAAGGTCACCTTGTCACCGCTAAGCTGGCTAGCATCGATCACTTCGGCGCGGCTTGTCACATCTTCAAGTTCGGAAATCCGGCCTTCGATGAATGATTGTTTTTCACGCGCGGCATGATATTCCGCGTTTTCTGATAAGTCGCCATGTTCACGTGCCGCGGCAATGGCGTTAATCACAGCCTGTCTTTCAGTGCCTTTTAAGTGCGCCAATTCGTTTTTAATGACTTCAAGGCCAGCCGCGGTGAATGGTATTTTTTCCATAGCAATTCTTCGTCCGTTCGGAATTCGTCTACAATCATGGCATGATTAACAGGTGTGACGCTAGCGTCTGTCAACTAATATCTGCAAGATAATCCTGCAACGTGCGAACGCCAAGCTGGCCTGCACGCAAGGCACGAATGGCTTCGGCGGCTGCACGGCTGCCTGCCACTGTGGTGTAATAAGGTACTTTGTTGGTCAGGGCCGTATGGCGCAATGAAAAGGAATCTTTGATCGCACCGGCACCTTTGGCCGTGTTGAAAACAAGCTGAATGTCGCCAGACAGCATCGCGTCGACGGCGTGGGGGCGCCCTTCCATCACTTTGTTGATGCGTGTTGCCGGTACACCGGCGGCCTGTAATGCGGCGGTAGTGCCGCCAGTGGCAAGGATTGAAAATCCATCTTCGACAAGATTTCGGCAAATTTCAATAAAGGCTGGCTTGTCTTCATCTTTGATTGAAATAAATACCGTGCCAGACAGCGGCAGATCGGTGCCTGCCCCAAGCTGGCTTTTGGCAAATGCCCGGCCAAAATCAGTATCAATACCCATCACTTCGCCGGTTGATTTCATCTCTGGTCCCAAAAACACATCAACCCCGGGGAAGCGGGCAAACGGAAACACCGCTTCTTTTACCGCCACATGCGGCAAATGGCGTTCGGTCAAGTTAAAGCTTGCCAGCTTTTCACCAGCCATAACACGCGAGGCTAGTTTAGCCAAAGGCACGCCAGTGGTCTTTGCTACAAACGGAACAGTGCGGCTGCCGCGTGGGTTTACTTCCAGCAAATAGATTTTGTTCTCGCGAATGGCGAACTGAATGTTCATCAGCCCAACAACATTAAGGGCAAAAGCCAAATCTCTGGTCTGCTGTTTCAGTGCATCCAGAATCTCGTCAGACAAATGCTGTGGCGGCAATGAACAGGCAGAATCGCCAGAATGAATACCCGCTTCTTCGATATGTTCCATGATGCCGCCAATATAGACATCACTGCCATCACATAAGGCATCTACATCTACTTCGACGGCATTGTTCAAAAACCGATCAATCAACACCGGATTTTTGCCAGACACAACAACCGCGTCCCGCATATAGCGTTCTAAATCATCCATCTGGTGGACAACTTCCATAGCGCGCCCGCCCAGCACATATGATGGGCGAATAACGACCGGCAGGCCAATTCTCTGAACAATTTCGCGGGCTTCTTCAGCCGAATGGGCAATACCATTTTCAGGTTGCAACAGATCAAGCTTTTTCAACAAAAGCTGGAAGCGTTCACGATCTTCGGCTAGATCAATGGCATCCGGGCTGGTGCCAAGAATGGGAATGCCCTCGGCCTCGAGTGCGGCGGCAATTTTCAGTGGGGTTTGCCCACCTAGCTGAACAATAACGCCGCGCAAATCACCATTTTCTGCTTCGCGTTTGATGATCGAAATGACATCTTCGTCGGTCAATGGTTCAAAATACAGCCGATCAGATGTGTCATAATCAGTCGAAACCGTTTCCGGGTTACAATTGATCATGATTGTTTCATAGCCTGCGTCCGACAACGCATAGCAGGCATGAACACAGCAATAGTCAAATTCAATACCCTGACCAATCCGGTTTGGGCCGCCGCCAAGAATAACGATTTTTTGCCGGTCACTGGGGTCGGCCTCGCATTCGGCATCTGCGGTGATTTCATAGGTCGAATACATATAGGCGGTTTCTGAACTGAACTCTGCCGCGCATGTGTCGATGCGTTTATAGACAGGCAAGACGCCAGCTTTGCTTCGGCGCGACCGCACGTCTTTGGCATCAAGCTGCGCAAGTTCAGCCAATCGCGCATCTGAAAATCCCATTGATTTTAAGAATCGTAAAACGGTTGCATCATCTGGCAGGCCATCAGCGGCCACTTTATTTTCGGCATCGAGAATGGCCTGAATACGTTCAAGGAACCAGCGGTCCCACCCAGTAACAGCGTGAACTTCGTCAATGGAAAGGCCGTGCCGAAGCGCGCTTGCAATACGTAAGACCCGGTTTGGCACCAATTCACCAAGCCAGCCCCGAAGCTGGTCTACACCTGACGTTGCATCCGCAACAGGTGGTGTCACCGGGTTCAGCCCAGTCAGGCCAATTTCCATAGACCGAAGGGCTTTTTGCAGACTTTCTTCAAAAGACCTGCCGACCGCCATGGCCTCGCCGACTGATTTCATCGATGTTGATAAAATAGCATCCGCACCAGAAAACTTTTCAAAAGTAAATCGCGGTATTTTTGTGACCACATAGTCAATCGTTGGTTCAAAACTTGCCGGGGTGACGCCGGTGATATCATTCACCAATTCGTCCAAGCGATAGCCGACAGCCAATTGAGCGGCGATTTTGGCAATGGGAAATCCCGTTGCTTTGGACGCCAGTGCCGAAGACCGGCTGACTCGCGGGTTCATTTCAATAACAAGAATACGCCCAGTTTTTGGACAGACAGCGAACTGAACGTTCGAGCCGCCAGTATCCACGCCAATTTCGCGGAGCACCGCCAGCGACGCATCGCGCAGCGCTTGATATTCCTTGTCAGTTAGGGTGAGCGCTGGGGCCACTGTCATTGAGTCGCCTGTATGAACACCCATCGGGTCTACATTTTCGATGGAACATACAATGATACAATTGTCAGCAGTGTCGCGGACAACTTCCATTTCAAATTCTTTCCAGCCAAGAACTGATTCTTCGATCAGCACCTCAGACACAGGCGACAAGCGCAACCCATTGGCGACAATGGTTTCAAATTCAGCTTTATTATAGGCGATACCGCCACCTTCACCGCCAAGTGTAAATGAGGGGCGAATAATGGCTGGCAACCCAACAAAATCAAGAGCTTGCAGCGCATCATCAAAATTATTGACCGTGCGGGCGCGGGCGCATTCAAGGCCAATTCTGTCCATGGCTTTTCGGAATAATTCCCGGTCTTCGGCCATTTCAATTGACTCGGTGCGGGCACCGATCATTTCGACGCCATATGTTTCCAAGGTGCCATCATTATAAAGAGACAGCGCGGTATTGAGCGCGGTTTGCCCCCCCATCGTTGGCAACAGCGCATCAGGTCGTTCGGCGGCAATGATTTTTGCAACGGTGGCTGGGGTGATCGGTTCGATATAGGTGGCGTCAGCCATTTCCGGGTCGGTCATGATGGTGGCTGGATTTGAATTTACCAGAATAACCCGGTAGCCATCCGCTTTAAGAGCTTTACATGCCTGTGCGCCTGAATAATCAAATTCACATGCCTGACCGATGATAATTGGGCCGGCACCGATGATCAGGATGGATTTTATATCATCACGGCGTGGCATATCAGGATCTCGTTGTTTCCATCAGGTGGGTGAACCGTTCAAAAAGATACCGTGAGTCATGTGGTCCGGGAGATGATTCAGGGTGATATTGGACGCAAAATGCTGGCTTTGTCTTGTGCCGCAGGCCTTCAATTGATTGGTCAAAAAGCGAAATATGCGTCACCTCAAGATCAGCTGGCAGGCTATCGGGATCGACGGCAAACCCATGATTTTGGCTGGTGATTTCGATTTTGCCTGTTTGCAAGTCTCTGACAGGATGATTAGCACCGCGATGGCCGCGCGCCATTTTATGAGTCTTTGCGCCAAGCGCCAGCGCCATCAATTGATGACCAATGCAAATGCCAAAAACGGGCATATTGGCGGCAATTAATTTGGCGATTTCACCGCCGGCATAGTCGGCAGTGGCGGCTGGGTCACCTGGGCCGTTTGACAGGAATACTCCATCTGGCTGTAGTGCCATAATCGAATCAGCCGAGGTGTCAGCTGGCACCACAGTGACCGCGCAACCTGCATCCTGTAGGCACCGCAAAATATTGTGTTTGCAACCAAAATCCATGGCAACAACGTTAAATTTCGCCGGCGTTACCTGATGGGATGAACTGTCATACTGCCAGCTTCCTTCGTCCCATGATGTGGTATCTGGCAAGGTCACTGATTTGGCCAAATCCATGTTTTTCAGACCTGGCCAGCTTTTGGCCATTTCACCCAAAGCGCCGGTATCAATATTGCCATTTGGGGCGTGGCACAAGGCACCGCGTGGGGCGCCAAGATCACGAATGCGCCGGGTGAGGGCGCGGGTATCAATGCCGCTGATGCCGGGCAAATTATGTGCCACCAGCCAGTCGTTAAGGCTTGAGTCGGCGCGCCAGCTAGCTGGATTGGTCACTGGTTGGCGTACGATCATCCCAAGTGCGGCCGGGGTTATCGTTTCAAGATCTTTGCTGTTCGTGCCGACATTGCCAATGTGGGGAAAGGTAAATGTGATGATCTGGCCAGCATAAGAGGGATCGGTCATGATCTCCTGATACCCAGTCATTGAGGTATTGAAGCAGACTTCACCAACATTGGTGGTGGCGGCGCCGAATCCAAATCCGGTAAATACGGTTCCATCTTCAAGAACGAGGGCGGCGGTCGGATTATCCCGATTAGCGCGTAGCGCATCAAAATTGTGGCCAGAGATCGTTTTCTGCCCCATTTCAACCCATATCCTGTTATAAGAGAGATGCCGCAGCGCAAGGCCAACGAACGGCTGATTACATAGCCGACCACTTTCAAATGGTCAAGCGTTCCACGCCAAGGCTTGCAGGATTGCCAAGAGTGGCGTAAAAGGCGCGGCCAAATTGTACATATCGATGTGCATGTCATTTTAAAAAGGTGTGTCTTAATATGCGCGAAAACATAGCGAATGCGCTGAAAGAAGCGTTGAAGGCCAAAGACCAAGTTGCGTTGTCGACCATGCGATTGATCGCTGCGGCGTTAAAGGATCGTGATATTGCGGCGCGCGGAAATGATAATCCTGATGGCATTTCTGACGAGGAAATCCTCGGCATGTTGCAAACCATGATCAAACAGCGTACCGAATCGGCGAAAATGTACCGAGATGGTGATCGCCCGGAACTGGCCGCGAATGAAGAAGCTGAAATTGAAATCATCAAAAATTTTCTGCCCACACAATTAAGCGCGGATGAAATGAAGCAGGCGATTACCAAAGCCATTGCCGAAACTGGCGCTGGGTCAATTAAAGATATGGGGCAGGTGATGGGATATCTAAAAGCCCATTACGCCGGACAGATGGACTTTTCATCTGCCAGTCAGGATGTAAAAGCCGCGTTGATGGCGAAATAGCCGCGCGGCAACAGGCATCTATGGGCGTGGCTGGCACTAACTGGTTCCGTGCATCTACCCAATTATGCTAGGTTAATCGCGGCGTACCCGGCGGTGCCGGATGCCGAATACATTAACCGGACCGGAGTTTTGGCCATGGCGGTGCCGCCAGAATTTATCGAAGATTTGCGCCAGCGTGTACCGCTTTCAGATATCATCGGGCGGCGTGTAAAGCTGATACGCAAAGGCCGCCGTTTCAGTGGATTATGCCCCTTTCATTCAGAAAAAACGCCATCTTTTTCAGTTGTTGATGATGATGGTTTTTATCATTGTTTTGGGTGCGGTGCGCATGGTGATGCCATTTCATTTTTGCGTGAAATGGATGGTCTTGACTTTATGGAATCGGTTGAGCGGCTGGCGGACATGGCCGGGCTGGCAATGCCAAAATCAACACATATTGATCCGGCAGTGACAAGGCAACGCAAAGCCGCCTTTGATATTTTAGAAGAAACCACAAAATTTTTCGAAGCCAGATTGCGCGCTGATGAAGGGCGAGATGCCGCCCACTATATTAAACAGCGTGGATTGGATGCGGCGACAGTCAAAAATTTTAGGCTTGGCTATGCGCCAAGGTCCGGCTTGCAGGCGGTGCTGGCCAGCAAGGGATTTTCAGATGATGATATGATTTTGGCCGGGGTTCTGGGCAAATCAGATCGTGATGGTCGCTTGTATGACTATTTTCGTGACCGGGTGATCTTTCCCATTGAAAACAGACAGGGCAAGGTCATTGCCTTTGGTGCGCGTGCGCTTGGTGATGCCCAGCCAAAATATTTAAATTCAGGTGACAGCCCGACCTTTTCCAAAAAGGCCGTGCTTTATGGGTGGGTGCAAGCACGCGAAGCGGTGCGGCGCAAATTACCGCTGGTCGTTGTCGAGGGATATATGGATGTGATCGCCGTGCAACGAAGCGGTATTGCCGCCGCTGTGGCACCACTTGGCACGGCATTAACCCCCGAACAAATCGCCCTGTTATGGAAATTACATGACGAACCGATTTTGTGTTTCGATGGTGACGCGGCTGGGCAACGGGCGCAACTCCGTGCGCTGGAGCGTATCTTGCCACTGCTGGAACCCGGCCGGTCGGCGCGGCTAGCGATGTTGCCAGCTGGCAAAGATCCAGATGATGTTCTTGGCGAATCTGGGCCAGAAGGATTGCGCAAAATTCTGGGCAGTGCGCAAGCCTTGGTTGATGTTATGTGGACGACAACCGCGGCGCAGTTTGACACCCAACAACCAGAGGCAAGAGCGCAATTCTGGCAATCAGTGCGCGGCCTTGTGCGCAGTATCGGCAATAATCAGGTGCGCGGGGCCTATGGCGATGAAATTGAGAACCGAATCGCGGCAATGCGATCCCAAACGCGGGGCCAGACCAACCTATTTATGGCGCGGCGGACAATCCGGCCTGCCACCGGCTTAATGCATCGGCATCGGGCTATTCTGGCGCTGATTTTAGCCCATCCAGCCTTGGTTCCTGCCAATTTTGAGGCTTTGTCCATGCTGGAAATTGCCGATCAAAAGCTGGATCATGTGAAAAAAGCGGTGATTGATGCCGTTATACGTGATCCAGATCTTGACGTAGCGGCGTTAAACTATCATTTACAGGGTTTGGATCTTGGCAGTGCAATAGAGGATTTGACGGGGGATGAAATGAAATCCAGATTGCCATTTGATCCCTACGCGCTGGCGCCAGAACGGGCGGGCGCGCATTTAGAGGAACTTTTGGGGCTTGTTGACGGGAAATCTGGTCTGTTTTCAAAAACCCATACACCAAGAATTTAACGAATAGGTGCGCATGCTGGCCGTGAATAGGGGCCGTGCCACACCGAATGATTTTGATGTTGCGATAGCACATCAGAGGAAAATGTAATCAGCGCCGAGGCGGCTGATGCCACCAAACAAAGTGGCAAGGCGATGTCGGGTGAAGATAATCAGGGGTAGAATCGAGCAGATGGCAACCAAAGCAAAAAAACAGGCTGATACCGATCAAACCGCACAGGATGCAAGCGAGGCTGCCAGCCTTGACGCGGCCCAGCAAACGATCAAAGCGCTGTTAAAACTTGGCAAGGATCGCGGGTTTGTCACGCATGATGAACTGAACGCCGCTTTGCCAGCCGAAGAATATACATCCGAACAAATCGACGATGTGATGTCGACGCTGAATGAAATGGGTGTGTCGGTTGTTGATAGCGCCGAGAGCGACGATGACACCGATGAGGCCGAAGAGGGCAATGAAGATGGCCGCGCCTCTGGCAATTTATCTGATAGCGATGTGTCCGGCACGGATGATCCGGTGCGCATGTATTTGCGCGAGATGGGCAGTGTCGAGCTGTTGTCGCGTGAAGGCGAAATTTCTATCGCAAAACGTATCGAAGCTGGCCGTGAAATGATGATTGGCGGGATTTGTGAATCGCCGCTAACCATTCGTGCGCTGATGCATTGGCGTGACCAAATCGCCGATGGCGTCGTGCCGCTTCGTGATATCATTGACCTTGAGGCGACCTTTGCCAAGCTAAAGGGCAACCCTCTGATTGATCATAATAATCTGGATGGGATGAATGATGAAATCCCGGATGATGATTTAGAAGATGATGAAGAAGAGGAAGAAGAGGACGAGGAGTATGATGAAAGTGGCGATAGCGACACCGATACCTCGACCCGTGATGCCCATAATGACAATGACGAAAATGACGATCTGAACTTGTCTCTTGCGGCGCTGGAAGATGCCGTTCGTGACGAGATGATGGCGTTGTTTGATGAAATCGGCACGGTGTTTGGTGAGTATGTGAAATTGCAGGACCGCCGCCTCACACGCATGGCCAAAGACCAGCCGCTTGTCGCAAAAAGCGAAATGACGCACCGCGATACCAAAATCAAGCTGTGCCGATTGATGGAAGGGGTGATTTTTAACACCAACCGCATCGAAGCGCTGAGCGAACAATTATTTACCCTGAACCGCCATGTGACTGGTATTGAAGGGCGATTGATGCGGGTTGCGACCTCTAGTGGGATTCCGCGGCCGCAAATTCTTGAGGCATGGACCGGTCGCGAGGTCAATGAAGACTGGCCGGGCAGCGGGTTCAAATCCAAAGCATGGCAAAAGCTGGATAGCGCGCATGGCGAAGAAGTGGCCGAATTGCGCGACAAGATCAAGCTGGTGGTTGATGATGTCGGGCTGTCAGTGCCCGAATTTCGCGAGGTGATCCAGACCATTCAGCGCGGTCAACGCGAAGCGGCACGGGCCAAAAAGGAAATGGTCGAGGCCAATTTGCGGCTGGTGATTTCGATTGCCAAAAAATACACTAATCGCGGGTTGCAGTTTCTGGACCTGATCCAAGAAGGCAATATTGGTTTGATGAAAGCTGTCGATAAATTTGAATATCGGCGCGGCTATAAATTTTCGACCTATGCCACATGGTGGATTCGTCAGGCCATTACCCGGTCGATCGCCGATCAAGCGCGCACCATCCGTATTCCGGTGCATATGATCGAAACGATCAATAAATTGGTACGGACATCGCGCCAGATGTTGCATGAAATTGGCCGTGAACCAACCCCGGAAGAGCTGGCTGAAAAGCTGAGCATGCCAATCGACAAAGTGCGGAAAGTATTGAAAATCGCTAAAGAGCCAATCAGCCTCGAGACGCCAATCGGCGACGAGGAAGACAGCCATCTTGGCGATTTTATCGAAGATAAAAATGCGGTCCAGCCGCTTGATGCGGCGATCCATGCCAATTTGCGTGAAACCACAACACGCGTTCTGGCCAGCCTGACCGCGCGTGAAGAGCGGGTGTTGCGCATGCGATTTGGCATTGGTATGAATACTGACCATACGCTGGAAGAGGTAGGCCAGCAATTTAGCGTGACTCGCGAACGTATTCGGCAGATCGAAGCCAAAGCGCTGCGCAAGCTGAAACATCCGTCACGGTCGCGTAAATTGCGTAGCTTCCTCGAAAATTGAGTTTTGCCGCATTGTCCGGGAACCGGCGCCGCCCACAAGGCGCCGAAACCGACAGTGCTGTTAATGGGGGCCTGTAGTTCAATTGGTTAGAACCCACGGCTCATAACCGTGTTGTTGCAGGTTCGAGTCCTGCCGGGCCCACCATTTTCCCTTTACCTTATTTGACGAAAAAAACCATACACCACCCAGCAATGATGCGGCGGGCTTTTATGAACAACGGCTGGGGTCTTTTATGCATTGCCGAGTGAGCCGCTGACTTTTGGCGATTTGTTCAGAAGACAGGTGTTTGTGCGCTCTATTTCTGTTGTTCAGCGCATTTTGATGACCAGCCGTTGCTGCAATCTTCAACCACATATAGGCCGCAGCGCCATTC
>JAYOVO010000019.1:0-18968 GCA_038151495.1 Alphaproteobacteria bacterium
CTGAATGATCCGGGCTAGCCGCGCAAAACAGCGCCACAATTTTTCTTGGCAAGCGTCACCACCGCCGCAGAGATCTTTTCAATCTCTTCTTCGGTTAATGTTGCTTTTTGCGGCGTCAAGGTGATGGTCACCGCCAATGATTTTTTGCCATCTTCAATGCCTTTACCCTGATACAGATCGAACAATTGCATATCGCTTAACAGCGGCCCAGCCGCAGATTTCACCGCGCGCAATAAATCACTGGCGGCAACATCAGCATCAAGAACAAAAGCAAAATCACGGTTAACCGGCTGAAAGGCCGACATTTTCAACAGGCTTCTAGCTGGCCCTTTGGCCTTTGCTAATGGCACATCATCAAGAAACAATTCAAACCCGACAACCGGCCCACGCAAGCCAAAATGTGACGCAATGTTCGGGTGCAATTCACCAAAACTTGCCAGTTTTGTGCGGCCTTGCATTAATATCCCAGAACGTCCCGGGTGAAAATAATCTGGTGCGGGCTTATCTACCGACAAGCTGGCTTTGCGCACGCCTAATACGCCAAGCGCCATTTCGGCATCTGACTTCGCATCAAACACATCAACAATCCGGCGTTCGGCGTGCCATTCGCGCGGTGCGGTATGGCCATGACGAATGCCGGCACAGGCCGTGCGCTGGTCGGTTGGTTCATCACCCAGAAATACCGGGCCAATTTCGAACAAGGCGCAATCAGCTTCGCCGCGATCCTGGTTCCGGCCAGCCGCCTGTAGCAAATTTGGCAAGGCTGACGGCCGCATGACCGACAAATCTGCACTGATCGGATTGACCAATGTCAATGCCGCCGCACCGCCGCCAAATAACGCAGCTTCTTTTGGCGCTAAAAAGGAAAATGTCACCGCTTCCATTAAGCCGCATTCGGCAAGGGCCCGGCGTAATTGCAACGGGCGCAATTGGGCGGCGTTGACCGCTGGCTGCGACACCACATGCGTACGCGGCAATGCCATAACCGGCAAATGGTCAAATCCGTGAATACGCGCAATCTCTTCAACAAGATCAGCCGCCCCATCAATGTCACCACGCCATGATGGCGGCGTAACCTGCCAGCTTGATGCCGAAGCCTCGACAATAAAGCCAAGCGATTCAAGTATTTGTTTTTGGCGTTCTGCGGGCAAGTCAATGCCGGTCAAGCGTTGCAGCTTTTCCGGCGATAAATCGATTTGCCGTTGCCAATCAACGCCCCTACCTGCCTCGACCACGTGGCTCGCCGTACCACCACAAATTGATGTCACCAAACGTGCAATATGTCCGGCCATGATCTGCGGCGCCGTGGCATCCAAGCCGCGTTCAAAACGGTAGCGCGCATCTGAATGAAGGTTAAGTTTGCGTCCGGTAGTGGCAACCGAAATCGGATCAAAAATAGCAATTTCAAGAAACATTCTTGTGGTATCTGCGCTCACACCTGTGCGTTCACCGCCCATAACCCCGGCCAAATCATCAGCCCCATCGGCATCCGCAATCACCAGCATATCAGCCGCAAGGTCATAGGTCTTTTCGTTCAGCGCGGCAAATGTTTCACCAGGCTTGGCCAACCGTACATAGAGGCTATCCCCATTTATTTTATCAATATCATAGGCATGGAGAGGGCGACCAAGATCAATCATCACATAGTTGGTAATGTCTACAAGGGCGCTAATCGGACGCTGGCCAACGGCTGTCAGACGCCGCGCCATCCATTCCGGGCTGGCGGGATTGGCAACATGATCAAAAGCAATGCCAGTGATTGACGGACATAAATGGTCCTTTCCGTCAAGATCCAACTGCCAGCGCACCGGGCTGTCAAAACTGCCTTGATGCGGCGTTGTATCCAACGGTTTCAACGTGCCATAGCCAGCCGCCGCCAGATCACGCGCCACGCCGCGCACACCTAGGCAATCAGCACGGTTTGGTGTTATCGCAATTTCAATGATAGGATCGTCAAGCCCGGCATAGGGCGCAAATGGCACGCCAACCGGCGCATCGGCTGGTAAGTCAATGATGCCATCATGCTCGTCAGATAATTGCATTTCGCGTTCGGAACACAGCATCCCATTTGATGCCTCGCCGCGAATTTCTCCAGCTTTTAAAGTCAATTCAATGCCTGGCACAAAGGCGCCAACGGGGGCAAACACGCCTTTCATACCGGCCCGTGCGTTTGGCGCCCCGCAGACCACCTGCACCGGGTCACCAGTGCCAGTTGATACCATACACACACGCAGCTTATCCGCGTTTGGATGTTGCGTCGCAGACAGCACCTCGGCAATGGTGAAAGGGGCCAGTGCTTCAGCGCGATCAACAACAGATTCCACTTCCAGCCCCAACATTGGCAAAGCATCGAGGATTTCATCTAATGTGCGGTCTGTTTGCAAATGATCAAACAGCCAGTCGCGGGTAAATTTCATCAGCCTGCCCCCCCAACCAAACCGGCATGTATCGAAGGCGCGTCAAATGGCAGAAACCCGTAATGCCGCATCCAGCGCAGGTCACTGTCATAAAATGTCCGCAAATCAGGGATGCCATATTTCAGCATCGCAATACGTTCAATGCCCATACCAAAGGCAAAGCCCTGATATTTTTCCGGGTCATAGCCACAATTTGCCAGCACCCGTGGATTAACCATGCCCGACCCTAAAATTTCCAGCCAATCATCACCAGCCCCGATTTTCAATCCGCCACCATCACGCGTACAGCCAATATCAACTTCGGCAGATGGTTCGGTAAATGGAAAATAGCTTGGGCGGAACCGCACCGGCAAATCATCAACGCCAAAAAACGCCCGGCAAAAATCAATAAGACAACCCTTTAAATGCCCCATGTGAATGCCATCGCCAATCACCAGCCCTTCGCATTGATGAAACATGGGGGAATGGGTTGCGTCATGGTCAGACCGATAGGTGCGCCCCGGCACAATAATGCGGATTGGTGGCTCATTTGCCTCCATCGTGCGAATCTGGACTGGCGAAGTATGGGTGCGCAAAACTTTGCGCTGCCCATCCGCATTCACCGGCAGGTAAAATGTATCATGTTCTTGGCGTGCCGGATGTTCTGGCGGAATATTCAATGCGGTAAAATTATAATAATCAGATTCGATATCCGGCCCCTCGGCCACCTGAAACCCCATCTCGGCAAAAATTGCCAAGACCTCTTCAATGGTGCGCGACAGCGGGTGCAGCCGGGCCTCGCGGCTTGGGCGTGATGGCAAGCTGACATCAATGGCTTCGGTGGCCAGCTTTTCATTCAACGCGGCTTGTGCAAGCACCGACTGTTTTGCTTCAAGGGCGTCAGCCACCTGATCCTTGACGATATTTAGTGCCTGTCCGGCCGCTTTGCGGGCATCAGCATCCATGCCCCCCAATTCGCGCATTAGCAGAGAAATCCGCCCCTTTTTGCCAAGCGCATTGACCCTGATAGCGTCTAAAGCTTCAAGATTTTCAGCCGCGTCAACAGCCTGCATAATTTCATCAGATACAGATTTCAGACTCTGGGCATCAAGGCCTTGCATAATGTCTCACCCTTAATCGTCTCAAGCGTCGGCAAAAATACCGATCAAATAAAACAAGCCGTTGCTGGCATGTCCCTGCCCCACTATCGGGCAGTTACAGGTCAAAGCAACGGCTTGGCGTTTGATAGTATCGCGGGAATACCCCTAGCTTGCCGCTCTTGACCGTTCGACCAAGGCTGCAAAAGCCTGCGGCTCATGCACCGCCAGATCAGCAAGCATTTTCCGGTCGATTTCAATACCGGCTTTGATCAACCCGCCCATCATCTGTGAATATGTCAGACCATGCAAACGTGCCGCCGCATTGATCCGCTGAATCCACAACGCGCGGAACTCCCGCTTGCGGACACGGCGGTCACGATAGGCATATTGCCGTGCTTTATCGACCGCTTGTGTTGCTGTTCTGAATGTATTTTTACGACGTCCATAATAGCCCTTTGCCGCCTTAATCACTTTGGCGTGACGAGCATGTGTCGTGGTACCTCTTTTAACGCGTGCCATGTTCCAGCCTCCGTTAAGCGTATGGAAGGAAACGTTTTACAATCCGCGCATCAGCATCATTCAAAATCATGGTGCCACGGGCTTGACGTTTCATTTTCTGGGAACGGCGTCTTAGGTTGTGGCTAAGGAAGGCGGCAGAGCCACGAACCTTACCACTGGCGGTGAGGCGAAAGCGTTTTTTCGCACCGCTTTTGGTCTTCATCTTGGGCATTTTGACCTCTTTCTTTTGTAAAGGGGGCCAATAAAATATTGGCATTTACCGGCCGGGCATGCCCTGTTTTTTCAGGCCCGGTCGCGGCAATCTTTAAAGCGATGTGGTTATAAGGTGATATTAGCGCAGAATCAAGCCCTGAAAACCATAGGGCTAGATCGGCGAGTTGGCACGGATATCACCAAATCAGCAATCTACCTATTTCGGTGCCAGCACCATGATCATTTGGCGGCCTTCCATTTTTGGCATGGCTTCCACTTTGGCGAATTCATCGGTTTCTTCCCGCACCCGCGTCAAAACATTTGCACCAAGTTCTTGGTGCGCCATTTCACGGCCACGAAACCGCAACGTCACCTTGACCTTATCACCGGCAGTCAGGAATTTCTGCACATTACGCATCTTCACCTGATAGTCATGCTCGTCAATATTGGGACGCAACTTGATTTCTTTGACTTCGATAATTTTTTGCTTTTTACGGGCTTCATTGGCGCGTTTTTGCGCTTCATATTTAAATTTGCCGTAATCGAGAATTTTGCAAACTGGTGGATCTGCATTGGGCTGGACTTCAACCAGATCGAGGCCAAAATCCTCAGCTTTGCGAATAGCGTCTTGCGTATCGAGCACCCCAAGCTGTTCGCCTTCAGGGTCAATACAGCGTACCTTTGGCGCACGGATGGCACCATTGATGCGCGGGCCGTCAATTGTTGGCGGCGTATTACTATGTGGACGTGCTATGTAACTCTCCTATAGCTGTCATACTACATCCTTCCGCTGGCCGGACACCGGGCAACAGAAGCGCTAAAACAACTAGCAAAACCACGACAAAATTGCCAGTTTTTTAGCATTTCACGGTTATTTAGCGGCTTTGCATGTCAGGCGCAAGACTTTCGTCTCTTAGCATTGAAATGGTTTCATGCGCGTCCAGCACCTGTTGGTCATTTGACCCAAGGCGCCGTAATGCCACCGTGCCGGCTTCGGCTTCGCGTCCGCCAACCGCCAGAATAAACGGCACTTTCATAACGCTGTGTTCACGCACCTTATAGCTGATTTTTTCATTCCGCAGATCGGTTTCAACCCGCAAGCCAGCCGCCGCCGCCGCCGCGGCAACTTCACGCGCATAGGCATTCGCACTATCGGTAATCGACGCCACCACAATTTGCACCGGGGCCAGCCATGCTGGCATACGGCCAGAATATTGCTCAATCAAAATGCCAATCCAGCGTTCCATAGACCCTAAAATCGCCCGGTGTAACATTACCGGACGATGCCGGTTGCCATCTTCACCAACATATTCGGCATCAAGTCGGTCAGGCAGAACAAAATCAACCTGCAACGTGCCACATTGCCAATCACGGCCGATCGCATCACGCAAAACAAATTCCAGCTTTGGCCCATAAAAAGCACCCTCACCCGGGTTCAAAACCGTATCAAGACCAGCCGCATGTGTGGCGTCGGTCAGGGCCGCCTCGGCGCGATCCCAAGTGGCATCATCACCAGCCCGTACTTCTGGACGGTCAGAAAATTTAACCCGCACATCATCGAATCCAAAATCAGCATAGATTGATTGCAACAACGCACAAAATTTCACCGACTCTTCGGTAATTTGATCTTCGGTACAGAAAATATGCGCGTCATCTTGGGTAAAGGCACGCACCCGCATGATGCCATGCAAAGCACCAGATGGTTCATTCCGGTGACAAGACCCAAATTCGGCCATACGCAATGGCAAATCTCGATAAGATTTAATGCCTTGACGGAAAATCTGCACATGACAGGGGCAATTCATCGGTTTTAGCGCCAAGGTCCGTTCATCTTCCGACTGCGCGGTAAACATATTCTCGCCGAATTTTTCCCAGTGACCAGACGCCTCCCACAGCGATCTATCCACCAGTTGCGGTGTTTTGACTTCGCTATAGCCAGCCGCGTCAAGTCGCCGCCGCACATAGGCTTCAATCTCGCGGTAGAGAATCCAGCCTTTCGCATGCCAGAAAACAGACCCGGCCGCCTCTTCTTGCAGATGGAACAAACCCAGCTGTTTGCCAAGTTTCCGGTGATCGCGCTTTTCCGCCTCTTCCAGCATGGTCAAATAGGCGGTGAGATCCTTTTCACTGGTCCAAGCTGTACCATAGATACGTTGTAGCATTGGTCGGTTTGAATCGCCGCGCCAATAGGCCCCGGCCACTTTCATCAATTTGAACGCATGACCGATCTTGCCGGTCGATGGCGCGTGCGGCCCCCGACATAAATCAATAAAATTGCCCTGCTGATAGAACGTGACTGTCTCATCAGCTGGAATCGCCTCTACCAGCTCTACTTTAAACGGCTCATTATTTTTTTGATAAAATGCAACGGCTTCATCGCGCGACCAGACGCGCCGCACAATCGCCTCGTCACGATCGACAATTTCATGCATGCGTTTTTCAATGGCCGCGAGGTCATCTTCAGAAAAAGCTGTGGCGCGATGGAAATCATAATAAAAGCCATTTTCAATGGCGGGGCCAATTGTGACTTGGGTTTCTGGAAACAGCTCTAACACCGCCTCGGCCATCACATGCGCGCAATCATGCCGCAACAACGCCAAGGCCGCCTCATCTTTGGCAGTAACCAACGCAACAGCGGCATCGGTCTCGATCGGGCGCGATAGATCCCATTCATCACCATCAACAACCGCGATCAATGCCGCCTTTGCCAACCCAGGGCCAATATCGCTTGCAATCGTGGCGGCGGTGACCGGCCCGTCATATGATCGAACCGACCCATCTGGAAGCGTGATATTTGGCATTGTATCGATTTACCTTTATTTTAACTGCTATGTGAACGGACATCTCATCAAGCGCGGCAAAATCGATACCGCCTCACAAATCGCACCGAAAATAGTCGCTCACTGCTGAAAACTCAAGCCAAAGCGCACCTAGCGGTACAGCGACCATGAACACCGCCGAGCCCGATTATCGCGCCGCTCTGTTCTTTTGGTTTTTGGCCAACATACGGCGGTATATTTTCAGCGTTTCTTGACACATTTGATCGGTTGAAAAATGCGCTTCGATATGCGCCCGCGCATTGTGCGCATAGGCTTTTCGGGCGCGGGGCTGTAATGACAGGGCGGCGCGCAGATTTTCGGCCAAACTGTCAGCATCGCCGGGCGTTGCCAGCCAGCCGGTTTTTTCATGTTCAATTGATTCAACAGCACCGCCATGCGCAAACGCCACAATGGGTCGACCCATGGCTTGGGCCTCAAGCGCAACACGGCCAAAAGGTTCCGGCGTAACTGACGGCATCACCACAACATCAGCCACCATCAGTGCGGCTGGCATGTCATCAACAACCGGGGTCAGACGAAACCGCCCTTCTAGCCCACGTGCCTGTGCATAATCTGTTATATCTTTGACAAACCCAGCTTTGCCGTCACTGGCCCCAACAAAAAGACAGACAAAGCGCAAATCAGTCAATTTGGCGAGCGCATCAAGCAGAATATGATGCCCTTTCCATGATGAAGACCGTGCTGGCATCATAATCACTGGCACATCTTCAGGAAGCGCGACAGAGTCGGCAAAGTTAATGATCCGCGCTTGGCTAACCGCCGCCGGGTCAAATGTGACAGTATCAACACCGCGATGCACAACTGTCAGCCGGTCTTCAACACCAATATATTGGCTGGTAATCAGACCATGAACATAATCGGAAATGGCAATCACCTGCCCAGCGTCGAGAAGTTTGGCATTATAGCGCCGTTTTAAAAATGATGTGCTGGTAAAGCGGCTATGCACAGTGCTGATGGTGGCAATGCCCATGGATTTTGCCAGATTCAGCGCAAGCCATGCTGGCACCCGCGATCGGACATGTACAATATCGGCGCCCTCGGTCTGAAAAATGGCTCTTAATTGGCGGCGCAACCCCGGCCAACGCAACGGATTTTTCACATGCACCGGCAATGCAATATGTTTGCCCCCGCATCGTTCGATATGCCGGACCAGCGGCCCACCATTTGATATCACTACAGCATGACCACCCGCGGTCTGAATGGCTTTGGCCATTTCAACCGTGCCTCTTTCAACGCCGCCACGCACCAAAGCTGGCAATATTTGCACAATCACTGGCTGTCTGCCGGATGGGCGTTTGAATTTAACTGTTGGTTTTGTCATGATAGAAGATATGCCGGATATGAATCATAGGCCGACACTATAGCGCAAGGTGATGGGGATGACAGAAGTTTCTAAACATATCATAGATCAATTTGGTGCCATCGCCTATAACCGGCATCCCGGCACACAACCGGGCGTTGTATTTTTATGCGGCCATGGATCTGATATGAATGGCAGCAAGGCCATGCATTTACAAGCCTGGGCAGAGCGTCGTGGACAGTCATTTTTGCGTTTTGACTATAGTGGCCATGGACAGTCTGATGGCGATTTTCTGAAAACCAATATTTCAGACTGGACGCGCGACACCATCGACATGATTGACGCTCATACCGACGGCCCACAAATTGTGGTGGGGTCATCTCTTGGTGGGTGGATCATGCTTAATCTGGCGCTGGCCCGCCCCGCCCGTGTTGCGGCGCTGGTCGGCATCGCCGCGGCACCGGATTTCACCGAAGAATTGATCTGGAACCCGCTAAACGATGCGGCCAAAGCAGAATTTCAGACCTCTGGTCAAATCACCTTTGAAAATCCCTATGCAGATGATCCGGTGATTTACCCCTATCATTTGATTGAAGATGGACGCCAGCATTTGCGGTTGCAGGCCCCGCTTTTGATAAATGTGCCAGTGCGGTTGTTGCATGGCATGCAAGATGCCGAGGTGCCATGGCAAACAGCAACAAGGTTGGCGGATCAGTTGCAATCAGATGATGTGGCGGTGATGTTGGACAAAACCGCCACCCACCGATATTCAGAACCACGCCAATTGGCCCAGCTGGAACGCGTTCTTGATGATCTTGTGTCGCTGATCGCCAATACCAGCCCTGCCATCTAGCAAGCAACCGGCTGATATCTGTTTAAAAATCCATATCGCTGTAATGCGGTGGTGGCACCAGACCAACGACCTGATCGCCCAAAAGATCGCGGAAAGATGGCCGCGATTTCATTTTTGCATACCAATTTTTGGCTTCTGGGTGGCGGCTCCAGTCAACATCGCCTAAAAAATCAAGTACCGACAGATGCGCCGCGGCCGCCAGATCAGCCAGTGACAATCTTTTGCCTGCCAGCCAATTGCCTTGTTCTGACAGCCAATCGATATAATCCATATGAATTTGCAAATTACTCAGCGCCGTGCGGATCACTGACGATGATATCTCGCCCGATCCAGAAAACCGTTTGATCACCCGTTCGGCCACCAATGGGCCGCCAACTTCGCGGTTAAATTTAAATTCAAACCAATGCACCAAACGCCGGATTTCGGCGCGCATTGGCGCCTCTCCCCACAATAGATCAGCGGTGCTGGCAGGTTCGGTTTCTTCAATATATTCGGCAATCACGGTGCCCCCAGAAACGACCAATCCATCTTCCGCCACCAATACTGGCACCTCACCAGCTGGATTCAGTGACAAAAACGCGTCGTTACGTTCCCACGGGATTTCAATTTTTGGCAAAAACACCAAGCCACGTTCAGCCAGAACCAGACGGATAAATCGTGCCGAGGCCGACAGCTGATAATGATGCAGCACACGCATTAACTAAAACACCCTACCTTGTTCCTGCCTTATGCATTTGTAGCCCGTACCCGCAAGGGCGGCCGCAGCGCTGCCAACGCACCTTGTTGCAATTCTAGGAATTGCAGGCGTTCTGGCTCGACGAATCCGGGCCAGTCTAGCTGATAAGGTGCGGCCGGCACAAAACCAAATTTTGGATAATATTCTGGTTCGCCAGACACCAACACCAATGGCCATTTGCCCATAGCCTTGGCGCGTGCCAGCCCCTCTTTTACAATCTGCCGGCCATAGCCTTGACCACGCAAATCTGGCTGGACGGCAAGCGGTCCCAAAAGCAACACAGCTTGCTGTTCCAGTTGCACTTCCCAAAACCGAAGTGATGCCAGCATGGTGCCGGACTCGCGCAACACAAGGCATAAATCGGCAATCGGGGGGCCGGAACGCAACAACCACACAGACCGGCTATAACGGGCCGGGCCGAATGCCCCGCCCATCAATGTTTCAATTGCCGCATCATCTGCCGCTGTCTGCTTTGAAATCTCAACCATTTTGGTGACTTACACCAAAGCCCCGGTCGACGCAATCAGCTTTTCTGCTTGGTTAATGCGATCTTCTGCCATGGGCAGATGCTTGCCCTTTAGGCAGTTTGTGATGCCGGATCACCTGTGTCGAGTGGCACGTCTAATACCGGGATAATCTCGTTTGGCACGACTTGCCAAAAATGCCCGACCGCCGTTGCCCATTGATTGAGCAACCGCGCCGCCATCACACTTTCGGTGGCCTTTCCATGTTCGATGATCAAATCACGCAACACCGCTTCCCAATGCGGATGCTGGATGCGCGATATGTGCAAAGTTTCGGCATTAGCACGGTCAACAAAGCTGTCCTGCGGATCATAGATAAAGGCCATGCCGCCGGTCATGCCAGCACCAAAATTCTGCCCCACCTCGCCCAGAACAACGACCTTGCCACCGGTCATATATTCGCACGCATTTGATCCGGCCCCTTCGACAACGGCGGTGGCACCAGAATTGCGCACACACATACGTTCTCCAGCCTGACCAGCGGCAAATAATTTGCCTGACGTGGCCCCATATAAAACCGTGTTGCCGATGATGGTATTGTCGCTGGCATTGAACCCGACGGCGGCTGATGGACGCACCACAATCACCCCGCCAGACAAACCCTTGCCAACATAATCATTGGCATCGCCTATCACCTCTAGCCACAGCCCCTGAGTCGCAAACGCCCCAAGCGATTGCCCAGCAGAACCGCGCAGACGCACCGAAATATGACCCTCGCGCAGACCCGTCATGCCAAACCGCCGCACAATATGCGATGACAGCCTTGTCCCGATCGCACGCTGGGTATTTTCCACATTGTAGGAAAGCTGCATCTTGGCGCCATTTTCCAGCGCCAATTTGGCATCATCTACCATCAGCGAGTCCAGCGTATCAGGCACTTCAACCCGCGGCATATTGCGGCAACTTACCAGATCGGTGGCCCCGTCAACACGCACCAAAATAGGGTTCAGATCGAGATCATCAAGCGCCGCATCACCGCGGCTGACCTGTGTTAGAAGATCCGTGCGACCAATCACCTGTTGCAATGAGGTAAAGCCAAGACCAGCCAGAATTTCACGCACTTCTTCGGCCAAATGGGTAAAGAGCTGGACAACTTTTTCTGGCGTGCCTTCAAATTTCGCCCGCAGATCATCGCGCTGGGTACATACACCGACTGGGCAGGTGTTGGAATGACATTGACGCACCATAATACATCCCATGGCAATCAGCGAAGATGTGCCAATACCATATTCATCGGCCCCCAACATCGCCGCCATGACAATGTCACGACCAGTTTTAAGCCCCCCATCGGTGCGCAACACAACCTTGTTACGCAGATCATTCATCGACAAGACCTGATGCACTTCTGACAGGCCCATTTCCCATGGCATGCCCGCATGTTTGATCGATGATTGCGGGCTGGCACCGGTACCACCGCCATGTCCAGATACCAAAATAGCGTCGGCCTTGGCCTTGGCAACACCGGCGGCAATCGTGCCGATACCGGTCGAGGCCACAAGCTTGACACAGACTTTGGCGTCCGGGTTGATTTGTTTCAAATCATAAATCAACTGGGCCAAATCTTCGATCGAATAGATATCGTGATGCGGTGGCGGTGAAATCAATGTAACGCCGGGCGTTGAATGGCGAAGCCGGGCAATCAGACTGTCTACCTTGATGCCGGGCAACTGGCCGCCCTCGCCGGGCTTGGCGCCTTGTGCGACCTTGATTTCAATTTCCTGACAATTGTTCAGATATTCGGCAGTGACCCCAAACCGCCCAGATGCAATCTGTTTGATGGCGCTTGACGGATTATCGCCATTCTCACGCAATTTAAATCGTGCCGGGTCTTCCCCACCTTCGCCCGAATCCGACTTTGCGCCGATCCGGTTCATCGCAATTGACAATGTTTCATGCGCCTCGGGGCTGAGCGCGCCAAGCGAAATACCTGGTGACACCAGCCGTTTGCGAATGCCGGTGATAGATTCAACCCGATCAATGTCAACCGGATCATGCACAGGTTTAAAATCGAGAAGATCACGCAAATTAATCGGGTCTTGTGACGCCACCAGTGCTGAATATTTTTTCCAGCTTTCATAAGACCCAGTGTCGCAAGCATGTTGCATGGCGTGAATCAACTGCCCGTCAAAGGCATGCCGTTCGCCGGACTTGCGATAACGGAAGAAGCCGCCAACTGGCAAATGCACATCATCAACCGCAAACGCCTTTTTGTGCATTTTCAACACACCAGCCTCGATACCTTTGAGACCAAGACCTGAAATACGTGATGACATTGGCGGGAAGTAGGTGGCAACAAGTGACCGTGATAGGCCAAGCGCTTCGAAATTATACCCCCCACGATAAGAGGTAATCACCGAAATGCCCATCTTTGACATGATTTTCAATAATCCGTCTTCGATCGCCTTTCGGTAATTGGCAACCGCGTCACCAATTTCCAGCCCCGGCAATAACCCGCGTGCATGCCGATCCGCAATCGCCGCTTCGGCAACATAGGCATTGACGGTTGTCGCACCAACGCCGATTAACACCGCAAAATGATGCACATCAAGACATTCGCCACTGGCCACATTCACCGATGCAAATGTACGCAATTGCTGGCGCACAAGATGCGAATGCACCGCGCCTGTCGCTAGAATCATCGGCAATGGCACACGATCTTCATTTACGTTGCGATCTGTCAGCATGACATGTTCACAGCCAGACCGTACCGCCTCTTCGGCCTCGGCCTGAATACGTTCAAGCGCGGCGGTAAGGGCATGGTCACTGCCATCGTCAACAAATGTACAATCTATCGTTGCCGCCTTGTCATCAAGATAGAGACACAGCGCATCCCACTCTGGCACGGTCAGCACCGGAGAATGCAACAATAGATGGTCGCATTGTTCCGGGGCCTCATCCAGAATATTACCAAGATTGCCAAGGCGGGTCCGCAAGGTCATTACATGGCGTTCACGCAACGAATCGATTGGCGGGTTTGTCACCTGCGAGAAATTCTGCCGAAAGAAATGGTGAAGGCCACGATAATGGCCTGAAAGCACTGCCAGCGGGGTGTCATCCCCCATCGATCCAATCGCTTCTTTGCCAGTTTGCGCCATCGGTTGCAAAACAAGCTCGGTGTCTTCCATCGTCCAACCGGCCATATATTGACGGCGCCGTGCCTCTTTTGCATCTAGCGGGGCGCTGGCTTTGCCAGATGCATTCGCCAATAGCGCGTCCATTTGTTTGGCCCGGCCAATCCATTGACGCCAGTCGCATTTTTTAACCAGCTTGTCTTTGAGTTCTTGGTCCTTATACAGTCGGCCCTCAGCCAGATTAATGCCGATCATTTCACCCGGCCCAAGACGCCCGCGTTCGGCAATGTTGGTATCTGGAACCACCACCATACCGGTTTCAGACCCGGCAATCACCAGCCCATCATGCGTCACAACATACCGCAATGGCCGCAACCCGTTACGGTCAAGCCCAGCCACCACCCAGTCACCGGCATAGGCGGCAATCGCCGCTGGCCCGTCCCATGGTTCCATCACCGAATTGCAATAGGCATAGAGATTCGCCCGTGGATTATCCGCGCTGACATCAATCGCCTCGGGGATCATCATGGTTTTCACCATTGGCAAATCGCGGCCGCCGCGCAACAACAGTTCAAACACCGCATCAAGTGCCGCCGAATCAGAACTACCTTTGGCAACCACCGGCTTTAAATCTTCGATCTGGGTGCCGAATAATGCCGATTCCATTCTGTCTTCATGACAGCTCATCCAATTTTGGTTGCCGCGGATGGTGTTTATTTCCCCATTATGCGCCAGCACCCGAAATGGCTGTGCCAGACGCCATGTTGGTTTGGTGTTTGTCGAATAGCGCTGATGATAAATCGCAAATGAAGACACAAACCGTTGATCCAGCAAATCTGGGAAAAAAGCCGTGACCTGTTCGGCTAGAAACATGCCTTTGTAAATGATCGAACGGGTTGATAATGAACAGATGTAAAAGTCACTGATCAGATCCTGAATAACTGCCTTTTCGATCCGGCGCCGCACAAGATAGAGCTGTCTTTCGGCTTCCTCTTCACTGATATCAGTTGGCATAGAGAACATGATTTGTTCAATTTCTGGACGTGTCGCAATGGCCTTTTGCCCCAGCGCGCTGATATCTACCGGCACCTGCCGCCAACCATAAATAAAATGTCCAAACGCTAGAATTTCTTCTTCAACAATACACCGGCACCGTTCTTGGGCCGCCAAATCGGTACGCGGTAAAAACACCATGCCAACGGCAAGCCGCCCGCCATCATCATCATGGCCAGTACGGGCAATATGCTCGATGAAAAAGTCACGCGGGATTTCGATATGAATACCAGCCCCATCACCAGTCATGCCATCCGCATCAACCGCGCCGCGATGCCAAATGGCTTGCAGGGCTTCAATGGCGGATTCGACAACGGCCCGGTTTGGCTGGCCGTCACGCGCCGCGACAAATCCAACCCCACATGCGTCATGTTCCATGTCCGGGCCATAAACGCCAGCCGCTGTCAGCTGGTCTTCGTTGTGCGCGCGCCGCGCCAAATATGCCTGTGCATCAAATGATTGTGTCATGGCTTTAGCTCCTTGCTGTCGCAACGCGCGGCGCGTCAACCGCAGCATTGATCCAGCGATCAATTTGTTCAGCGGCATCCCGCCCATCACGCACACCCCAGACAACCAGCGAGGCACCGCGCACGATATCGCCAGCGGCAAACACCCCTTCCATCGGTGTCATCATGGTCTGCCAATCAATTTTAACCGTACCCCAACGGGTCACTTCTAATTCGTCCTGGCCAAATAATTTTGGCAGGTCCTCAGGGTCAAATCCAAGCGCTTTGATCACCAAATTTGCTGGTAAATCATGCGATGATCCCTCGATCACCTCTGGCACTTGCCGCCCGGTGGCATCTGGCTGGCCAAGATGAATGCGTTGTGCCCGCACCGCCTGTACCTTGTCATCTCCAATAAAGGCTTGCGGGGCTGACAACCAGTTAAACACCACACCTTCTTCTTCAGCATTCGCCACTTCCCGCTGTGACCCCGGCATATTCGCCCGATCGCGGCGGTATAAACAGCTGACCGATTTCGCCTTTTGCCGGATCGCGGTGCGTACGCAATCCATCGCGGTATCGCCCCCGCCGATCACCACCACATCCTTGCCAGCCGCATCAAGCATGCCATTGTCAAATGCTGGTACCGAATCACCAAGACTTTTGCGGTTTGACGCTGTCAGATAATCCAATGCCGGCACAATGCCATCAAGCCCGACACCAGGCAGGCTGATATCCCGCGCCTTATACACACCAGTGGCAATCAAAATTGCATCATGCGCCGCGCGCAGTTTTTCAAAACTATGCGCACCGCTTCCAACGTCAACGCCCAGATGGAACGTCACCCCACCATCACGCAATAACTTGCCGCGTCGTTCGACAATATCTTTTTCCAACTTAAAGCCGGGGATGCCATAAACAAGCAGGCCACCAATACGGTCATAACGGTCATAAACATGAACCTGATAGCCTTGGTGCCGCAACATTTCAGCCGCCGCCAATCCAGCCGGACCCGCCCCGATAATGCCAATGGATTCGCTTCGTTCATGGCGCGGCGCGGCAGGTTTTACCCAGCCTTCAGCAAACGCCGTTTCGGTGATGTGTTTTTCCACCGCACCAATTGTGACCGACTCAAACCCTTTTTCGATCACGCAACTGCCCTCACACAACCGGTCTTGTGGGCAAATGCGGCCGCAAATTTCAGGAAAATTATTGGTTTGCGAGGATAATTCATACGCTTCTTGCAATCGGCCCTCGGCTGTCATCATCAGCCAATCCGGTATATTATTGTGCAACGGGCAATTTACCTGACAAAACGGCACCCCGCATTGGGAACAGCGTGACGCTTGCGTTTCGGCCGCGGCGGCGTCAAAATCATTATAAATTTCATCGAAATCAGCCACACGATTGTCAGCCGTCCGCTTTTCCGGCATGGCTTTTTTTGTCGCTACGAACTGCAGCATTTTTGATGACATCTTTGCCTCCCGGCGACTGGTTATGACTCTAAAACTCTGAAATGACGGTGCCGGGCGCCCGGACCATATGTATGTCCCGCACCCAGACCGCCTCAATAATTAGTCAACAATGATTACCCTTTTTTTCCAAAATACGCAAGGGCTTTGCAAGAGCGAGGAGAAATAACCAGGTTTCATCTCATTTTTATGGCCGATTTGGTACTAATTAATTCAAAATGGCGGGCCGCCCGAATGCCGCCCGAATAAAGTGTGATCCATAGGACAGATATTTGCCCCCTTGTTTTACCGGCCATTTGCTTGTAGCCATGGCATCATACCAGAACAGGATATGTTATGCCGTTTAGCCTTATTCTTTTGGTTGCCGCCATTCAGGGCGTGACCGAGTTTTTACCGGTGTCATCATCCGGGCATCTTGTGCTGATCCCGATCATCACCGCCCATTCCTATCAAGGACAGACGATTGACGTGGCCGCGCATGTCGGCACGCTGATCGCGGTGCTGGTCTATTTGCGCCGCGACATTTTTAATATCTCCGCCGCTATAATTGGCCGGGCTGACAGCGCCCAGCAAGCAGATCACCGGCGGCTTGGCTTGATGATCATTGGCGCGACAATACCCGTGGTGCTGGTTGGATTTGTGGTGAATTATGCCGATTGGCACTGGCTGACATTGGTAACAACTCTCGCATGGGCCAATATCGCTTTTGCCGGGCTTTTATGGGCCGCTGATCGGTTTGGCGGGCAGTTGCACGGGCTGGCAGATATGCGCTGGTCAGCCGCAATGGGCATCGGACTTATGCAAATTTGCGCGCTGATCCCGGGGGCGTCACGTTCTGGCGTCACCATGACTGCAGCGCGGATTTTCGGCTATGACCGGCTGACCGCAGCGCGGTTTTCGCTGTTGCTATCCTTGCCAGCGATTGCCGGGGCTGGTTTGCTCAAAACCATTGATATCATTGACGCTGGTGATGCCCAGCTTGGATCAGATGCGGCCATGGTAGCGGTGTTATCGGCGCTATTTGCATGGCTGGCCATTCGCGTGATGATGTCTTGGCTAGCCCGGGCGAATTTCACCATTTTTGTGGTTTACCGATTGGGGCTTGGCATGATGTTACTGCTGGGGCTTCAGCTTGGTCTGATCGCCACGTAGCCTATTTGCGGAACAAGCCGCCCGGCCGGTACCGCGCCAGATAGGATGGCACAACCGCATCAATACTGGTGGCCACAATCCCGAGATCAGCCAATTTGAGCGCCCCTTTGGCAACCACATTATCCAGTTTCAGCAATCGCAATTGATCTGTTGTCAGAGGCGGGTTGGGCAACAACCCAGCCACGCGCGCCCCCACCGCCAATGCCGCAAATGGCACCGGCACCAACATCCGGCGGCGCTGGCTATATTGCAGTGTCAATGCCATCAATTGTCGAAAGCTACAGACATCAGGCCCGCCAAGTTCATAAATACGTCCTTCGGGCTGTTTTTTAAGATCAGCCCCGCCAATCCCAAGCCCGGCAAGAATGGCCGATGCCACATCTTCAACATAAACAGGCTGCATCCGCATATGCCCGCCGCCCGGTAATGGCAAGGCCGGGGCGATTTGCGCCATCGTGGCAAATCTGTTGAAAAAATTGTCACGTGGGCCAAAAATAACAGACGGACGCAGAATAACCGCCTTTGGAAACGCCGCTTTCAGCCCAGCCTCGCCAGCCGCTTTGGTCTGGGCATAGTGGCTGGCTGATTGCGCATCAGCGCCAATCGCCGATAGATGCACCACCGCCTGATGGTGATGCCGCGCCGCCATTTGCCCAATCCGCTGGGGCAATTCCGCCTGCAAGGCGCCAAATTTTTGCGCGCCGGACTCGGCCAGAATGCCAACCATATTCACCACCGCATCGGCAGGTGCCAACACCGCTTCCAGCGCCGCATCATCCAGCGCATCACCAGCAACAATGGTGATCTGGCCAATACGCCCCATCGGCTTTAAAAATTTCGCACGGTCACTATTCCGGCATAACACAATGATCTGTTTGCCAGCTTGCGCCAATTTTTCAATTGTCGCCCGGCCGACAAACCCGGACCCACCAATTACCGCCACGGTATGTATCATCTTGTTACCCCAGATTTATTTTATCTTGTTATCGCCAGACCGGTTTGTATGGATTGCCGCGCTGATCATGGCACCGGCCGCACATATCACCCGAACAGCGTGCCAAATTAGATCAGCATGACTGGCATTTCAATCCCATCACGCTGAATCGCACCCGTTTTTTATCTATGGTGCGGATTTTTTCGGGGCGCCATGAATGGCGTGTTTTGCCCCGGGACGCGACCTTAAAAAGGTTTGACACCAGCGTGATTACAGCTATTCTCTCGGCCAATCGGGACCCGGTTGCAACAACCGCCTGATGAATCCGTGCCCAGGTGGCGGAATTGGTAGACGCGCTGGCTTCAGGTGCCAGTGGCCGC
>JAYOVO010000020.1:0-18625 GCA_038151495.1 Alphaproteobacteria bacterium
TGACCTCTGCCTTCGGAGGGCAGCGCTCTATCCAGCTGAGCTACGAGTGCTTAAACGCCGTCATATGCGGGCCGTGCCCACAATCCATGCAGGGTGTTTTACCCCGTTGCGCTGGCAAAGCCAATAGCCAGCCAGCAAAATAATTTTTGCCGCCCTTTGCCGCCCTTTGGCGCCGCATGGGTTCGCATCGGCCAATCGGCTATTGCGTCAGGCTGATAAACACATCTTCCAAATCCGGTTCAGCCGTGCTGATATCCCGCACGTCAAAATTTGCTTTTTGCACCTCTGCCAACAGCGCCAGCGTTGTGGTTTTGGCCGGATCAAAGCTGATGGAAAGCCGCCCATCCTGCCAAACCGCGCCCAGCTTTTGCAACCGCTTTGGCAAGGGGGCTGGCGGCGGGCTGGCCAATGTCAGATGCAGATGTTTTTTGCCGGCAGAGGCCATCAGATCCGCTTTTGATTTGGCGGTGATAATGCGGCCCTTATTCACAATCGCAATCTGGTCGCACAGCGCCTCGGCCTCTTCCAGATAATGTGTGGTCAGCACCACTGTAACCCCGGCCGCGTTCAGCGTTTTGATATTGTCCCAAAGCCGTTGCCGCAACGCCACATCAACACCGGCGGTGGGCTCGTCAAGAATCAAGATCGGCGGTTGATGCACCATGGCTTTGCCAACAAGAAGCCGCCGCCGCATCCCGCCTGATAGCCGCCGGGCATACATATCTGCCTGTTCCGACAGCCCAACCATATCCAAAATTGCATCGGTTTGGCGTTCGGCTTTTGGCACGCCATACAGCCCGGCCATCAAATCAATGGTTTGGCGCGGCGTGAAAAACGCATCAACATTCAATTCTTGCGGCACAATGCCGATATTGGCCCGTGCCTGACGCGGGTTGTCATCAATATCGGTGCCCCAGACAATGGCCGTGCCAGATGTTTTGACAACCGTGCCAGCCAAAATATTAATCAAGGTTGATTTGCCCGCCCCATTTGGCCCTAAAAGGCCAAAAATACAGCCAACTGGCACCTGTAAATCAACCCTGTCAAGGGCCAGATGTGATGGCTTGCCGCGACTGCCAGCATAGGTTTTTGACAGGCCAGATACCGCAATGGCTAGGCCAGAATCAGGCCGGTTCACAAAATTTGGACGAAAGCGGGTGGCGGGCATGAAAAACTCTGGCGTAACAAGGGGGCTTCTTATGCGCCGTATATATCGGCTTATATGGGGCCGGGTAAAGCAAAAATAGCCATCATGTTGATGCCATTCCAATTGCATCTGCGGCGCAGTCACGATAGGCTGTCTGTCCCGTTCAGATTTATTGGTCTGTGGCATTTTTCGGGTCTGATATGTGGCAACTCGCCAGTGCATGACCCTGATATGGGCAACCAATCAAGCCATTTTGATTTCGCAGAGAATATAAATTTAAGAGGACAGAAATAATGAGTGAAGCACAAATGAATGGCGCTGTGCCATCGCCTGCCGCACAAACGATTTTTACAAATGACAGCCGGGTGGCCTGTAATGGCGGTGGCGGGCCGCTTGGCCATCCACAAGTGTGGTTGACCCTTGGTGGTGATGGGCAGGTGACATGCCCGTATTGTTCACGCCATTTTGCCGCCGCCGCCCCGCAAGCTGACGATTCATAGGCGCGCCGCGACACCAAAAATAGCCGCCGCAGAGGGCCCAACGATGCAAGAGAAGCAACAACTTTTACTGGTCGATGGGTCTGGCTATATTTTCCGGGCCTTTCACGCCTTGCCGCCAATGACCCGCAAAGACGGCACCCCGGTAAATGCTGTTTATGGCTTTACCGCGATGCTGATGAAGCTGGTTGACGACATCCAACCAGACCATGTGGCGGTGGTGTTTGATGTGGCCCGCAAAACCTTTCGTTCAGACATTTTCCCAGAATATAAAGCCAACCGGTCTGAACCACCTGAAGACCTGATACCGCAATTTGCATTGGTGCGCGAGGCGACGGCCGCCCTGGCCCTGCCAGCGGTTGAACTGGCCGGGTTTGAAGCTGATGATTTGATTGCCACCTATGCCGCCGCCGCTGAAGATGCTGGGCTGGCCACCACCATTGTGTCGTCAGATAAAGATTTGATGCAATTGGTGCGCGGCGATATCACCATGCTGGACCCAATGAAACAGCGCCGGATTGGTGCGGCAGAAGTTTTCGAACGGTTTGGTGTGCCGCCAGAACAAGTTGTCGATGTGCAGGCACTGGCGGGGGACTCAACCGATAATGTGCCGGGGGTGCCGGGGATTGGCATCAAGACCGCGGCAGAACTCATTAACACCTATGGTGATTTAGACACGTTATTGGCACGTGCTGGCGAGATCAAACAACCAAAACGCCGTGAAAATCTGCTTCAATTTGCGGAACAGGCGCGGATCTCCCGGCAGCTTGTCCTATTGCGTGATGATGCCCCGATGCCGCTAGATCTTGACGCGCTAAAGACGCCGGTGCGTGACCGAGACAAGCTGATTGCATTTCTGCAACAACAGGAATTTAAACGGTTGCTGGTCCGCATTGGGGCGGATGGGGCGGCTGGCCACGCTGGCGTGCAAGCAGCTGGTACAGATGGTATCGGCAGTGCGGTACGGTCAATGGCATCCAGCCCAGCAGCAAATAGTTCAGCACCAAATAGGTTGGCCCAAAACGAGATGACAGCGGTGAGCGAGACTGCCGGTCGAACTGCCCCGGCCGCCCCAGTTGAGGCGCGTTACCAGTTGATTACCGAAGTTGCGGATTTGCAGGCCTTTTTGGCCATTGCCCGTAAGCAAGGGTTTGTAGCAGTTGATACCGAAACAACCAGCCTCAATGCTGCGGCGGCAGATCTTGTTGGCGTTGCCATGGCGCTGGCGCCCGGTCATGCGTGCTATGTACCGCTGCGCCATGGTGCGGCGCAAAACCTTGCCGCCTCTGGACAGACCGGTTTGGATTTTGATGGGGTGCAGGACGCCGCACCCATCAAGCAAATCCCGTTTGATGACGCGGTACCGCTGCTCCGAGATGTGTTTGAAGACCCGGCTATTTTAAAAATTGGTCACAATTTAAAATATGACTCGCATGTGTTGTTACGACCAGCAAATGGCGGCATCAAATTGCATCCGGTGGATGACACAATGTGTCTGTCCTATGTACTTGATACGGGTGTTGTGAACCGTCATTCGATGGATTATTTGGCCGATCACTGGCTGGATTACCAAACCATTAAATATGAAGATGTCTGCGGCAAAGGCGCAAAACAGGTGTCATTTGCCACTATTTCCCCAGACGCCGCGCTTGATTACGCGGCCGAAGACGCCGATATCACGCTACGGCTCTGGCAAATCTTGAAACCGCGGCTTGCTGGGTCCGGTGTTGCCTCGGTTTATGAACGGTTAGAACGCCCACTGATTCCGGTTTTGGCACAAATGGAATCGCGCGGCATCATTGTCGAACAATCAATTCTGGCCCGTATGTCGAATGATTTTGCCAGCCGCATGGCAAACTATCAAAGCGAAATTCATACACTTGCTGGAGAAGAATTTAATATCGCTTCACCAAAACAGTTAGGTGAAATTCTATTTGATAAAATGGGCCTGCCCGGCGGTAAAAAAGCCAAGACAGGCGCTTATTCAACATCGGCAGATGTGCTCGAAGATTTGGCGGCCAGCGGTGTTGAGATCGCCACAAAAGTTCTTGAATGGCGCCATATTGCCAAATTGAAATCCACCTATGCTGATGCGTTGGTTGATTCAATCCTGCCCGAGACGGGGCGTGTTCATACGTCATTTTCCATGGTTGGGGCATCGACGGGGCGCTTGTCGTCATCTGATCCGAATGTGCAGAATATCCCGATCCGAACGGCCGAAGGGCGGCAAATCCGCACCGCCTTTGTTGCCGCGCCCGGGCATAAATTGATATCGGCTGATTATTCGCAGATTGAATTACGGCTGGTGGCGCATGTTGCCAATGAAGCCAGCATGATCGAAGCCTTTCAGGCCGGTGTTGATATTCATGCCCGCACCGCGTCAGAGGTGTTTGGCATACCGCTAGATGCGCTTGACAGCGAAACAAGACGCCGCGCCAAGGCAATTAACTTTGGCATTATTTATGGCATTTCGGCGTTTGGGCTGGCCCGCCAGCTTGGCATTCCGCAAAGTGAATCACGTGATTATATTGCGTCCTATTTTGAAAAATTCCCGAATATTAAAGCCTATATGGAACGCACCAAAACCGAAGCCCGCGAAGATGGTTTTGTAAGCACATTATTTGGACGGCGCATTCATATATCTGGCTTTACCGCAAGCAACCCGGCAATGCGCGGCTTTGCTGAACGGCAGGCGATCAATGCCCCTATTCAGGGCACCGCGGCCGATATTATTAAACGGGCTATGATCCAGTTACCGCCGATTTTGGCGGCGCGGTCGATCCCTGCCGATATGTTACTGCAAGTGCATGATGAATTGATTTTTGAAGTGCCAGCAGAACAGGCTGATGACGCCATGGCGGTGATCACTGATGTGATGGAACGCGCCGCTGATCCGGTTGTATCACTGGCGGTACCGCTAGTTGCCGAGGCGGGTATGGCGGATAGCTGGGCCGAGGCGCATTAAGGCAGAATTTTGTCTTTTTCGGCGTTATTCTGCCCTATATTGGCCCAGATTGGTGTTCATGAAGAAACTGGTAATTTGCCAAAGCGAATAGGGTAACAGGCACCTAGAATTTTGCTGCACCATTCGTCTGGCTGTATTTGTTTTGTAAGTGGGAGATCAAACATGGCAGATCGTATCGCGCTGGTTGATGATGACCAGAATATTTTGACGTCAGTGGCATTGGCCCTGGAATCTGAGGGGTTTGACGTCGACAGCTATAGTGATAGTGAGGCCGCCCTAGCCGGGATCACGCGCCGCAAGGTGGATCTGGCGGTGTTAGATATTAAAATGCCGCGTATGGATGGGATCGAGCTGTTGCAAAAGCTGCGCAAACAATCACAGTTGCCGGTGATTTTTTTGACCAGTAAGGATGATGAGCTTGATGAGGCGCTTGGCCTTGGCATGGGCGCAGATGACTATATCACCAAGCCATTTTCGCAACGATTGTTGCTGGCGCGTATTCGTGCCGTGTTGCGGCGTGCCAGTGACAATGTCATGACAACAACTGGGCCAAATATCATCAGACAAGGCCATTTGCTGATGGACCCTGACCGGCATTTATGTAGCTGGAAAGAGACCGAGGTTAAACTGACGGTCACTGAATTTCTGATTTTGCAGGCATTGGCCGCGCGGCCCGGCATGGTCAAAAACCGTGACCAATTAATGGATGCCGCTTATGGCGAGAGCATTTTTCTTGATGACCGAACCATTGACAGCCATATCAAACGGCTGCGGCGGAAAATGCGCGCGCATGACCCGGAATTTGATCAGATAGAAACGCTCTATGGCATTGGCTATAAATATAAAGCAAACTGATCACAAGAAGTGACGTGATACGGGGGCCAAGGTCATCGCCACAGTGTTTGTCGAATCCATCAAAAAAGCGCTGAACCGCGCCGCCTTGGTGCTTGTGGCCCCATTGCGCATGAGCCGGCTAACCGCCCGCATCATGGCGATTATGGTGTTCCCGCTGTCGATCTTTTTGGTGGGGTTGCTGTCGATCGACCAATATCGCACAACATTAATCCAATCCGAATTTATCGCGCTTGAACGTCAGGGATTTACCCTTGCGCGTTCGCTGGCTTTGGCCGAGGCAGACCGTGACCAGCAATTTGCCCGGCGCCGATTATCAGCGGAAACAATGACGCATTTATTGCCGCTGGTTGGGCTGGGCAGTTCGTTGCGGGCGCGGGTGTTCCAACCAAATGGATTATTACTTGCCGACACCGCGCGGCAAGGCCGGTTGCGTATACCGGTTGATGTGAAGCGGCGCGAGGATAGATCATGGCTTGGCCATACCCGTGACCATCTGAATGATGCAATGAACAAGGCGTCGTCATTTTTCAGCTTTGCTGATGATCTGCCAATCTATGTTGAAAGGCGGCGCCAGCGGGCCGATCATTTCCCCGAAGTTTTGGCGGCTTTGTCTGGCGAACCGCGGCGGGCACTCCGTCAAGATGCAGGCGGTGAGCTTGTCTTATCAGTCGCCGTTCCCATCCAAGATTTACGGCTTGTGCGCGGGGCGTTGCTGGTGTCAATCAGCGGCGGCAAAATTGAACGCGAGTTGGCAAATGTGAATATTGCCTTTTTGCAATTATTTCTGATTGTATTGATGGTGACAATTGGGCTTAGCCTATATCTGGCGCGGTCGATCACCCGGCCAATCAGCCGCCTTGCCAGTGCCGCAGATCAGTTGCGCCGCAGTGGTGATATGTCACGCCGGTTACAACAACTGCCGCACCGCAATGACGAAATCGGCCATTTATCGGATGCGTTACTTGCCATGACGGATGAATTGCAACGCCGGATCCAGGCCACCGCCGCATTTGCCGCAGATGTGGCACATGAAATCAAAAACCCTCTATCTTCATTGCGCAGTGCGGCCGAAACCATCAGCTTGATCAAAGATCCGGCACAACAGCAAAAATTGATGAATGTGATTTTACAAGATGTCAGCCGTCTTGATCGATTGATTACAGATATTTCACAAGCCAGCCGGGTTGATACCGAAATCATTGGCCAAGATGGCGAACAAATTGATTTTGCTGCCTTGCTGGATAATTTTATTCAGTTGCGCCGACAAAGCTTTGCTGATCACAAACTTGTTTTGGTCAAACCGGAACAACCAATCATGGTGGTTGGACAGGATGGGCGGATTGTACAGGTGCTTGATAACCTTCTCAGCAATGCCGCGTCTTTCAGCCCCAAAGGTGCCGAAATCATTTTCGATCTTAGGACCAAGGCTTCGCCAGCACAGGCTGTTTTGCAAATCCTTGACGAGGGGCCGGGAATCCCTGAAAACCGATTGGAAACGGTGTTTCATCGGTTTTATTCTGAACGGCCAAAAGGCGAATCTTTTGGCGATCATTCAGGTCTGGGGCTATCAATTGCCAAACAAATTATCGAGGGCCATGATGGCAGTCTTGTGGCAAGTAACCGTGATACAGGTGGTGCTTGTTTTACCCTGACCCTGCCGCTTGCCTAGATTGTAGCCCGGTTATACCGCACCAATTGAACCGCCGCTGTTTATAAAAACTGTTCTTTTTTTATCGTGGAATTTAGATAAACTGTCGGCATGCAAACTGACGATGTCCCCCTAAGATTGGTTCTGGTCACCGGTGTATCGGGCGCCGGGCATTCAACCGCACTGAAAATTTTGGAAGATCACGGTTTTGCCGCGGTTGATAATTTGCCATTGGCGTTGGTTGACCCGTTAATTGCACTCGAAGTTGAAACCGGTGGGCGTCAAATCGCGATTGGACTTGATGCCCGCACCAGTGGCTTTTCCAAAACAGCGTTAGATACATTAACGCGCAATTTGCGCAAACGCCTTGGCGGTCAGTTTCGGATGGTGTTTGTGACCGCTGCGCATGGTGATTTGATGCGGCGCTATAACGCCACCAGACGCCAGCATCCGTTGGGTGCTGGCCAATCGCTTGATGCGGCCATTTTGGCTGATATGGAACGCATGGATGATATTAATGCGATTGCCGATGTCCTTATTGATTCGACTGGTATCGCCCCGGTGGATATGCGGCGATTGCTTCTTGAACGGCTAAATCTTGCGCCCGATACGGCTATGCCCGTTCATATTATATCTTTTTCCTATCGATATGGATTGCCGGACACAGCTGACCAGATATTCGATATGCGGTTTGCCAAAAACCCGCATTGGGTCGATGGGTTACGCGCCCAGACTGGTCTGGACAAGGATGTTGCCGCCTTTATTGCCGCTGACCCGGTTGCGTCTGATCTGTTGCATCATATCAAACATATTTTATCTGAAACATTGGTGCGTATGCGGCATGAAGGCCGGCCACATATTACCATTGGCTTTGGCTGTACTGGGGGGCGGCATCGGTCAGTCTGGGGTGCCCGGCAAATTGCTGACTGGGTCGCTGAACAGGGCCATCCGGTAGAGCTAACGCACCGTGAACTGAACGCAAATCAACCAAAAGGCAAGCTTTAGCCACTTAGAGGCAAAGGCGCGGTAATGCTTTTCATTAGGCATCTTATTTGCTATCAGTGCGCTAAATAGTTTGTCACGTACCAGATTGGAAAAAATTCATGTCACATGATTATATCATCACGGATATTTCTCTGGCTGATTGGGGCCGCAAAGAATTGTCAATTGCGGAAACCGAAATGCCCGGTTTGATGGCGTTGCGTGATGAATTTGGCGCGGCAAAACCATTAAAAGGCGCGCGCGTTGCTGGCTGTTTGCATATGACGGTGCAAACCGCGGTTTTGATTGAAACGCTGGTTGCGCTTGGCGCCGATGTACGTTGGTCATCTTGTAATATTTTTTCAACGCAAGATCATGCGGCGGCTGCTATTGCCGCATCAGGCGTGCCGGTGTTTGCGAAAAAAGGCGAAACCCTTGCTGAATATTGGGAATATGTTGACCGTATTTTTGATTGGCCAAATGACACGACAGCCAATTTGATTCTTGATGATGGTGGCGATGCCACAATGTATATCTTGCTTGGTGCGCGCGCCGAGGCAGGCGAAGCTGTGTTGGCAACGCCAAGCTCGGAAGAAGAAGAATTTCTAAAGGCGCAAATCAACAAACGCATGGCCAGTAGCCCGGGGTGGTTCACCAAACAACGCGATGCGCTCAAAGGTGTGTCTGAAGAAACCACCACAGGTGTGTTGCGCCTGTATCAGCTTGCCGAAGCTGGCGGCTTGCCATTCCCGGCAATTAACGTGAATGATTCTGTGACCAAGTCAAAATTTGACAATTTATATGGATGTCGCGAGTCACTGGTTGACGGTATCCGCCGTGCGACAGATGTGATGCTGGCTGGCAAGGTGGCTGTTGTGGCTGGTTATGGTGATGTTGGCAAAGGATCTGCGGCGTCACTTCGTCAGGGCGGTGCGCGTGTTATGGTGACCGAAGTTGACCCGATTTGTGCATTGCAGGCGGCGATGGAAGGCTATGAAGTTGTCACAATGGAACAGGCCGCACCAAAGGCTGATATTTTTGTCACCGCCACCGGCAACCGGGATGTGATCACCATTGACCATATGCGGGAAATGAAAGACCGCGCCATTGTCTGTAACATTGGCCATTTTGATAATGAAATTCAGGTGGCCGCGCTGAACAACTATAATTGGTCGGAAGTCAAACCGCAGGTTGATGAAATTGAATTTCCTGATGGCAAGCGCATGATCCTGTTGGCCAAGGGGCGGTTGGTTAACCTTGGATGTGCGACCGGTCACCCATCATTTGTGATGTCAGCGTCATTTACCAATCAAGTGCTGGCGCAGATGGAATTATGGGCCGAAGGTGAAAAATACGAAAATAAGGTCTATACATTGCCGCGCCATTTGGATGAAAAAGTGGCGGCATTGCATCTGGCCAAGGTAGGGGCCACCTTGTCAAAGCTTCGCCCGGATCAGGCTGATTATATTGGCGTTGAACAGCAAGGCCCGTTCAAAAGCGAACAATATCGCTATTAAACAGCATGCCGGTCATCCGTGTAGAGCTGTCTGATCTTGCCGCTACACAGCGGTTTGGCGGGTTATTGGCAGCGCAGTTAAAAGCTGGTGATGTGATTGCCCTAAGCGGGGCTTTGGGGGCTGGCAAATCAGCATTGGCACGGGCCATCATTCAGGCCATTGATCCAACCGAGGATGACGTGCCAAGCCCGACCTTTACCCTTGTCCAGCATTATGCGTTGGCCGATGGGACGCCATTGTGGCATCTGGATTTATACCGCATTGACGATGCACAAGATGCCATGGCGCTTGGTCTTGATGATGCTTTTGTTGATGCCGTTTGTTTGATTGAGTGGCCTGATCGGCTGAAAAAATTTCTACCAAAAACAAATTTGTCTATTCATCTTTATGCAGATGAAACCGCCGATGAGTCTGATGACACCGCTGATGATGCGGAACCGGGCTCTTCTGTCCGCTTTGCTGATGTGACCGCGCCGCCGCATTGGGCAGATCGCATCACCGGTCTTGTTGCGGCCATTTCCGCCGGGGCTGACACCTAGTCATTTTGCAACCACAGCGGCGGCATTGCCGGGCAGATTGATGTGAAGCCCTCTCGCGTTCTTATGGCTTTGCTATTATACTACAGCCATGTCGCCCCCATCCGTTTATAGCATTGATGCTGGCTTGCCATTTGCCGAACAGGTGGCGCGCGGGTTAATGGCGCTTGCTGATACCCCCGAACAGCTTGCGCGGGCGCTGGTTCTGGTGCCGTCACGCAGAAGTGGGCAAGCCTTGCAAGCTGCATTTTTGTCGGTCAGCGATGGGCAAGCCATGCTGTTGCCGCGCATGGTCCCGATTGGTGATATTGGCGATGAGATCAATCAGGGAGATCCGATTGGCGCACTTTTGGATGACGCGGCCCCAGATTTGCCGCCAGCCATTAGCGCCATGCGGCGCCAGCTTCTGTTGGCAAAATTACTGCGGCATTTCCGTCTTGGTGATCATTACCCAACCCACCCACAGGCCATGTTGCTTGCCAATTCCTTGGCCCAGCTTCTTGACCAGCTATATAATGCCGACGCATCTGCCGCGGCATTACGCGATTTATTGCCAGATGATTTTTCCGCGCACTGGCAGGATATTCTGGCGTTATTGACCATCTTGATTGAACGTTGGCCAGCAATTTTGGCAGGTGAAGGCGCCATGGATGCGGTAGACCGGCGCAACAGTTTTATCCGCTGGCAGGCCCAGCATTGGCAACAAACCCAGCCTGATAATTTCATTGTTGTTGCCGGATCGACTGGCAGTATCAAAGCCACCCGTGACCTAATCGCCGTTGTGGCAACTTTGCCAAATGGCTATGTGGTGTTGCCGGGGCTTGACCGCGGTGCTGGTGATTTGTGGGCTGATATGGCGGCGGATAGCAGCCACCCGCAACACGCGCTGGCAGAGTTGCTTGACGCGTTATCGTTACGCCCGGATCAGGTGCAGGACTGGCCGTGCCTGCCTGTGGCATCACCAACACAACAAGCGCGCAGACAATTTATGCGCGAGATATTTCGCCCGGCGGCGGTCACCGCGGCGTGGCAAAGGTTGGGGGATGGCGCCGAATTACCGGGGCGTGCCGCACTAGATAATCTTAAAATTCTAACTGCTAGAGACCGCCGTGAAGAAGCCTGCCTGATTGCATTATGCTTGCGGGAAGTTTTGGAAACGCCGGAAAAAACCGCCGCCCTGATCACCCCGGATCGGCCCTTGGCGGAACTGGTCATAGCCGAATTACAACGCTGGGATATCACCATTGAGGATTCGGCTGGACGGCCATTAGCATCAACCCCAACCGGGAAATTTTTGCAATTGCTTGCCAATGCGGTGGCTGATGATTTGGCGCCATTATCGTTGCTGGCCTTGCTTAAACATGCCTATGCAGCTGGCGGCATAAAGCGCCATGATTTTCAAACCAAGCTGACAAGTCTTGAACTGGCACTATTGCGGGGCGCACGCCCGGCCATTCCCGGCATTGATGGGCTGATTGCCGCGGCGCCGACAGATGCGCTTCGAAATTTTGTGAAACAGCATATTGCGGTACCGCTGCACCCTTTATGTGCGGCGTGGCGTGCGGCCAACCCCACTTTGGCAAGTCTGGTGGCGGGACTTGCTGAAACAGCGGAATTACTGGCGGCAGATGAAACCAACGCCGCATCAGGCCAGCCTGACCGAGGGCAGGGCGCGTTGCGTCTTTGGGATGGTGTTGATGGGCAAGCCGCGGCGCGGCTATTGGCCGATATAGAAATTGACGGCCGCGATTTTGAAATTGCCGCAGATGATCTTCCGCAAATATTACAACAGATTTTTGAGACAGAGACAGTCCACCCCCATGGGTCACCACATCCGCGATTAGCGATTTTAGGCGCGGTTGAGGCCCGTATGCAGTCAGCCGACCGCATCATTATCGCAGGCTTTAACGAAGGCAATTGGCCGCCACGCCCAACCGCCGATCCATGGATGAATACTATGATGCGCCAGGCGGTCGGATTGCCGCCGCATAATTGGCGTACAAGCCTAAGCGCGCATGATGTTTATATGGCCCTTTGCGCGGATGAGGTTGTCGTCACCCGTGCGGCAAAAGAGAACAATACAGTGACAATCAAAAGCCGCTGGTTGCAACGGATGGAGGTTGTTCTAGATGCGCTTGGTCTTGCCGGTGAAGTTGATGTCGGCCATGAACAACACGCATGGATTGACCGATTGCATCCCAAAACCAAATATATCCAGATTGGTCGGCCGCGGCCATGCCCACCCATCAGCGCGCGGCCACGTCGTTTCTCAGCCACCGAAATTGATCTATGGGTGACTGACCCTTATGCCATTTATGCGAAAAAAATTCTGAATTTAAAGCCGCTTGATCCCATTGACCGGCCCCCAGATGCGGCATTGCGCGGCAATTTAGTTCATGCTGCATTGGCACAATTTGCAAAAACCTATCCTACAGCCGCGTTGCCGGATGATGCCTTGGCCCAGCTTTTAAACTTTGGCAAAGCCGCCTTTGGTCCCCATATGCAACAGCCGTCGGTCAAATATTTTTGGTGGCCCAGATTTGAAATCATTGCGGCATGGATGACCGAAGAAGAGGCACGGCGCCGTCAAGATGGGTTGATCGAAATTTATGCTGAAATTAACGGGTCTGTTGATCTTGCCGGGCCGTCTGGTTCGGTTCGGGTGACAGCGCGCGCCGATCGTGTGGAACGGTGTGCGGATCAACGCTTGCGCATCATCGATTACAAAACTGGCGTGGTGCCATCGGCAACAATGGTTGAAAATGGCGCGCGCAACCAATTATCAGTCGAAGCGCTGATTGCCAGTGAAGGTGGCTTTGATCAGGTGCCAGCAGGGGCGGTATCACAGATTGAATATTGGCAGATATCCGGCGGACGCGCCCAGCCCGGCACAATAAAACCCATGCATACAAACGGCTTTGACTCGGCAAAAATGCGCGACAGTCTTGAACGGCTTGTTGCGGCCTATGATGACATGTCAACCTGTTACCTGTCCGAACCGGTGCCGTCTCTGGTGCCGCCATTCCGCCCCTATAAACATCTGGCACGGTGCCGCGAATGGCAGATCGAGGCTGATGATGACTGATCTGATCCATCATGCCAGTGCCGCACAGGCCCATGCGTCTGATCCTGCCGCTTCGGTGTTTGTGTCGGCCAATGCCGGCACCGGCAAAACCAAGCTTTTGACCGATCGGGTGTTGCGATTGCTTTTGGCCGGGGCGCCTGCCGACAGCATTTTATGCGTTACCTATACCCGTGCAGCCGCGGCAGAAATGCGTAATCGTATCAATAAACGGCTGGGGGACTGGACCATTATCAGCGCCAAGGCGTTGACCGAAGACCTGAAAAAAATGGGTATCGAAACGCCGCCTCAAGATATGATGCAACGCGCCCGTAGCTTGTTTGCCGAAATCCTTGATAATGACAATGGGCCGCGGGTGGAAACCGTGCATTCGTTTTGCCAGACCATCTTGCACCGGTTCCCTATTGAGGCCGGTATAACCCCGCATGCCAGACTTGCAGACGATGAAGAACAAGCCCGGCTAAAGCTGCAGGCCCGCAACAATATCATGGCCATGGCCGATAGCGAATTGATGAACGCAGTACAATTGATTGCTGAAATGGCGAATGAAGGGCGTGCAGATCAAATTCTGCAAGCGTTTTTAAGCCAAGAAACACGGCTCGCAGACCCGCAGATTATTAAAAAGGTGATTGCGCATTTTGAAACTGATTTGCAAATTCCTGATGCAAAAATCCTAGAAATCCGCAAACGCGAGGCCATCGACCGCATTGATATAGAGGGCCTGCGCGCGGTGTCGGCGGCGTTAGACGACTCTGGTGTTGAAACGCATAAACGCCGGGCATCACAGATGAAAGTATGGTTGGCACAGCCGCCAGAAGACCGTATTGAAAAATTGTCATTTCTTGTTGATGCGCTGTTTACGGCAAATGGGCCGCGAAGCGAACGCACGCTATCAAATGCAGATATCCGCAACGCATTGCCCGATGCCGTCGCCATACAACAGGCGGCGATTGACGCGATTGCACCTATTTTGTGCGGGGATAATGCCCTTATATGCAAACAGATGACGGTCGCGCTCTATCGGTATGGTGTGGCGTTCTGGCGTGAATATGAACGGTTAAAAGCGATGCGCGGGGTGCTGGACTATGATGATTTGATCAATCGTACCAACAGGCTTTTAGACCAAAGCGATGCGGCGCAATGGGTGGCATGGAAGCTGGATAATGGGATTCAGCATATGCTCATTGACGAGGCGCAGGATACAAGCCCGCAACAATGGCAATTATTACGGCGCCTGATTGATGATTTTTTTGCTGGTGAAGGGGCGGATCACCATTGGTCACAACGTCAGCACGATCAACAACGCACGGTCTTGCCAGCGCGCAGTATGTTTGCCGTTGGTGATTTTAAACAATCGATTTATTCCTTTCAGGGGGCTGACCCACGGGTTATGGGCGACAACCGGCAATCGTTGGCAACACGGGCAATAGCGGCGAATAAAGAATTTCGTGACGTGGCGTTATCGGTGTCATTTCGGTCAAGTGCGCCTGTTTTACAGCTGGTGAATGCCCTGATTCCGCAACGCCCGGGGATAGAGGATTTTAGCACCCATGAGGTGGCGCGTGATGATCTGAACGGATTTGTCGAAATTTGGCCGGTTGTTAAATCTGCCGATGAGCCGAAACCAGATCGCTTGTTTGGCGCGCCAGCCGCCACTAGCGGCAATGATGTTCAAACAACTGCCGCCAAGCAGCTTGCCGATACCTTAAAACAATGGATTGGTCACAAAACCCTGTCGTCGGGCAAAGCGGTGGGGCCGGGCGATATTTTGATCTTATTGCGCAAACGGGGGGCATTTTTTGAACAGATTTTAAAAGCGCTCCAACAAAATGCCATTCCTGTTGCCGGTGCTGACCGCATGACCCTCGACGATCAAATCGAGATTCAGGACCTTCTCGCGCTTGGCGATGTGATGATGTTGCCAGAAGATGATTTACAACTTGCGGCTGTATTGAAATCACCATTATGCGGATTTGATGATACAGATTTATATGATCTGGCCTATGGCCGCGGCCAGGCCAGCCTTTATGCCAGACTGATGACGCATCGTGGCGGTAAAGGCAAATTTGGGCATGTTGCTGACCAGCTGGCAGCGTGGCGTTTGGTTGCCGATCAGGAATCGGTTTTTGGATTTTTCAGCCATGTTCTGGTGAATGGGGGGCGACAAAATTTTATCGGGCGGCTTGGCCATGCGGTGAATGAGTCGCTTGATCATTTTCTGGGTTTGGCGCAAAGCATGGCGCTTGGTGATGGCGTGTCATTGTTGCATTTTCTGGCCGCCATTCGCGGCAGTGGCGGCGACATTAAACGCGATATGGATAGTGCAGGAAGTGACGAGGTGCGGGTCATGACAATTCACGGGGCCAAAGGTCTTGAAGCCCCCATTGTACTTCTTCCCGATATGCTGAAGCCGCGCACTGTCAATCAGGTGATAGGAGTCGACCAAGCTGGGCGATCCGTCTATTGGATTCCGCCGGGTTCAGCGTTTCACCCGCAATTTTTAAAGGATGCTAAAGCTGTCCGCCACGAACGCGAACAGCAGGAATCAAACCGCTTGCTCTATGTCGCGCTGACTCGTGCCTGTGAAGGGCTGGTGATTGCCGGGTGGGAAAAATCACGCGGGGTGCGGACGCTGGATGGCAGCGATTACGCGGCAGTAAAATCTGCACTTGGCACGCTAGCTGATGTTGTTGAGACAGATGATGGTCATATGCAGCTTTATACCGCCGCCACCCGTATTGCCGAACCATCAGAACCAACCAGAACCGCCATACTGCCGGACAAAAAAGCGGTTGCGCCTGATCCATCTGATCTGGACTGGATTGACCAGCCTGCACGGCGCGATGCCCCGGCTGGCAAGCCCCTGCGGCCATCTCAACCGGGCCTTGACTATGCGCCATCTTCTATTACTAGCGTGGCAGATGGACAACGCCGCCATAGCGCGCTTGCCTATGGCCGACTGGCGCACCGTTTGCTGGAAGTTTTGCCATCAGTGCCGGCACCTAGGCGTGGTGACGTGGCCGGCCCCATTATGCGCCAATATGATGATCTGACCGATGCGGCCAAAGATGATATTTTACAGCGTGTAGAGGGCATTATAGAGATGCCCGAACTTGCCCCGCTTTTCAGCCGCCAAGCACTTGCCGAAGTGCCAATCAACGGGCGTGTTCACGGCGTTGGCGTGGCTGGGCAAATTGACCGGCTTTATGTGGATGAAGATCAGATCATTCTGGCAGATTTTAAAACCGGTCAGCGCCCAGACGGGCCACCCCCGCATGGCTATGTCGAACAGCTTGCACTTTATGAGGCCCTGCTTGGGCAGATCTATCCAGATAGACAGATCACCAGTTGGCTGGTATGGACACAAACCCAATTTATAGAAGATGTGACGCTGGCCCAGCGGCAACAGGCGTTGCAGAGGTTGTTTGCTGATCCAGCATAAAATAAACCCGGACGGCATGCTTGACTGTCACCCGGCCAGCCCATAAATTCAAACAGCGCGAGGCAACTGCCACGGTCTATGCTGGCAAAAAGCAAGCGTGCGCAAACAGCTATGGGGTGGGTAACAATGGCGACTTCTAAAACAACTGATACTGATTTTTCTGCAGATGTTTTGCAATCTGACAAACCTGTTTTAGTCGATTTTTGGGCCGAATGGTGCGGCCCGTGTAAGGCGATTGGCCCGGCATTGGAAGAAATCTCAGATGATAAGGGCGACAGCATTTCAATCGTGAAATTGAATATTGATGAAAATCCGCTGACCCCACAAAAATACAATGTGCGCGGCATACCAACATTGCTGATCTTTAAAAATGGCGAAGTTGTTGCAGAAAAAATGGGCGCGTTGCCAAAATCACAATTGGAAGACTGGATCAACCAATCCGTGTGATGATGGCAGGCAATCCAACCTAGAGAAACGCTGCAGGTTAGGCGGGCAGCGTTTTATTTTGTATCAAAATATGACCGGCCAGATAGAGCGACCCGCAAATAATGACCGGCGCGGTTTGATCCAAAAGATCGAAACAAGCCGCCAATGTCGCGGCGGGCGAGGCGGCCAGACCAAGATGTCTGGCGGCATCACTCATTTCGGTGGCTGACAGGCTGGCATCTTGATCAGGGATGGTCAGACAGGCAACCCGGCCAGCCAATGGCGTGAGCGGTGCCAGAAATTCAGCCGGATCACGCGTGTTTAACGCGCCGCAAATGACATTCCATTTGCCATCATGAATGGTGCGTAAGGTGGCGGCTAGTGCCGTTGCGCCATGGGCATTATGGGCGCCATCAAGCCAGATTGGCTGATATGGCCAGATCGCGGCAAGCGCGCCGGTATCAAGGTTTTGAACACGGCCCGGCCAGATGGCGTTGGCAATGCCATCTGGCGCGCATGGCCGGGTGCTGTAAAGCGCCATCAGCGCCAGCCCTGCATTGTCTATTTGATGTGGGCCAGCCAAACCCGGGCGCGGAAAATATGTTGTTGCCTCGGGCATGGTGAGACAGCCCCCCCCATCGCCTTGCGGGCTGATTTCAAAATCACGACCGGCAAGATGGAACGGTGCGCCAATATTATCAGCACAGGCTTGTAGCGTTTTTGCCACTTCAGGTGACTGGGCGGCGCTGAAACAGGGTGTGCCCGGCCGCATGATGCCAGCCTTTTGTTCGGCAATGCCGGTGAGACTGGTACCCAAAAAATGTTCATGGTCACGGGCGATTGGTGTGATAATGGTGGCCAGCGGTGCGGTCAATACATTGGTTGAATCCAGCGCCCCGCCAAGTCCGGTTTCAAGAAATAGTAAATCAGCCGGATGGCGTGAAAATGCCAGCATCGCGGCGGCGGTCGTAACCTCGAAAAACGTCACCTGCTGGGGCCCGTTGATAGTCTCTACTTCCTCAAGAAGATCGGCTAGTGCCGCATCGTCAATAAGGCGCCCGGCCAATCTGATACGTTCATTAAACCGGCATAAATGCGGTGAACTATAGACATGTGCGGTGATGCCAGCGCCCTCGGCAAGGGCGCGTAAAAAAGCGATTACCGACCCTTTGCCATTGGTGCCAGCCACATGAATCGTGGGCGGCAAACGCAAATGTGGGTCGCCAAGCTTTTGCAATAATGCAAAGCTACGTTCTAGCCCAAGATCGATGAGTTTCGGGTGAAGAGCCGCTAGCCGGGCAAGCGCCTTTTCCGCCCGTTTGGCAGAGTCCGCCATAGCAATGGTGTGCATCAGGCGGCCTTTATCGAACCTTTTGACCCCATCAGGAAATCGAGAATTTTACCGAAATAAGCCGCTTGTTCTGACCGCGCAACTACAGCGTCCACCATGCCATGATCCATCAGATATTCGGCTGTCTGGAAATCTTCTGGCAGTTTTTCGCGGACAGTTTCTTCGATGACTCGGCGCC
>JAYOVO010000021.1:0-13488 GCA_038151495.1 Alphaproteobacteria bacterium
GATCTATGTGCAACATTGTGCCACCGAATTGCGGCGCGGTCGCAAACGCGGCACCGTTGCAGATCGTCCTGAAACTGTTGTGATCAATGACGCCGTATGCGAGGGCTGTGGTGATTGTGCCGAAAAATCAAATTGTGTTGCGGTAAAGCCGATCTGGCGCCCAGAAGGTGAAAAAAAACAGATTGACCATTCGCTATGCAATAAGGATTTTTCCTGCATTACTGGATTTTGCCCGAGCTTTGTGACGCTGATCGGGGACAGCCAACCGCGGCCACAACGCATCACTTTGCCAGATCACATCAGCTTGCCTGACCCAGAATTGCCGACCGGCATCGCCAATATCTTTATTGCCGGCATTGGCGGCACCGGGGTGTCTACCTTGTCTGCTATTTTGGTCATGGCGGCGCATATTGATGGCATCGCTGGGCAAGCGGTAAATCAAACCGGGCTATCGCAAAAAAATGGCGGTGTTACCAGTCAGGTGCGGCTATCGCGCGACCACAGCTTGACCCATCGTATGGTGCGATTACCAACCCGCGGTGCCTCGCTATTGATTGGGTGTGATGGTGTTGTTGCGGCCAATGATCTGGCACTGGCCAGCCTTAACAAAACCAACACAACAGCCATGGTAAATTCCACCCTAGACCCGGTTGGGGTGGCCGGTGTAGGCATTGGCAGTATCGCCAGTGAAGACCTTGTCCTTGGTCGCCTTGAGGCGGTGATGGACCGGCAAAAAATTCATCAAATAAACGCCTCAGATCTGGCCAACCGGCTGTTTGGATCAACAACATCAAGCGCCATGATTCTGCTTGGCTGGGCGGTACAAAATGGCCATATCCCCTTGCATATTGACGCCATTGAAGCGGCGTTGCGATTAAATGCGGTTGATATCGAACAAAATATTGAAGCGGTGCAATGGGGGCGGTTGTTGGCTGTTGATGAAGACCTGGTTCGGTCATTGACCCGGCCTGACACCAGCCCCGACATGCCGCAATCTGCCACTGCCTTGATCGGCTATTTTTCGGCTCAGCTCACCAGCTATCAAAATGCATCATATGCGGCTGAATTTTCATCCATCATCACCAGCTTTATTGACTGGCTAGATCATGCCGGGCTGGATCGTGATCATTTTGGACGCAAGGCGGCGCGTGCCTTATATCGGGCCATGGCCATCAAAGATGAATATGAAGTTGCCAGATTGTTAACCGCTCCCGAATTTCAACAAAATCTTACAAAAACCGCTGGGGCCACGGCCAAGATCACCTATCATCTGGCCCCACCACTTCTTGGCTGGATCAAAGATCAAGACGGACAGCCACGCAAATTACGATTTGGTGGATGGATGACCCCAGTGTTGCGTTGCCTTGGCAATATGCAGTGGTTACGCGGGCGCTGGTATGACCCGTTTGGCTATGGGCGGCATAAACAACAAGAACGGCAACACCGGGGTGATGTTATAGGCTGGCTAAAACAGCTAGCACATCTGCCGTACCCGGTGGCCGCAGACCAGCTTGATGATCTATTAGATTTAATGCTTTCAATACGCGGCTATGGGCATGTTAAGGACAAATATTACAACGCGGCCCGTCCGCAAATTGACGCGCGCATGACCGCCCTAACCATGGCCAACCGGCCTGTACCTAGCGCCCCCGAACCCAGCGCGGCTGAATAGCCATTAGATATAATTTGAAATTTCGATAAGATTACCGTCGGGGTCACGGATATAAAGTGACATCAGCGCCCCATTTGCGCCGGTTTTGCGCACCGGCCCTTCTTCAACAGACACATCATGATTAGCCAGATGCCTCTGCCAATCATCAAGCGATTGCGTGCTGATAAAACATAAATCAACACTGCCAGCTTGCGGGGCTTTGGCATGGGGTACATAGGGTGATGCGGCATCATGCAGATTGATTTTCTGTTTGCCAAAATGCAGCGATTTTCGCGCGGGGCCACCAGCTGGCGGCACAAATTCAACCATTGTTGTTCCCAAAACCGAACAGTAAAAATCAATGGTTTTTGACATATCGGCGACGGTCATCACAATATGGTCAATAGAGGAAATTTCACATTTTGACATCTGTATCTCGCCTTATCGGCCAATCGAAAAATAATTAATGCCAGCCGCCATCATCTGATCGGGCTGGTATAAATTGCGCAGGTCAATCATTGTGGTGCCGCGCATGCTATCAACAAATTGCGCCGCGGTTAGCGCCCGGAACTCGTTCCATTCGGTAACGATGACAACAGCATCTGCACCCGCGATACAGTCCAATGCGCTTTGTTCATATTGAATTGTTTCGGGCAACAACGCTTTTGCCTCGCCCATTGATTTTGGATCATAGGCCACCACCTCTGCCCCAGCGGCAAGCAATGGCGGAATAATATCAAGTGACGGGCTGTCACGCATATCATCGGTTTCCGGCTTAAATGCCAGGCCCAAAATAGCAATGCGCCTGCCGCCAACTTTGCCCCCCATAGCGGCGATCACCCGCTGGGCCATTGCGGTTTTACGGGCATCATTATACGCCACGACCGATTCAACAATCGACATTGTCTGGTGATGATCTTCAGCCGTTTTAACAAGTGCCAGCGTATCTTTTGGAAAACAGGAACCCCCATAGCCAGGCCCCGGATGCAAAAACTTAGCGCCAATGCGATTATCAAGACCCATGCCTTTGGCAACATCATGCACATTTGCCCCAACAGCCTCGCATAAATCGGCCATTTGGTTGATATATGAAATTTTCACCGCCAAAAACGCATTGCTTGCATATTTGATCAATTCCGACGTTTCCAGCGAGGTAAATAAAATGGGGGTCTCGATCAAATAGAGCGGGCGATAAAGCGCCCGCAAAACATCACGGGCCGCCTCTGTTTCGGCGCCAACAACCACCCGGTCAGGCCGCATAAAATCGGCAATGGCCGCGCCTTCACGCAAAAATTCTGGGTTTGATGCCACGTCAAATGCCGCATCCGGGTTTGTAGATGCGATAATTTTCGCCACTTCCCGGCCGGTACCAACTGGCACCGTGGATTTGGTGATCACAACCGTATAGCCATTCAGGCAAGGCGCCACTTCGCGTGCCACGCCATAGACAAACGACAAGTCAGCATGACCGTCACCGCGGCGTGTCGGGGTGCCGACTGCAATAAATACCGCATCGGCCGCGGCCACCGCTGTCTTTAGATCGGTAGTAAAATGCAACCGCCCACCAGCCGCGTTCCGCCCGACAAGGTCGGCAAGGCCCGGTTCATAAATTGGCATATCACCAGCGGTAATCCTTGCAATTTTATCCGGGTCGTTATCGACACAGGTCACATCAAATCCGAATTCAGAAAAACAGGCACCTGATACCAGCCCGACATAGCCTGTTCCAATTACCGCGATTTTCATTGCAAGCACCTTTTTGGTTATCTAGTGATGTGATAGCTGGCTTTATACAGAGTTTCAATATGTCTGCATGATTTGCCAGGTCGTGAACCCAGGTTTCGCCATTTTGATGGTGATGATATCCAGTACAGGCTATATCCTTGACCCGCATGACATCTGTCTCTAAGTCTTAGGGATAGCTAGAAGGCGGGTTCGAACGACCGCATAGTTTCAGGATATGAAGATGCAAAAAGTGCGAAAAGCGATTTTCCCTGTCGGTGGCCTTGGCACAAGATTTCTGCCCGCCACAAAGGCCCTGCCAAAGGAAATGTTGCCGATTGTTGACAAACCCTTGATCCAATATGCTGTTGAAGAAGCCGCCGATGCTGGCATTGAGGAATTTATTTTTGTCACTGGCCGCAACAAATCAGCCATCGAAGATCATTTTGACCATTCATTTGAATTGGAATCCACCCTCAGCGCCAAAAACAAACAACAAGCCCTAGGTACGGTGCAGCAAATGATGCGCAACCCGGGATCGGTCATGTATGTACGCCAGCAAGAACCAGCCGGATTAGGACATGCAGTTTGGTGTGCCCGCCATCTGGCGCAATCAGAACCTGTTGCGGTGCTACTTGCCGATGATCTGATTTTGGGCAAAAGCTGTCTTGGCGAAATGCTATCGGCCTATACCGGCGGGAATATGGTTGCGGTGATGGATGTGCCACAAAATGAAACCCAGTCTTATGGTATCGTGACCCCCGGAAAAGATGATGGACAGCTTGTTGAGGTCACTGGACTGGTTGAAAAACCAACCCCAGAACAAGCACCATCAAATATCGCTGTTGTTGGCCGCTATATTATTGAACCGGGGGTATTTGGCCAGCTTGACCGGCAAGACCGCGGTACTGGCGGTGAAATTCAGCTTACCGACTCTTTGGCCAGACAAATTGGGGTCGCACCATTCCATGGCTTTAGATTTTCCGGAGAACGGTTTGATTGTGGTTCAAAGATCGGGTTTTTACAGGCCAATATTGCCTTTGCCCTGCAACGCGACGATTTAAACCAGCGCTTGCGTGGCTGGCTGGCAGAGCGCACCGGATGAATACACATCATTTTGCCCCGACAATTTTACGTGCCTATGACATCCGCGGCATCTATCAAGATACCCTGACCGAAGCTGATGCCTATGCGATTGGCATGGCGTTTGTCGCCTGTCTTCGAGACCGTGGGCATGGGGTCACAATTGCTGTTGGCCGCGACGGGCGGTTGTCATCACCAGCGCTGGCCGCGGCGCTGATCGACGGGCTGGTAACAGCTGGTGGCAGGGTCTTGGATATTGGCTGTGGACCAACGCCAATGCTGTATTTTGCAGGTGTCACATTAAAATGTGATGGTGCCATTCAGGTCACCGGGTCACATAATCCACCCACCCATAATGGCTTTAAAATGGTTATGAATGGCCGGTCATTTTTTGGTGAGGATATCCAGCAACTTGGCGCCATCAGCGCGGCTGGTGTGATGCCAGTTGACGGTGGCAACGTGACCCAGACCGCGGTGTTTGAATCTTATGTGGCCCGCCTGTTGCAACAGACCGATGCCGGTGATTTATCGGTGGTGTGGGATTGCGGTAATGGTGCGGCAGGTCCGGCAACCGCGGCGATTGCCGAAAAGCTATCAGGCAAGCATCAGGTTTTATTTGCTGATATTGACGGCCATTTTCCCAATCACCATCCAAACCCGGTCGATCCAGCAACCTTGGATATTTTGCGACGGGCTGTTGCCGAATCTGGAGCGGCAATTGGTATAGGGTTTGACGGTGACGGTGACCGCATTGGTGTCATTGACGCCAAAGGCAGACAAGTCCCCGGCGATTTTTTGACCGCCTATCTTGCGCAGGACATTATGAAACGGCGGCCAGATGCGCCGGTTATTTTGGATGTGAAATCATCTGATATGGCGCTTGATTTGATTAAAAAAGCCGGCGGAGATCCGCAGATTTGGAAAACCGGTCATAGCCATATGAAAAAACGTATGGCGGAAATAAATGCACCAATTGCCGGTGAAATGTCTGGGCATATCTTTATTGCCGATGATTTTTATGGGTTTGATGATGCGCTCTATGTCGCGACTCGGGTGATTAGCCAAATGGTACGCACCGGCCAATCGATCACCGATTTTGTTGACGGATTGCCAGATCAACACGCCACCCCGGAATTGCATATTGCCTGTTCAGACACCGAAAAATTCCCGCTTATGGAACGGCTATCAACCTTTGCGAAATCCCATTATGACCATGATCACCTGACTTTGATTGATGGTGTGCGGGTGCGTACGGTGGATGGCTGGTGGCTGGTGCGCGCGTCGAATACCGAAGCGGCACTGGTGGTTCGCGCCGAAGGCAACAGTATTGAAGCGCTTGACAGGCTTGTTAAAAATATTGAGACAGCGCTGGGCGCGGCTGGCCTAAATTGGCAGGCGGAATGCAAGACTTGAAAGCCCGGGTTGCATAGGCTAGAAAGGCGCTGCAAGCCTCGCTTGCTGGCAAAGCCACCCTCAAATTTCTGACCTCAACAGTGCCAAGCTGGAGCAAATTATGAGCAATACAACATCTCATGGCGGTCTGACGATTGCGACGGAACTTTACAATTTTGTAAATGACGATCTATTGCGCGGTGCGCCAATTACCGCCCAGGCTTTTTGGGACGGATTTGATGCAGCGGTGCATCGGCTGGCACCAAAAAACGCAGACTTGCTGGCACAACGTGGCCAAATGCAAAAACAAATCGACGGCTGGCTGAAAGATAATGCCAGTGGCGGTATTGATCAAAAAGACTATGAAGCCTTTTTGACCGAGATTGGCTATCTATGCCCAGAAGGGCCAGATTTTGCCATCGATACCGCAAATGTTGATGATGAAATTGCGACCATCGCCGGGCCACAGCTTGTCGTACCTGTCACCAATGCGCGCTATGCATTAAATGCGGCGAATGCAAGATGGGGAAGTTTATATGATGCGCTCTATGGCACAGATGCCATTTCAGAAGATGGCGGCGCAGACCGCAGTGGGGGCTATAACCCGGTACGCGGTGCCAAGGTCATTGCCTATGTTCGGGGCGTTCTGAATGATGCGGTGCCACTAGCGGCGGCAAATTGGAATGATGTGACCGGCTTTTCGGTTGTCGATGGGGCGTTACAAATTGCCACCAGTAACGGCACTGTTGGACTGGCTGATGCCAGCCAATTTGTCGGATATACCGGCGCACCCACAGCCCCTGATTCGGTTATTCTGATCAATAACGGCCTGCATTTTGAAATTATTGTCGATGACAGCGGCGCCATTGGCAGTGCAGATAACGCCCATATTAATGATGTGCTGGCCGAATCCGCATTGACCAGCATCATTGATCTGGAAGATTCCATTGCCGCGGTTGATGCAGAAGACAAAGTGCTGGCCTATCGCAACTGGCTGGAATTGATGCGTGGCACCTTGACCGAGACATTTGAAAAAGGCGGTAAATCACTCACCCGCAAGCTGAATGGTGACAAGCCTTATACAGCCGCTGACGGCCAGCAAAAGCAATTGCGGGGGCGGGCCTTGATGCTGGTGCGCAATGTCGGGCATCTGATGTCAAATCCGGCCATCACCATGTCGAATGGTGCCGAAATCCCCGAAGGTATCATGGATGCCTTTATGACCGTTGCTGGCGCGCTCCCCGATTTTGCGGATAAGCGCAATTCGCTGACCGGATCAATTTATATCGTCAAACCAAAACTGCATGGGCCAGAAGAAGTCGCCTTTGCAGTCGAGATTTTTGAAGCTGTTGAAGATCTGTTTAAGCTGGCCAAGAACACCATCAAAATTGGCATTATGGATGAAGAACGCCGCACCACGGTCAATTTGAAAGAATGTATCCGCGAAGCAAAATCGCGTGTTGCCTTTATCAATACTGGCTTTCTTGATCGCACCGGCGATGAAATCCATACATCTATGGATGCCGGGGCGATGATCCGGAAAGGTGATATGAAAGCATCTACATGGATTGGGGCGTATGAAGACTGGAATGTGGATATCGGACTGGCTTGCGGATTTGGTGGCCGCGCCCAAATTGGCAAAGGCATGTGGGCCATGCCAGATATGATGGCCGCCATGATTGAACAAAAAATTGGCCATCCACAAGCTGGTGCCAATACCGCGTGGGTGCCATCACCAACCGCGGCAACATTGCATGCGTTGCATTATCACAAGGTTGATGTTTTTGCCCGCCAAGCTGAATTGGCCAGCCGTACCCGCGCCAATCGCAGTGACGTACTGACGGTGCCAGTCGCCAGCCGCCCGAACTGGAATGATGACGATATCCGCGCTGAATTGCGCAACAATGCACAAGGCATTCTTGGTTATGTGGTGCGCTGGATTGATCAGGGCGTTGGCTGTTCAAAAGTGCCAGATATCCACGATATCGGGTTGATGGAAGACCGTGCCACTTTGCGTATTTCATCACAACATATCGCCAACTGGTTGTACCATGGCGTATGTGATGAAGCCCTCGTTATGGATGTGATGAAAGAAATGGCCGCGGTTGTTGATCGCCAAAATAGCGGTGATCCCGCCTATCAGCAAATGGCAGGCCGGTTTGATGAATCGGTTGCGTTTAAAGCGGCATGCGACCTTGTCTTTAAAGGCCGCGAGCAGCCATCAGGCTATACCGAGCCGATCCTGCATGCCCGCCGTCTGGAAAAAAAGGCCGAAGATCAAGCGGCTTGATACCTGCCTAACAAGGCAATCACATGCATGAAAAAACAGCCGTAGCACCAGATATTCTGGTGCTGCTTTTTTATGTGCCCTTTTTATATACCCCTCTTATGCGCACGAATTGATGCGCGTGGATTAATTTGCGTTAGGGGTTAATGGGTGGTTGTGGAATCATTTTCGGCGCGGACTTGGTTTCGCAACTCATCAATCACCAGTGTTTTTCCCGCTTTTTCCACATGCCAGAATGTCCAGCCATTGCATGATGGCAGATTTTGCAATTTGGCCCCCAGAACATGAATAGACCCAGATTGTTTATCTTTGGCCACCAACGACCCATCGGCGCGCACCTGTGCGGAAAACCGTTTGCGCGAATCAAACAGCTTGTCACCGGGGTTTAGCAAGCCGCGCTCTATCAAGCTGCCAAATGGGATTTTTGGCAAGGCCCGACGCGGTTGGGTCTCAAGCAGGTCTTTGGAATCGATTGGCGTCACCGCGGCAATGCGTCGGCGGGCAATATCTACATAGGTGGCATCCTGTTCAATGCCAATAAACTGCCGGTTCAGCTTTTTGGCAACAGCGCCTGTCGTACCTGTGCCAAAAAATGGATCCAGAATGACGTCATCACGCCGGGTCGACGCCAAAATAACACGGGCCAGCAAATTTTCTGGCTTTTGTGTCGGGTGCGCCTTTTTTCCATCGGCCTGTTTCAATCGTTCATTGCCGGTACATAATGGCAATTCCCAGTCAGAACGCATTTGCACATCATCATTCAGCGCTTTCATCGCTTCATAATTAAAGACATGCCGGGATTTTTGCGACCGTGCCGCCCAAATCAGGGTTTCATGGGCATTGGTAAACCGACGTCCTCTAAAATTCGGCATCGGGTTGGTTTTGCGCCATACCACATCATTCAAAATCCAGTAATCCAGATCCTGTAATATCGCGCCAACGCGGAAAATATTATGATAACTGCCAATGACCCAAATCGCGCCGTCTGGTTTTAATATGCGGCGCGCTTCGGTCAGCCAGAGTTTGGTAAATTCATCATAAGCGGCAAATGAATCAAACTGATCCCACGCATCTTTCACCGCATCGACATGCGTTTGATCAGGGCGTGATAAGTCGCCGGACAATTGCAAATTATAGGGCGGATCGGCGAACACCAAATCAACCGAATGATCGGCAAGGCCGCGCAAAGCGGTAATGCAATCACTATGTATAATTTTGTTTTCTGCCACGAAACCGGCCCTTTTAACCTGTTTTGAAACGACTATTTATTTGTCATCCTCCTCTAAAAGAATCACATAATTGATATAAGTCAACTAGTTATCGGCTTTTCTTCAAGTGACACAATATATTGTGGCTAAAATTTGAAACAGCGCATTTATCTAGTAGGTCGGCATATCAGCTTGCGGTGCTTGACCGCAAATCTGTGCCATCAGGGTAAAAAAATGCTGGCTGTGTCGCGAGCGTTGGTCGCTAATAATGATCGGGGGTGGAATTGGCGGTCTCAACCAGCCGCTTTATTGGTGCAAAACTGCGGCGGTGATGCGGGGATATGCCATATTTTTCCAGTGCTTGTTGATGCTGGCGGGTGCCATAGCCGTTATTTTGGCGCCACCCATATGCGGGCCAGTCCGTATCCAGGGCCTGCATAATCAGATCACGGCTGTGTTTGGCAATGATTGACGCCCCGGCAATTGATAATGACCGGCTGTCACCACGAATGACCGCTGTGCTGGCACACGGCATCTGTTTTGGTAGCAACGGGCCATCGACAAGGGCATGGGTTGGCCCATTAATGCCGGCCTTGGCCATCTGTTCAATCACCCCGGCGGCGGCTTCTGCCATCGCCATCAATGTCGTTTTTACAACACCATGCTGGTCAATATCGTCGACATTTTTAGAAATCGTACAATTTAGATGCGGCGGCATCTGCAAAACATCAGCAAGGCTGGCCCGCCGGTGCGGTTTTATCTTTTTCGAATCATTAATATCATCTGGCAACTGATCATAGGCATCTGGGTTCAGCCATAACGCGGTGATTGTTACCGGCCCCGCCCAAGGGCCGCGGCCAGCCTCATCAATGCCAATAACATAACCATCACAGCTTGTTTCAAGCGATAAATCGGGCATTATCCGCCGCGGCGCACGGTTGCAGATTCGCCAAGACGCGGCATAATTTCCACAAAATTACAGGGGCGGTGACGAATATCGAGCTGATAACGCAGAATTTCATCCCACGCATCGCGGCAGGCAGATGGTGACCCCGGCAAGGCAAATAAATAGGTACCACCAGCAACCCCCGCAACCGCCCGTGACTGAATCGTAGAGGTGCCAATTTTTTGAAATGAAATATAACGGAACAGTTCACCAAACCCTTCTATTTCCTTTTCAAAAATAGATCGGAACGCTTCTGGCGTGCCATCGCGTCCGGTCAACCCAGTGCCGCCTGTTGCGATCACGACATCGATTGAATCTGTCTGCACCCATGCGTTGACAACTGACGTAATGGCATCAAAATCATCTGTAACAATGCGGCGATCAGCCAGATGATGCCCATCTTCAGCCACACGCCCAGCCAACAGATCACCAGATTTATCATCCTCCAGACGGCGCGAGTCAGACACGGTTAAGACAGCAATATTCACCGCTACAAAGGGGACTGATTTATCAATACGTTTTTCATGATCCATCGATCTATCGCCTTTTAAGCTATCGCTATTCTGTCGGTTGCGCTGTTGCCGCGCCGGGGACAAAGACACCGCCTGAACCAGCGGCTAGGCTGGTCAAAGCCGGTGCTGTTTGGTTAAACCTTAACCGATAAATGCCAAGGTTTGATATGACATTTTTGACATAATAGCGGGTTTCGCGGGCCGGCATTGATTCGACAAGCAAGAAGGGGTCATCCTGATGGTCAACCGTGCGCAACCATTTTCGCAAATTGCCCGGCCCCCCATTATAGGCCGCCAGCAACCGTACCAGAGATTTTTCGACCAACGGTTCATCCAACAAATGATGCAAATAGGTTTGGCCTAAATTTAGATTGACCTCTGGTTCAAAAAGCTGATGCCGTTTGCGGCCCCGATAGCCCCGGTCTTTGGCAATGAATGAGGCTGTCGCCGGCATTAATTGCATCAAGCCTGCCGCCTTGGCCCGGCTTTTGGCGCGGGGATTAAATCCAGATTCCTGACGCGATACCGCCCAGACAAGCGCTTCATCAATGCTGAAATCAGTTTTGAATAGCGGATGCGGATACAGCGCACCATACCAACTTTTGCCTGTCTCTTTGCGGATGATTTCAGCAATGCGAAATGACAGGCCGGCCATGCCATGTTCGGCCGCCAGACGCATTGCGCTATGGTGAAATTCTGTGGGCATTTCCATCCACAAATAGCGTAATTCACGTTCGGCTAAATGCGTTTTGCCAATTTGCAACAAGGCAAATATACGCTGGCCACCGGGGCGAGCGGCAAGCCACGGCAAAAATTTATCGTCAAATGGTGGCAAATCAAAAGACAGCGTTACCTTTTGCCCAAGTGCTTCACGTGCCACAACGCCATAAAAACTATCAACTTCCTGCGCCGCGATGGTCAAATACTCGACCGATTTAGAAGCTGACCCGGCGCGGAGTTCTGCTCGGTGCGCCCAAAATGCCGCCGCACTGCGCCGCCCAGGAGAAATCTTTGGCAAATCAACAAGACTACGGAAAAACTGTCCTGCCAATTCATGTTGCCCACTGCGCCATGCCGCTAAACCGCCTGCCCAATAGCCAAGCCACGCATCTGATTTGCCAACACCAATGGCATGACGCGCCTCGCGAATGGCTTTCGCATCAACGCCAAAAATAAAATAAGCATGGGCAATTTCGCCGCGAAGCTGGCCTTCTTCAGCCTTTGTCAGATACCGCTTGTTGTCTGGATTTTTAAGCACATCAAGCGCACCTGTCGGCCAGCCCCGGCGGATGGCCCGGCGCACCAACCGGGCGACATTGGCGGTGCGTGATGGCGCGGCGCGGCCAGCCCTATCTGACGGAATTTGCGGAAGATATCCATAAAGACCGGCATGCCCATAGCCATTTAAATATCCGGGTTTCGGGCTTTTTGGATCTTTTGTATTTTTGGGTTTGCGGCGCTTGGCAAGCCAATAAATGCGGCTGGCATCTGGATGGTCATAATAAAGCTTCAACCAAGCAGATAATTCAGCATAGCTTGAACGCCACGCTGTGGGGTGCAAATAGCGCTGTGACAGAAGATGGCCTTTTAAAAGCGGATTTTCCAAGCGGCCCATTTCGCGCGTGGCTTGTTTCATATTGCCTTGCTGTTGCAAATCAAAAAGCCGTAAATATTGCGCCGCGTCAAATTCGGATAATGGGGTTGGTAGCATGGCATTGGCGGATAGCGGCATGACCAGCATAATCTGGGCCAACCCCAAAATCAAAAACCGCCGCAAAAAGCGCTCTATGCCCATAGCAAATTTAGACAGGTCAGCGGCGTGAGGCCGAGGTGAAATGCTGAATGTCATACTGCTTTACCCGCTATCACTATTTTGTGCCTGCACGACTGCTACAAGATCAATTTGGTACCCGGCCAAGCCGTGATATGCAATCATTTTGGACATATGATACCAGCACTAGGCACTTGCTGGCGGCGTCTTATTGCCAAACTGGTTGCCACGCTGGTTGCCAAGCCGGTGATACAGCCCGTACCAATCATCAAAGGCCAGACGTTTTTGTGCCGGCGAGCGCATCAGATACGCTGGATGCAAGCTTGCCATTGTTGGCCGCATCACCCCATCACCAAAATCTATGTCTTGCCAACGCCCCCGCAGCTTTAAAATATTATCACCACTTTGCAACATGGTTTTTGCCGGAGTACCGCCAAGAATGACCACCAATTCAGGGTTTGCTAACTGGATATGACGATATAAAAATGGCAACAACATGTCGGTTTCTTCGGCCGTTGCTGTGCGGTTGCCGGGGGGGCGCCATGGTAAAAAATTGGTCAAATACACCCCACTGCGATCAAGGCCAATGCTGGCCAACATGCGATCTAGGAACTGACCCACCGCCCCGACAAATGGCACCCCAAGCCGGTCTTCATCACGGCCAGGCGCCTCGCCAATAATCATCAGTCGCGCCCCCGCATTGCCATCAGAAAAACACATGTTGCTGGCGGTGTGTTTGAGTGGACAGCTATCAAGCTGGCCAAGCGCAGTGGCTAAATCAGGCAAATTATCTATGTGATCAAGCGCGACCGGCAATGGGGGTTGTGGCTGAACCGAGGCCGGTGCGAGACTGTCCATTGGGCCAGATATTGTTGGGCCAGAATTGGTTGTTGTGGATTGCGGCGGCAAATTGACA
>JAYOVO010000021.1:13588-18432 GCA_038151495.1 Alphaproteobacteria bacterium
GCCAGATATTGTTGGGCCAGAATTGGTTGTTGTGGATTGCGGCGGCAAATTGACAGACGGCAAACTGGTTGATAACGCACTGGCAGATGACGCTGGGCTAGACCCAGAAATATCATGCAATGATAACCGGTCTTGCGGATCAAGTGATGGCTTATCCAACACCGCCTCGTCAGCCCCCATTTCAACCTGCCAGGCCAGCATGGCGATAAGCTGATCTTGTGTTAACTGTTGCGGTATCATACAAAAATCCGTCGAATTTTGGGGGGTCTTGGGCTATTTCACTGATCAGACTAATGGTCGCATGTTGGGGAAAAATTAGCAATTATCTTGAAGCTTAAATCAAGGCTGAATATGGTGCTTTAAAGGAAAAATATTTTCCAGACAGAACCAGCCGGATCAGCACATAAAAGGTGAAAGAACAATGGAACGCGAAATAATGGAATTTGATGTTGTTGTGGTTGGTGGCGGGCCGTCCGGGTTATCTGCCGCCATCCGCTTAAAACAACTTGCCGCCGAGGCGGGCCGCGACATTGAAGTCTGTCTGATTGAAAAAGGTAGCGAAGTGGGCGCGCATATTTTGTCCGGCGCCGTTCTGGAACCACGAAGCCTGAATGAATTGATCCCTGATTGGCAAGACCGGAATGCACCGCTTGATACGCCGGTGACCGCTGATAAATTTATGTTCCTGACCGAATCATCAGCGATCCGCATGCCAACACCGCCAAGCATGAATAATCACGGCAATTACATTATATCGCTTGGTAATTTCTGCCGTTGGCTTGGTGAACAGGCCGAGGCGCTTGGCGTTGAAATTTACCCGGGCTTTCCAGCGGCCGAAGTGCTGTATGATGAAAATGGTGCGGTCAAAGGGATCGCCACCGGCGATATGGGCATTGGCAAGGATGGCCAGCCTACCGACAATTACATGCGCGGCATGGAACTTCATGCCAAACAAACCATTTTTGCCGAAGGCTGTCGCGGCCATCTGACCAAAACATTATTTGAAAAATTTGATCTTCGTGAAGGCAAAGACCCACAAACATTTGCTATTGGCATCAAAGAATTATGGGATATTGATCCGGAAAAATCAAAACCGGGTCTGGCATGGCATTCGGTTGGCTGGCCATTGGCAAGTGATACCTATGGCGGGTCATTTTTATATCATCTTAATGGCAATCAAGTGGCAGTTGGCTATGTGGTGGGGCTGGATTACAGCAACCCGCACCTTTCTCCTTTTGAAGAATTTCAGCGGTTTAAAACCCACCCGGCTGTGCGTGATGTGTTTGAAGGTGGGCGGCGCGTGTCATATGGCGCGCGGGCGCTGAATGAGGGCGGATTTCAATCAGTGCCAAAATTGACATTTCCGGGCGGCTGTCTGGTGGGATGTACCGCCGGGTTTTTGAACGTACCGAAAATCAAAGGTACGCATACCGCGATGAAATCCGGCATGACCGCAGCCGAAGCCATTTTTGAATCGCTTGATTCAATGGAAACCGGGCATGAACCAGCAAGCTATGCTGATAAATTGCAAAAAAGCTGGCTGTGGACAGAATTATATAAAGTACGCAATATCCGGCCTGGGTTTGCCAAAGGGTTATGGCTGGGACTTGCCCATGCGGCACTTGATACCTATTTGTTTTTTGGCCGCGCCCCATGGACATTGCACCATCACGCCGACCATCTGGCGCTAAAAAAGGCGAGTGACGCGCCAAAAATTGAGTATCCAAAACCAGATGGCGTGGTGAGCTTTGATCGCAATTCATCGGTGTTTCTGTCGGGTACCAATCATGAAGAAAACCAGCCAGCACATCTGACATTAAAAGACGCATCGGTGCCAATCGCCCATAATCTGGCGCTCTATGACGCACCTGAACAACGCTATTGCCCGGCTGGCGTTTATGAAATCGTGCGCAATGACGATGGCAGTGATCCCAGATTGCAAATCAATGCGCAAAATTGTGTTCATTGCAAAACTTGTGATATCAAAGATCCAACGCAAAATATTGTGTGGGTCAGCCCAGAAGGTGGTGGCGGGCCAAATTATCCAAATATGTGAGGCCGTTTTGCAAAAAAATAAAACAGACCACATCGGCCCGATTGGGCATAGATTACCGTGGTCTGTTTTGATATGGCTGGCGATGTTTTTGATGCCCAGCGCCTGCCAAACACAACAAGTCACATCAGATCATGTTATCGCATCCAACATAGCCGCCCCAGTCAATTTGCGGGCTGGCCATTTTCTGGCGGCACGACAGGCCGCTTATTTTAACGATGTCACAGCCTCTGCCGATTTTTATCTGGCAACACTGCAACCCGATGAACGTAACCCAGAATTATTACAACAAGGGTTTGTGACACAATATCGCGATGGCAATATTGATATGGCGGCGGCATTAGCGCGGCAGCTTGAATCGATAAATATCAAAGTGCCATTCACTGTTGAACCAGCCATTTCACAAGCCATTACCGCGGCTGACTGGGACGCGGTGATTGTGCTATCAGACCAGCTGGCCGAGGACATAACCGCAACGCCGCTGGCTGGTGTAATTAAATCATGGGCGCTTGTTGCGAGCGGTCAGGGCGATGCTGGTCTGGCACATCTTGCCGAATCCGGCAAAATTCTGGCGCAAGACCAAAATGGTCTGCCGATTTTTATACAGGTGCAATTGGCATTGATGGCTGAATATCTTGGTTATCAGGATGAAGCTGGTGATATCGCCGCGCGCCTTGCCAGGTCACCGACATTGCCAGCAAAAGCAGCCTTGCAAACCGCCGGCATATTGGCCCGGGCAAAGCAAAGCCAAACAGCCAATGCGCTATTGAACAAACTGCCCTATAGTTTTGATCATAATCAAATTGGCCCAGATCAACTTGCCCCACCTGATGGTGTGGCTGAATTTATTGCCAACGCGATTATTGATGCGGCATTGGCCTATCGTGACCCGCAATTTATCAACATGGTGCCAGCGCGTTTGCAACTGGCGCTCTATCTTGACCCGACACATGATGCGGCGCGGTTTTTTCTGGCACAATCATGGTTTGAACTGGGGCAATTTGATCGGGCTAGATCAACGCTAGCAAAGATTAACGACCCCAGCATATGGGCGCTGCCTCGGCTATTGCTTTTGAATGACATTGATATCCGCGCAGGCAATCTAGACATAGCCATAGAGCGGTTTGATGCCTATGTCATAGGGCGCCCAGACAATGGATATCTTCTCAAAGAGCTTGGCGATTTATATCGGCGCGACGAACAATATGCAAAAGCGCGTGATAGCTATTTACGGGCCATTGCAACAGGGTTCGATTCGGCGAATTTATATCGCAATCTGGCAATATCCCATGAAAGGCTGGATGAAGACGAACAAGCAGAAATATATTTCAAAGGCGCATTGGCACGTGACCCCGATGACCCTTTTACCCTCAATTATCTTGGTTATTGGTGGGCGGAATCCGGGCGTCACCTCACACAAGCCATCGAACTGATTGAACAGGCGGTGCGGTTGCGGCCGGATAGCGGATTTTTCGTCGACTCGCTTGGCTGGGTGCATTATCAGCTTGGCAATTACCAGCTGGCTGTTGAATTTTTGGAAAAAGCCACAATGCTTGAACCTGAAGACGCGGTCATCATTGCGCATCTTGGCGATGCTTATTGGCAAACAAACCGGCATAATGAGGCGCAATATAAATGGCGCTATGCCGCACAAATAACCAAGGACAGCGCGTTACAAGCTGATTTGGAAAAAAAGCTGGCATCTGGATTGCCGATGGCAGGGCAATGAGCCGATGATCACAGTATTGGCCCCAGCCAAAGTCAATTTATGTTTGCGCGTTTATGGCAAAACCAACAGCGGATTGCATAATCTTGATTCGATTGTTGTGTTTTGCCAATTTGGCGACAAGATTTCTATCAGCCCGGCAGACCATGACAGTTTTTGTGGGCGCGGCCCCTTTGCGCCAGCATTGACAGCCACAGGCAACAGCGAAAATTTAGTAATCGCCGCCCGCGACGCGTTTCGCGCCAATGGAGGTGTTTGTGGGCCGATCGCGATTATTCTTGATAAAGAAATTCCAGTGGGGGCTGGGCTTGGCGGTGGGTCAGCCGATGCCGCGGCAACATTGCGCGCCTTAAACAAACTGGCCTCAACGCCACTTAGCGATGACCAGCTTTTTGCCATTGCCGCCAAGCTTGGGTCGGATGTACCGGTCTGTCTGGCGTCAACACCGCACCGTATCAAAGGCACCGGCGATGTGATCCATCCGCTTGATGCAATTCACGCTGGCGCCTTGCTTCTGGTCAACCCCCTTGTGCCTTTGTCGACAGCCGCCGTGTTTAAACAACTAACCCCGCCCTATAATCGGCCATTACCTGAGATCACCGATGATGATGCGCTGCGTTTATGTGAGTTTGGCAATGATTTGGAAGCGGCCGCTACTGCATTTGTCCCGGAAATAAATGGTCTTTTGACCCGGCTACGCCAGATACCCACATGCCGCGCCGCCCAAATGTCGGGTAGCGGTGCCAGCTGTTTTGGTATTTTTGACGATATCAACACAGCAAGCCTTGCGGCGGCGGCATTCAAAAGCGACGGTATCTGGGCGAAAGCAACAAAACTACATCCCTTAGATGTGCCAACAGACGGCGTTTTATCATGATCTTTCGCATCATTTGGCAAATAAGCCACATTTTGCTGGGTTCAAGCGCAAGAACAGGGTTGATTGCCAGACACTTGGTCGCTAAATTGCAGCGACCAATCGGATTGGGGCGTGGCCAAGTGGTAAGGCATCGGTTTTTGGTATCGTGTATCGTAGGTTCGAATCCTACCGCCCCAGCCATCTCTTTA
>JAYOVO010000022.1:0-17842 GCA_038151495.1 Alphaproteobacteria bacterium
GAAATTGAAATTGGTGTTCAGGTAAATGGTAAACTTCGTGATACCATAAAGCTGGAACGAGACTGTCCGAATGATGTGGCCGAATCACTGGCGCTGGCATCAACCTCTGTCCAACGGTATCTGGATGGCAAAACACCGAAAAAGGTCATTGTTGTCCAAAACAGGATTATCAATGTGGTGGCATAAATTAAAGTTCGCATATTGCATGGCATTGTTGCTGGCTGTTGCCGGATGCAGCACGGTTAATATTGGCCAGCTTGATGAATCTGTCAGCGCTGAAGTCAGCTCTGTATCTGTTGTGGAAACGGGTGGGCGCGCCGGACAGCTCTATAGCCGCGCGTTACGACAAGCCCTCTATCTATATGGGCAATCCATTCCCGCTTATGAGCTAACATCGTCAATTTCAGTATCATCAAGCAGTACCTTATCGGTAAGAGGGGTCAGCTCAACCTTTAAAAAAATGACGATGGTTGCCAGTTTTAAGCTGACAAAACAAGGCAGTGGTGATGTTTTGCTTCAAGATACAGTCACAGCTGATGCAACCCTTGGCACGGTATCGTCGCTTTTTGGTCAAGATCAATCTGAATTGCATGCGCGTGACCGGATGGCCAAATTAATCGCCCAGCGCGTGGCCCAGCGTATTCAGCTCTATTTCCTCGAACATGCTGATAACTAGATACGGGCAGGGCTGATGAAGATTGCGCCACGGCAAATCGCCAGCTTTCTTGCCAAACCGCCAGACAAAATTAGCGCTATTCTGTTACATGGTAGTGATTCCGGTTTGCGATCCAGCCGAAGCCAACAACTCGCCACCCTTTATAGTGATGATCTAGATGATGTGTTTTCTGTCACCCGTATCAGCGGCGCGAGCCTTGGTGGCGAACCCGGCAAAATAGCCGATGCAGCGGCGGAAATTCCCATGTTTGGCACCAGATTGGTGCTGGTCAAGGCAAGCGGGACAGAACTGCTGGACGCCTGCAAGTTGCTTTTGGCCAAGCCCATTCATGATTCCATGGTGATCATTGATGCCAGCGACACCACCACAAAACATGCGGTAGTAAAATTATTTGAATCATCAGATACAGCCGCCGCCATAGGATGCTATCCAGACAATGATGGGGATATCCGGCAATTGGCACAAACCATCTTTCGGCAGGATAATGTGTCTGTAGATCGTGACGGGCTGGCGCTTATTTCGTCGCGGCTTGGCAGTGACCATGCCGCCACCAGAGCTGAGATAGAAAAACTCGCGCTTTTGGCTGGACCGGGCGGCACCCTCACTCTGGAAACCATATCAGAGGCACTTGGTGATAGCGCGGTATTGGCGGTTGATGATGTCGCCGATGCCGTGGCCACTGGGCATGTGCCAGCGTTATCAAAAGCGTTGGGCAAGGCGTGGCGTGAAGAAGCCAATTGCGTGATGATCATACGCGGATGCCAGACGTATTTTAACCAGCTGGGTATGCTGGGATATGCTGTTCTAGCCGGACAATCGCCACAAAACGCTGTCCGAGGGTTGCGTCCACCAGTTCACTTTAAATTGCAAGATACGTTGATCAGGCATCTTAAAAACTGGCAACCACAGCGCTGTATGGATATGGTAAATCGTTTGCAAGATATTGAAATCAATATTAAATCTAAAAGCATAGATGACCGGACATTTACATCACAAAGCCTGTTAGGATTGTGTTTACGCGCCCGGCGTTAGTGGGGTTCGGCGCATAAAAAGATGCACGAGCATCTTCGCTAGCGTTCATCAGACAGGCCAAGCTTATCAAGAATCAATGTCATCTGTTCCAACGACTGGCAGTCGATCTGTACCCGGCCCGTTTCGGCTTGTTCGTTCCACTTAATTGACATGGCCAATCCCAATTGAACCGCCGCACGTTGTTCAATGGCTTTTATATCGGCTGATTTTTCAATTGTGGCAGGTTGACGGGCCGCTGGGGTTGCCCCACTTACCGCAGTTTTAATCAGCGCTTCGGCCTGTCGCGCCGATAGTCCCTTTGCAACAATTGTTTTTGCCAAAAATTCAGCCTGCGGATGGCCAACCAATGGCCGTGCCTGCCCCATTGTCAATTCACCATCCCGCAACAAGGCCTGAACCGATTCCGGCAGCCCAAGAAGCCGCAAAAGATTGGCGATATGACTGCGCGATTTACCAATAATTTTAGATAGTTGATCTTGTGTATAGCGATTGATTTCAAGCAGATTGGCATAGCCTTGCGCTTCATCAATCACCGATAAATCTTGCCGTTGAATATTTTCAATCAAGGCAATTTCATAACATTCGGCATCGGTTAGATATCGAACTACAGATGGTATGTCATGAAGTTGCGCCATTTGCGCCGCACGCCAGCGCCGTTCACCAGCAACAAGTTGAAACCGGCCTGGCTGATTAGGTGTCGGCCGCAATAAAATAGGTTGGACAATACCTTTTTGGCGGATCGAACCAGCCAATTCATCAAGCTGTTCGCGGTCAAACTTGCGGCGCGGTTGCCATGGGCCAACATTAATCCATTCCACCGGTATTTGCTGATATTCGCGGTTATCAGACGGGGCCGCCTGATTTGCCGCCGCCGCAATACCGCTATCACCAAGCAAGGTTGATAAGCCGCGCCCTAGACCGCGCGTTGTTGCGGCTGATTTTGGGGCAGTGGCAGATTTTTGGGGAGGTTTAGACGCCATCAGGCCGCTTCCTTTTCCTGCGATAATAATTCAGCGGCCAATGCCACATAGGCTTGCGCACCCGCACATTTAAGATCGTATATCAACACAGGTTGGCCAAAAGATGGCGCTTCAGAAATGCGAACATTTCTTGGAATTACAGTGTGATAGACAAGGTTTCCAAAATGTGAACGCACATCATTGGCGACCATTTCGGATAATTTATTGCGGCTGTCAAACATTGTCAAAACAATGCCCTGAACAACCAGATTTCGATTGAGTCCTTGTTGCACCATTTCGATGGTGCGCATGAGTTGCGACAACCCTTCCAGCGCGTAAAATTCACATTGAAGCGGCACAATCACACAATCAGCCGCACATAATGCATTAACCGTCAAAAGACCAAGCGATGGCGGACAATCAATAAAAATGTAATCATAATGATGCGCCACCATTTGCAGGGCCGTTTGCAAACGAAATTCACGCGCGTCAACATCCGCCAGTTCAATTTCTGCCGCCGATAAATCGACAATAGCTGGCAAAATATCAAGACCGGATATATCGGTTTTATGGCAAGCTTCACTGGCATCGACCTCACCAGTTAATAGCCGGTAGCTATTTGTGTCACGCCGCGCGTCAAGATCAATACCAAACCCAGTGCTGGCATTGCCTTGGGGGTCAAAATCAACAAGCAACACACGCCGCCCACAGGCGGCCATGGCCGTGGCCAAATTGACCGATGTCGTGGTTTTGCCAACGCCACCTTTTTGGTTTGCGATGGCAATAATGCGGGCTGTATTGGTCATAAATTTCAGGTCTCGGTCAGTTGATAAAGCTACCGCTACGTCACAGCAAGAAAGCGGCATCCATCAGATCGTCATTGCGGCGTGGTCAGTTTGACAATCACACCATCTTCATTGGTCACACTTGGATAAAGATGCGGGACCATAGTGGAATAAGTTTGAAAATTGGTCAATTCTTCATCGACGGAGGCGCCCTTTAAAAACAGACAGGTCAAACCATTGTGAAGCTGAGGCGCAATGAGTGACATTAATTTTGGCATAGGGGCAAGGGCGCGCGCGGTAATGACATCAGGCTGACAGGCGGGCAGGGTTTCAATGCGCTGATTACTAACCCGGGCTGAAAGTCCCAATTCCCGAATGACGGTTTGCAAAAATACCGCTTTACGCTGATCTGATTCGACAAGCTGAACATCACCGGCCCCCAAAATGGCCAAAACCAACCCAGGAAAACCAGCCCCACTGCCGATATCCAAGATTTGACAGCGCTGTTGCGCCGGAACCGCTGGCAGATGCGGTAGCAATTGTGCTGAATCCAAAATATGCCGGTGCCAAATATCTGGCAATGTGGCTGGCGACACCAGATTGATACGGGGCTGCCATTTTTCTAATAAGGCCACATAGGCTGATAATGACGCCAATGTTTCACGTGAAACATCGAAACGCGCGGCAAATGCCTCTGGGGTCACGATTTTAACGCGGCTTTTGCCGCCATCTGCTGGCGTTTCACATGCCGCAAAACAGATACAACCGCGGCCGGGGTCAAGCCCGGCAATCGGTTGGCCTGACCAATGGTTTCTGGCTGATATTTCTGCAAAATATCACATGATTCAGCCGACAGGCCGCCCACCATGGTAAAATCCGTATGCGGCGGGATCAGCACCGCCTCATCGCGGCGCAATGCGTCGATATCAGATTGCTGACGCCCAACATAACCAGCATAGCGGCAATCAGCCGCCAGCTGGGCATGTAAATAATCTGGGATTACCGCCAATTCAGGCCATAAGGACTGAATATCAGCAAAACTAACCGATTCAAGCGACAACAGATCAGCGGCGCTTCGTTTTGCGCCATCGCGCGGGGCGGGCAGGCCAGCGGCGGCTATGGTTTTGGCAGACCCAGTAACCGCGGCTAGCAAGTCTCTGGCCATGGTTAATTTTTGTTTTTTATCACCCCAGCTTTGGCGCCGTTCAGCCCCAACACAGCCAATTTTAATGCCGCGATCAGTTAAACGCTGGTCAGCATTATCCGCCCGCAAGGTTAACCGATATTCAGCCCGTGATGTGAACATACGATAGGGTTCAGGAGCGCCTTTCGTGACCAAATCGTCAATCATAACCCCGATATAGGCATCTGCCCGATCCAGAACGAATGGCGCGGTATCAGCCCCGCCAGCCGCCACCATAGCGGCGTTAATACCGGCAATCAGCCCCTGGGCCGCGGCTTCTTCATAGCCAGTTGTCCCATTGATTTGCCCGGCAAGATAAAGGCCAGGCAATTTTTTTACTTCCAATGACCGGCGCAATGCCCGCGGATCGACAAAATCATATTCAATTGCATATCCATATTGCAGAATTTTCGCCGTTTCCAGCCCCGGAATGGTGGCAATCATCGCGTCTTGTACATGGCGCGGCAACGAGGTTGAAATGCCATTTGGATAAATCGTCGGATCATCCAACCCTTCGGGTTCGAGAAAAATCTGGTGCGATGATTTATCGGCAAACCGATGCACTTTATCTTCAATTGACGGGCAATAACGCGGGCCTGTACCAGAAATCTGCCCGCTATAAACCGCAGACAAATGAATCGATTCGGCGATAATTTGATGCGTCTTTGCCGTTGTGCGGGTGATACCGCAGGAAATTTGCGGCACGGTGATCCGATCTGTCAGTGTGGAAAAGGGAATAGGTGGGTCGTCAGCCGGCTGCATATCGAGACCAGACCAATCAATCGTCCGCCCATCAAGACGTGCCGGCGTACCAGTTTTCAAACGGCCTAATGGCAAATCATAAGCCGCAAGACGTGCCGCCAGTGCATTGGATGGGGCTTCACCAATGCGACCAGCGGCGGTGCGCTCATCACCAAGATGGATCACGCCGCCCAAAAACGTGCCGGTTGTTAACACCACAGCCTTTGCCAGATAGTGATCACCTGTCTCGGTAATTAGCCCAGTGACCCGGCCTGCCTCAATCTGCAAATCACCAACCGCGGCCTCAATAATGGTCAGATTTTGATAGCCAGCTAATATATCCTGTATGGCATGGCGGTAAAGCGCACGGTCAGCCTGTGCCCGCGGCCCATGAACCGCTGGCCCGCGAGATTTATTTAACATACGGAACTGGATACCCGCCCGGTCAATGGCCCGGGCCATGATGCCGTCCAGCGCGTCAATCTCGCGCACAAGATGGCCTTTCCCAAGCCCGCCAATGGCCGGATTGCAAGACATCTCGCCGATACGATCACGGCGCATGGTGACCAAAGCAACAGACACGCCCATACGCGCCGCCGCCGCCGCCGCTTCGCATCCAGCGTGGCCACCACCGACAATGATCACATCATAGCGATTGCTCATTTTGCATTTTGCCTATCAAACTATGGCCGTTAACCGCCATCCTTATGACGCGTTTTCGGCTATTTTCCAATACAAAAGCTTGAAAAAATCTGCCCTAGCAATTCTTCAACATCAACATCACCAGTAATGCGGCCAAGTGCCGTGGCGGCTTGCCGAAAATCTTCTGCCGCCAATTCTGGTGCCTTGTGAAAATCATGCCGCAGACCGGCACATAACGAATCATGCGCGTCACACAATGACTGGCGGTGCCGCAATCTTGTGATGATGGCGCTATTTTGTGCCTGATTATGCGGAATAATCATCGCGCCAAGCCGCGTCATCAATTTTGTGATGTCATGGTCGTTTTGCGCCGAAATTAACATCGCGTCTGCTGGAACGGTGGCTGGCACACCATGATCTATTTTATTCAAAACCAGAAGATCAACCCGGCCCATACGGCCAGAAATATAATCAACATCCTGTTGCCAATGGTTGGATGACGCATCAGCAACCAAAACCACAATATTGGCATGCTGGGCCGCCTCAATGCTACGGCGGATCCCTTCTGCCTCGATAGTGCCAGCGCTATCGCGCAGGCCAGCTGTATCCAGAATGCTGGTTGGCACCCCATTTAAATCTAGACGCACCGACACAATATCGCGGGTTGTGCCAGCTTCGTCAGACACAATGGCGGCAGCGCGCCCAGCAAGCCCATTTAAAATGGTTGATTTGCCTGCATTCACTGGCCCAACAAGTGCCACAACAACCCCATCGCGAATCAATTCACCTGCCCGGTCATCATCTAAAATGGCGGCAATATCGGTGATGAGCGCAGATGTATGTTGCCGCAATGTGGTTTCAACATGATCTGGCAGATCTTCATCGGAAAAATCAATCAACGCTTCTAATTGTGCCGCCACAGAGATGAGATCAGCCCGCCATCTAGACACCGGGCCACGCAAAGCCCCATCTATTTGTGACCACGCCTGATAAAGCTGGTTTGGCGTCTCAGCCTCTATCACATCAGCCAGCCCTTCAACCGCTAGCAAATCCATTTTGCCATTGATAAAGGCGCGGCGGGTAAATTCACCTGCATCAGCAAGACGAAACCCAGTGGATTTGGTCAATATATCCAGAATCAACTGAATAACGGCTGTGCTGCCATGACAATGAATCTCGCATACATCTTCGCCAGTGCTCGATTTAGGCGCCGCCATAAATAAAATCATGGCTTCGTCGATAACCTGATCACCCACGCGCAACCGGGCCAAACAGAACTGTCCGGCGGCTGGGCAATTTGCCGCAAATAATGCGGGCGACAGACCCGCCTTTGGCCCGGATATGCGGATCACCGCAATGGCTGACCGCCCGGGCGGTGTCGCCACCGCAAAAATTGTATCAACAGACGTCATCGGCGTGCGCTTTGCAAAATGAAAGGTCAATGCTAGGGTTGTGGTAAAGTGAAACGCCGTTCACAACAAGAGCCTATTTTACGACCGTTTCCAGATATACCGGCTGTTTCCTGCCCAAATCTGATAAAAGGAGCGGTCATTATGCACGAACACCACAATCATTTCTGTCATCAAAGCTGTCAAACGCCTGTTGGCTGGCTTCGTGCCATTTCAGATGGCGCCCACCTGGTTCGTCTGGATTGGAATCAAATCGGCTGGAAAGACCCAGATCGTCCAGATGATGTTTCACGTGAAACAATTAATCAATTAACAGCCTATTTTGCCGGGCGGCTGACGGCTTTTACCATACCGTTACGCCCGGCCGGGGTCAGCCAAGCGCGCCAACATTGGCTGGATGTCATGGCCAACATCGCTTTTGGAACAACCATCAGCTATGCCACCTTTGCCGCCGCCGCTGGCGCCCCGAAAGCCGCACGGGCCGCTGGTACCGCCTGTGCCACAAATCCCATACCCATTATTTACCCTTGTCACCGGGTGATACGCAAAAATGGCACAATTGGGCATTATGGTGGGGGTAGTCAGCTCGCGCCAAGCCATAAAGATAATGTGGCGCGTAAAGCGTTTCTTATTGCCCATGAAAAAAGCCAGCTAAATAACGGTCAGCTTATTTTGACCTAGCTGTTCATCTGGTCGAAGAAATCATCATTGCTTTTTGAATTTTTCAGCTTATCGACCAAAAATTCCATCGCATCAACCGGCCCCATTTGCATCAAAATGCGGCGCAGGACCCACATTTTGGCCAATGTGCCTTTATCAACAAGCAATTCTTCCTTACGCGTGCCAGATTTGGTGATATCAATCGCCGGGAATGTCCGTTTATCAGACAATTTACGATCCAATATCACTTCACTGTTACCGGTGCCTTTGAATTCTTCGAAAATCACTTCATCCATGCGCGATCCGGTCTCAATCAACGCGGTAGCGATAATGGTCAATGACCCGCCTTCTTCAATATTGCGGGCCGCGCCGAAAAATCGCTTTGGCCGTTGCAAAGCATTCGCATCAACACCGCCAGTTAACACTTTGCCGGACGATGGCACCACGGTGTTATAGGCGCGGGCCAAACGCGTAATTGAATCAAGTAAAATCACCACATCGCGCTTATGTTCAACCAGTCTTTTGGCTTTTTCTATAACCATTTCAGTAACTTGAACATGGCGCGACGCTGGCTCATCGAATGTTGATGAAATCACTTCACCGCGCACTGACCGTTGCATATCGGTCACTTCTTCTGGACGTTCATCAATCAACAGTACAATCAGATATACTTCTGGGTGATTTTCTGAAATGGCATGGGCGATGCTTTGCAACATCATTGTTTTACCGGTACGCGGCGGCGCAACAATCAAACCACGTTGGCCTTTGCCCATTGGCGAGATTAAGTCAATAACCCGCGGGGTGTTATCCTTTTTATCCGGATTAAACGGCAATTCTAATGTCAGTTTGCTTTCCGGATAAAGCGGCGTCAGATTATCAAAATTTATCCGGTGCCGGACGGCGTCGGGATTTTCAAAATTGATGGTTTCGATTTTCAATAATGCAAAATAGCGTTCGCCATCTTTTGGCGCGCGGATTTCCCCTTCAACCGTATCACCAGTACGCAATCCAAACCGGCGCACCTGGCTTGGCGATACATAGATATCATCTGGCCCAGGTAAATAATTTGACTCAGGTGCCCGTAAAAATCCGAACCCATCTGACAACACTTCCAGAACACCACTGCCATAAATGGCAACGTCATTATCTGCAAGCTGTTTCAAAATGGCGAACATCATATCTTGCTTGCGCAAGGTACTGGCGTTTTCGATCTCCAAATCTTCGGCATAGGCCAATAAATCAGCGGGAGATTTCGCTTTGAGTTCCTGTAGATGCATGTTTAGGGCTCTGATGGGGGGGAAATGCAAACAATACTGTAAGCCCCGCAGATTTGCGGATATTTGATTATTGTGCTGATTTATTAAAAAAGTCAATCCGGCTTGATAACCAGACGATCGTTTTGCACTGGTTTCGGGTATTTTTGCGCTAAAACGGCTTTAAAACAGCCATAAATACGATAATTATCATCAACACTGTCGGAACTTCATTCCAGATCCGATAGGTTTTTGATGATAATGGTTGAACATCATTTTCTAATAACCGCCGCATTTTGGAAAATTTACCATGACATCCGGCCATGGCCAGCACCGCCGCAACCTTTATTTGAAACCATGTTTCAAACACAAGCCCATGATTTAACGCGATCATCCATATGCCAAAAATAAAACTGGCGATCATTGCCGGCGTCATAATAGCTTTGAGCAAGCGCCGTTCCATCACTTTAAATGTTTCGGCGCGTACCGTGCCAACTTCAGCATCGGCATGATACACAAAAAGACGAGGCAAATAGAGCAGACCCACCATCCAAGAAATCACTGATAAAATATGCAGTGCTTTGATTACATCATAATACATATTGTGCCTGTCCTATCTTTCATGTTGTCGCACTTGATCCAACATCAATTGAACATGTTCAATCGGCGTTGGTGGTGTGATTCCATGTCCAAGATTGAATATATGTGGTCGCGATGCAAATGCGTCAAGAATATGGTCAATATCTTTCACCATTTCTGGCCCAGCTTGCAACAAACTTAACGGGTCTAAATTTCCTTGCACGGGAAAATTTTTCGGTAAATTTCGATCAGCCCAAACCGGATCAACCCCATGGTCCAGTCCAACAGCATCAACCGCAGACTGTTCAACATAAGATATCAACCCTTCACCAATACCTTTTGGAAATCCAATAACTGGTTGTTTGTGTCCTTTTTTGCGCAATCCATCCACAATTTTTCTGGCGGGGTCGATCACCAGCCATTGCCGTTGCGCCGCCGGTACCGCACTTGCCCAACTATCGAATAACATTAACGAATCAACCCCGGCTTCAGCCTGTAAGGCTAAAAAAGATATGGTTGATTCAATTAAACTGTCCAAAAGCGCATCGACTTCTTTTCGATATTGCCATGCCCATCCGCGTGTTTTTGCAAAATCGCGTGAAGATCCACCTTCGGCCATATAGGTCATAATGGTCCATGGCGCACCGGCAAATCCAATAAGGGCCGTTTCTGGGGATAAATTTGCTTTTGTAAGTCGGATTGCGTTGCCCACCGGGGCTAATTTATTTGCAAGATCATCGATTAATTTTTGATCAACTCTCCCAGGGATGTCTAATGGGTCAAGAAGCGGGCCAATATTTGGTTTGAACCGAACATTTTGTTCCAATGCCCATGGCACCATAAGAATGTCTGAAAAAATAATGGCCGCATCGAATCCATATCTAGCAATTGGTTGCAAGGTGACAGCTGATGCTTGTTCAGGATTAAGACAAAATGAAATGAAATCTTTTTGGGTGGCACGAACAGCACGATATTCTGCCAAATAGCGTCCAGCTTGGCGCATCATCCATATAGGTGTGCGGCTTTGTTTATGACCGTTGATGGTTTTTAAGAATAGATTGTCGGTCATGTTTTTCTCTAATCACTATATAAATATATATATTAGGTAGTTGTTTTAGTGGGTCTTGTTGAGAAGTGCAAATACCCATTTATGCTTTGATAAAGACCATTGTTATCCACAATTTGATTATGATTTTTACAAATAAAAACAATGCATAATTAACTTATTCCCGCAAATCTATGAGTTGTAATTTTCACTTATCCACTTGTGAGCAAATTGCAATGTTATGGGCATAACATATATGCCGTACCATAGGCTGTAAAAACAATCCCCAGACAATTTGTCTATATACACAGGCGGTGTTGATATGTATCGGTGCCTATTTATGGCAATATCATTGGCAAATCAGCTTGTCCTTGGCATGAAACAGGTGACAAGGATCATCAATCTGGCTTAAACCAATTTGTATGACTGCAAAACAAACATTGCACATACATCTTGTGTCTGATTCAACCGGCGAAACAGTTCATCAAGTGGCGCGTGCCTGTATTGCGCAATTTCCAAATGTGACAACCATTGAGCATGTGTGGACATTGGTGCGATCCGAGGCGCATTTGGACTCGCTTTGTGCTGGCTTGGATCGCAATCCCGGTGTGTTGCTGATGAGTATTGTAAATGATGACATGCGTGACATGATTGCCAATGCGTGCCAGTCGCGCGGCATTCCGGCGGTATCAATTTTAGACCCGGTGGTGAATTTATTAGGCCGTGTTCTTGGTCAGGCGACACAGAATTTACCTGGTGGCCAACGCCGGTTAAATACCGCTTATTTTGATCGCATTGCCGCTGTTGATTTTGCTGTCAGCCACGATGATGGGATGAATATGGGAAAATTGGACCGGGCAGATATTTTGCTGGTCGGGGTATCACGCACATCAAAAACACCCACATCTATGTATCTGGCACATCGCGGCTATAAAGTTGCCAATTACGCATTGGTGCCAAAGGTGCCATTTCCACTCCATTATCTTGATGGGGTGAATCTACTTGTTGTTGGGTTAACCAATGATCCAAAGCGGCTAAGTCAGGTGCGCCGAACACGTCAGGTGGCAATGGCTGATACCGATAATCAAACCTATGCTGATGTCGACCAGATTACCGAAGAAATACGCAATGCCCGCCGTTTATTTTCTGAACAGGGGTGGCCAGTGATTGACGTAACCCGCCGATCGGTTGAAGAAACCGCTGCCGCGGTTATTCAGCTCTATACAAATTGGCAAGAATCGCGATCATGACGGCGCACCTTGCTAGGCCCTTTCTTGGTTTGCCAAATGCCACCATCCTATTGGCATCAGCCAGTGTCGCCCGGCAAAATATTCTACGGTCTGCCGGTATTGATTTCGAAATTTTACCAGTCGCTATTGACGAGGCCCAGGTTCGGGCTGGTGCGTTAGCTGATGATATGATGCCAGAAGATATTGCCGTGCTTCTTGCATTTCTAAAGGCCCAATCAGCGTCACAACGCCTTGCCGCCACGCAGACAGGATCGTCTACGGCTTATGTTATTGGGGCTGATCAAATTCTTGTTTGTGACGGGCAAATTATCAATAAACCACCCACTATCGCGGTGGCCAAAGACCAGCTTCTTTGGCTGGCTGGCAAGTCGCATAAGCTCTTTTCAGCTATTGTGTTACTTCGTGATGGTCAACGCATATGGCATCATTTGGCCGAATCAGCATTAACCATGCGCCAGTTTGATTCGGTGTTTGCGGATTCCTATATCCAGCATATTGGCGATGCCGCCCTATGGTCGCCCGGGGCGTATCAGATTGAATCTGTTGGCACGTCACTTTTCAGCAAAATTGATGGTGACCATTTTGATATATTGGGTTTGCCGCTGTTGCCATTGCTCGGCATATTGCGTGAACATGGTTTATCGCCAGTGGAGCGTTTTGCATGATTATTGTTGGTCTGACAGGCAGTGTCGCTTCGGGTAAATCAACAGTAGCTGGCTGGATGCGTGAAACGGGCATCGCCGTTCACGATGCTGATGCAGCGGTGCATAGCTTGCTGGCGGCAAACGGACAGGCGGTGGCGGAAATCATTGCCACATTTGGCCCGGATATAGGGGCATTTGATGGTGGCATTGACCGCAAAAAACTTGGCGGACATGTGTTTGCTAATCCAGCTGATCGCAAAAAACTAGAATCAATATTACATCCGCTGGTACGGCAACATCGTGATCAATTTCTGCAAGATCAACAGCGTCTTGGCAGTCAGATTGTTGTTCTTGATGTGCCGTTATTATATGAAACTGGCGGTGATGGATTATGCGATTATGTGATTGTGGTATATGCCGGCGAAGAAACCATCCGGCATCGTGCATTATCCCGCCCGGGTATGACGGCGGAAAAACTATCAGGCATTTTGGCCACGCAAATGCCAGCCAGTGAAAAATGCCAGCGTGCCGATTTTGTTCTCGATACAGACCTCGACCCCGATATAACCCGCCAGCATCTGTTTACTTGGCTCGATCAGATCACCGCCGCACCGGACATATCAAAAAGGTAAAAATGAATGCGTGAAATTGTTCTTGATACAGAAACAACCGGTATAAGTCCGCGTGATGGGCATCGCATTATTGAAATTGGTGCGCTGGAACTGATGCATCATCTGCCAACAGGTAAGAAATTACATATCTATATCAATCCAGAACGTGATATTGATGACGGCGCGGTGGCGGTGCATGGTTTGACAAGTGCATTTTTAAGCGACAAGCCAGTATTTGCTGAGATTGTTGATGAATTTCTGTCATTTATCGGCGACGCGCCGCTTGTTATCCATAACGCCAGCTTTGATATGGGCTTTATTAATGCTGAACTTGATAAAATTCAGCACCCGCCCCTGCCGATGGACCGGGCCATTGATACATTGGCGATGGCCCGCAAAAAATTTCCCGGCGCACAAGCTAATCTCGATGCCTTATGCCGCCGTTTTGAAATAGATAATAGTCACCGTGATTTACATGGTGCCTTGGTTGACGCTGATTTGCTGGCCAGCGTTTATGTCGAACTGCTCGGCGGCCGTCAGCCCGGCTTGTCGCTAGGGGCTGAAAACAAAAATGATACTGCGGCGGTTGCGATTGATGCCGAGCAGGCGTCGTCTATGTTGCAAATTGATCGCGATAAAAAGCCAGTGCGGCCAATCCGCCCGCATGCGCCAACTGCCGAAGAAACAGCGGCGCATGATGCGTTTTTGGCCAAATTAAAAGACCCGATCTGGCTAAAGACTTCTGGCTAAAGGCCTAATTGGCTGGTTGTTCTGCAGCCGCCGCGGCTTGCCGTTCCAAATTATGCTGATAAACAGCGACAAAATCGACCGGCTGAATATTTAGCGGCATAAATCCACCATCACGTGTGGCATCTGATATCAGCGCGCGGGCAAACGGAAATAACAAGCGCGGCGCTTCGATCATAATCAGCGGATTGATATCATCCCCGGTGACACCTTGTGGAGATACCAGCCCAGCATAGGTCAAATCGACCAGAAACATGGGTGTTTCGCCAGCAACTGCTTTGGCACCAAGATTCAATAATACTTCATATTGGTTATCGCCAATAAGTTTTGCCGCAACGCTGACATTAATTTCAACATCAGGCTGACCAAGATTTTCAATCAGAACTTTTGGTGCGTTTGGATTTTCAAAGGAAAAATCCTTTATATATTGTGCGTGGACAATAAGCTGACGATCAGCTTTTTTATGCGCATCGGCTTGGGCACCATTTTGTGCGTTCTTCTCAGTTTCGGCCATGTTGGGTGTTCCTTTGTAAATCTAGCTAAAGCTGTATAGAGCCATTTGGTCCTATCATGATTGGTCGGGCGGCGGCAAGATAGCCATGTTCGCAACTAGCGCCTATTCAAACGGTCGCTTGGTGGCCCATGTTCGGTAGCATCACCTTCTATAACATCATCGGCGTCATGAAAAGGCCGTGGGTTATGCGCCGAAAACCCGCCCTGTCTACCAACCCCGCCCTGTCCACCAACATGGACAAAGCCTTTAAACCGATTATTTGTGACCAATTGATCCAACATCCACGCCCCGACAATTGTGCGCAGCCCCGGGATAAATAACAAAACACCAATACCATCGGTCACATAGCCAGGTATCAGCATCAAAATACCACCAACAGCCAGTGAGATACTATCGGCGACAGATCCAACCGGGGCGCGCCCTTGTGCCAAATCAGTGCGGATTTTTGTCATCACCGCGCTACCCTGACTTTTTAACAGCGATAATCCAATAATGGCGGTGACAAAAATGCCGAGCAGTGTGAACAGTCCGCCAATTTCACCACCGATATAGATAAAGGCGGACATTTCTGCCCAACCCCATAAAATGAATCCGAAAAGGAAAAAAAGACCCATAGATGCGTCACCACCTCAATTTCAAAATTTTTGGCATATCATTTTGGCTACCATCTGGATTTCACCATCCACATATGCCATCTATAGTTAAACATCATTAAACTTGGTTACAATGATGTTCGTCAAATTCTGATGGAAACCCGGATAGAGGGGGCTAATTTGCCGTTCATTGATATTCTTATCTTTGCTGTCATCGCTGTTCTTTTGGTTTTGCGGTTGCGCTCCGTCCTTGGCCAGCGCACCGGCTATGAAGAACCGCAGGACAAACAGGCAAAAGAGAGTTTTGCAGACAAGCCAAATGCGCCGATCCCCTTTCCAAAGGCGGCTGATAAATCTGCAAAAATATCTGGAAGCGGGCTTGATGTTTTGCGCCGTGCTGACCGTCAATTTAATGAAAATGAATTCATTCAAGGGGCAACAGCGGCGTTTAACATGATTCTGACAGCCTTTGCCGAAGGTGATCAGGCGCAGCTTAAACGCTTGCTTAGCTATGAATTGCTTCAAAGCTTTATGCAGACAATCCATGACCGTACCGCGGCCAAAGAAACACTTGAAATCACTGTCAATGACATTCGTGAAGTCAGCATCCTGAATGTTGAACTTGCCGATTCAGTGGCGTCGATCACTGTCCATTTTCATACCACACAAACCCGCATTGCGCGTGATGAGCATGGGGATATCATGGATGACAGCGATACCGAACCACGCGAATTCATCGATATCTGGACTTTCGAACGTGACCTTACCTTGGCCGATCCAAACTGGAAGCTAGCGGAAACAGAATCGGCTGACGACGATAGCTAACGCCATAGTGATGTGATGCGACATAAACCTCCTGCCAATCAAGATGTAGATGAAGATCAAATCTTGTGGCAGCGTGTAACGCAACGTGTGACGCCGTTGCCAGGTCGTAACCAACCCATATCGTCATTACCAACGGTCAAACAACCGGCACACCCGGCCAAACCGGCACCAAAAATATCTAAAAAAAGCCCATTACCAGCGGCGTCTTCACCCACAATCGTGAAACCACCTTCGCCAGTTGATTTGCGAGAGGGAGACCGGGCCGGACTAGATGGCCGGACACAAAGACGTTTGTTTCGCGGTGATGTTCCGATTGACCGGCGTCTTGATCTTCACGGTCATACCGCTGCTCGTGCAGAAATAAAATTGCAAAGATTTATCGAAGACGCCTCTTATGCGGGATGCCGTTGTGTATTGGTGATTACCGGCAAGGGTGCGGGGGTGTTAAAAGGGCATGTGCCGGGATGGCTGAAACGGCCACCATTGTCAGGGCTGGTTCTTGCATTGGCAGAAGCCCGCCCAGCAGATGGCGGCAGTGGCGCTTTTTATGTGTTGTTACGGCGGCGGCGCTGATGACACCATTTGGCGTGAAAATTCGTGACTGGCGGCAACGTAAAAACCGCACCTTACATCAGCAGGCAGATGCGCTTGGTGTGTCAGCGGCCTATTTATCCGCGCTGGAAACCGGTACCCGTGGCCGACCATCTGCCGTTCTTGTTGATCAAATTTGCGTGTGGTTGGGGTTGATTTGGGATGATGCAGAAGAGTTAAAACGGTTGGCCGCTTTGTCACATCCTAAACCGACTATAAATGCGCGTGGTCACAGTGCAGAGGCGATCTATATGGTAAATTTTCTCGCACAAAATATAGACCGTTTATCTGCCACCGATTGCCGCGCCGTTACCGATGTCATTGCCACTTGTCTGCAACAAGCTGGTGATGAAGAGGCTTCAAAGTCCTAGGTTATTTTCCTACTGGCCTTTGGTTTTATAGATATTAATTTTGTTTGATGCAGGCCGTACGCAAAGGCGCGGCAAAACCAGCTAATCGGGCTTTTTAAATTGGGTTTCCTGTGTTAAAAGGCCGCAAGTTCTGACCACAGCGTTAAAAGCTAGTGATGGCGCTGTAAACAGACAAGTTGGCCTCGCCAAATGGTGAAATCGTCAAAGGATTTAAACCAATGACAGCAGAAATGATGCGCGATCACGTAGCAAAATTATCAGTTGAGACCGCTGATCAATTGACCACGCGTGATATTCATGAATTGTGCGATGCCGCCGAAGAAGCCATCCTTGCTGGCGGTGGATTTGGCTGGCTTTCACCTCCGCCAAAATCGGTTATGGAAGATTATTGGCGCGGCGTTCAAATGATTCCAGAACGCTACCTGATTATTGCTAGACTCGACAAGGTGATCGCTGGCAGTTGCCAAATTGTGCGGCCACCAAAAAATAACGAGGCGCAAAAATTCGTGTGCCAGCTCACCACATTCTTTGTTGCCCCTTGGGCCCGTGGTCATGGTTTGGCACAAATGATTGTGGCTGAAGCTGAAGCTTTGGCAAAAAGTCAGGGATTTGCCATGATTAATCTTGATGTACGCGCCACCCAGGAACGGGCCATCCAATCATTTGAGGCACGTGGGTTCAGCAAATATGCAACCAACCCGTTTTATGCCAAGGTCGATGACGACTATGTGC
>JAYOVO010000023.1:0-1264 GCA_038151495.1 Alphaproteobacteria bacterium
GTAATTGTTTTGATTTGCCCAGGCTTGCCAATCATTGACTCATCGACAGCCACAGCATGCAGGTTCGGCGTATAGTCAAGTGGGCGGCTTTGCGCATAAATGCCAAGCGCTGGTTGGCCGCACGCCGCCGCCAGATTCAACAACCCTGAATCATTGCCAACAAATCCGCCAGCGCGTGCCAATAAGGCAATGCCCACATCAAGTTTTGTAATCGCGTTTACCACTTTGATATGTGGCGGCAGGTGATGCATGATTGTTTCTACCAAGGGCTGTTCTGATGGCGCCCCCATCAAACAGCAAATCAGTTGCGGACGTTTTTTTGCCAGTGATGTAATGAACTCGGCAAATTTTTCCAGCGGCCAACACCGGTCTTCATCCATGGCGCCTATACCTAGAATCAGCATATCCGAGGCGGCATTGATGGCATGCGCTGACATAAATTCATCGGCCGCTTTATTAGCCGCGGGCGAAATGTTAAGCCGCCAAACAGGATCAATGGCAAACGCATTGCGCGTTGCATAGATACGCATTTTGGCAATCGGATGCATTTTGCGCGCCGATTTTTCAAGAAACTGTCCTCTATTCAACCATAAACGTTGACGCCCAATGCCATAGCCCCACCGCGACGTCATCCCGGCAAAAAAGGCCGCAATGGCATAGCGCGGGCTGTGATGCAGAATGAGCGCCCGGCGCGCACCAGTTGATTTGAAATCAGCGACCAATTGCCAAAACCCGCGCCAGCCATCATGGCGGCCACGCGTGCCACGTTGCGACCTGTCGATTGGCAAAATATCAACCAGCCCATCGGTATCGGCAAATAAAACCGGCGCTTGCACCGTTGGCTTTGTTGCCAATATGACGTCATTTTGCGTGCAAAGATAATCAATCCACGGCTTGTGCCAGATCATGTCACCAATACCGACAAGCGGCTGGATGACCAGCAACTTTTCGCGTGAAGATTGTGGTGAGATCAAGTCAGACATATATTTCTACCCCAATGATCCCTTTCACTTAACACGTTTCACTGATCGGTTTTAAAGATCGGCTTTGCCAGCCCTATATACTGGCACGATGGCATAAAGGCATGATGGCGCCCCGGTTGGCGCGGGGCCAACGCCCCAATCTAGCGGCAATCTCTCGATCATTCAAACGATCAATCATGCTGGTTTGGCATCTCCAGCTTCTTCGGCAATCTGGCGCCTCTTTTCTATTTATGTATTTTAGCCTAGAACAAAAACAAAGCCGGGCGTCGTCCTTTTTGGGC
>JAYOVO010000023.1:1364-17698 GCA_038151495.1 Alphaproteobacteria bacterium
GGGCGTCGTCCTTTTTGGGCATCGGCCGCATGGGAAAGCGCACATAGTCAATGATCAAACAACTCATACGATCACCGATAGGCAACGCTTTGGTCGGCTGGACAGCCGGGGCCATCATTGCCATGTTGATGGTTACGGTGAGATGGCGCGCCCATAATGACCAGAATATAAAAGATATCTTGCGCCAAAATGATGGCGTTGTTTTGGTGTTCTGGCATGAACGGTTGCTTGCCATGCCGTGGTTATGGCCGTCAGACTTTCCATTATTTGCGTTACAATCACCGCATGCTGATGGCCGGATGATGTCACATGCCATTGGTTGTTTTGGTGTTAAAACAGTATGGGGCAGTTCAAACCGCAGCCCGCTATCCGGATTGCGTGGGTTGAAACGTGTTCTTGATGCGGGGTGTTCGGTTGCCATCACCCCGGATGGTCCGCGCGGCCCGGCGCGTATTCTGGCGGCTGGCCCGGTATCAATTGCGCAAATGGCTGGCAAACCGATTGTGCCAATGTGTTGGTCGGTTGACCGATATTGGCGGGCCAGCGGGTGGGACCGTTTGATTATTCCCAAACCTTTTGCCCGGGGCCAATTTGTCATGGGCCAGCCAATTCCCATCGAAAAGCTTGATAAAGCTGGGCTAGAAGATGCGCGCAAAGCTATTGAAACCGCCATGAACGAACAAGCGGACATGATTGATATTGCCGTTACCGGGCGCATAGTCACGTGATGACGTTGACTGTCTATAATATGATATGGCGTCTGATCCGCCCGATTATCCCGCTGATATTGTGGCAGCGCACCCGCAATGGCAAAGAACTTGCCAATAGGCGGATTGAGCGCTACGGGCGTATTGACGCAAACGTCAATCGATCACCCCCAAATTCTGGTCGGCGCATCTGGTTGCATGGGGTCAGCGTTGGTGAAACCGTGGCGGCGTTGCGTCTGGCCCGGGCGCTTGCCGATCATTTGCCTGATCATGAATTTTTAATCACCACCAATACCATCACCGGCCTAGGTGTAATTCAGGCCGCCATGGCAGACCAACCCGGTTTGCCAGTAAGCCATGTGATACAACCGCTTGATCATCCAGATTTTGTCGATCAATTTCTGGCCAATTGGCGCCCGGTTGCCGCCATTTTCATGGAATCCGATTTTTGGCCAAATCTTATTCTGCGATCCAAACAATTTGGCATTCCAGTGATTTTTGCGTCATCGCAATTATCAAATAAAGCCGCGGCAAAATGGATGAAGCGCCCGGCATTTGCCAAACAACTATTTGCCGCCGCTGATCTGATTTTACCTGTTGATTCGCAACAGGCTGACCAGTTTCGCCGCTTAATTGGCACCGCAAAAGATGCGCCGCAGATACAGGTGGTCGGATCGCTAAAATTACCAGACATACAACCCCCCAACACACATCTGCAGCAAACCTTGCATAAAGCCGCCGCCAACCGCCGGGTGTTTCTTGCCGCGTCAACACATCACGGCGAGGATCAGATCATTATTGATGCCGCCAGAATGCTTGGGGCGGGGTGGCTAACGATCATTGCCCCGCGCCATCCGCACCGCGGCGACAGCATTGCCGCACTTGCCGGGCAAGCACCACAACGAAGTCACGGCGCGATGCCAGACCAAAACGAAACAATTTTTATCATGGATAGCCTTGGTGAAATGGGGACGTTGTTCAACCTTGCCAATTACGTCTTTCTTGGTGGCTCATTGGTGCCAGCTGGCGGGCATAACCCACTGGAACCTGCCGCCTTTGGCTTGCCGATTTTGACCGGGCCGCATATTTTTAAAAATAGCGCAGAATTTAACGGGCTTGCCGCCGCAGATGCGGTGTTTGACGTGCGCGATGCCAAAACAATCACCGCGCAAATTCATCTGCTGGAAAAAGACCCGAAGCGACGCGCCAAACTTGCCAAAAGCGCCAAAGATTATGTTACGATAGCGCATCAACGGGTCAGCGTCGCGGCACGCGCCATTGACCATGTTCTGAATAAAGATAAATGACATATATTCACCAGACAGAGTGATCGCGCGAACCATGATTAAAACCCCAGAATTTTGGAATCATCGCGGCATTGCGTCGATCTTATTATGGCCATTGTCGCTCATCTGGGCTTTTGCCAGTGCCATACGCAATCATTTTGCCAGACAAAGCACGGCCGCCTTGCCAGTGATTTGTATTGGCAATGTCACCGCTGGGGGAACTGGTAAAACACCTGTCACCGCATTTTTATATGATGGGTTGTGCGATGCTGGCTATCGCCCGGCCATTTTAATTCGTGGCTATGGGGCGGCGGTAAACGCCCCATTGTGGGTTGATCCATCGCAACACACCATTGATGATTGCGGTGACGAAGCGCTGATGCTTGCTGAAAGCCGCGATGTTCTGGTGGCCCCGGACCGGGTTGCTGGCGCGCATGTCATCAGCTTGCGCGGGATTCATGATGTGATTTTGATGGATGACGGTATGCAAAACCCGTTCATCAGCAAAACTTTGTCTATTGGCATTTTTGACGGCAGCGTTGGTATTGGCAACGGGTTTTTGATCCCTGCCGGGCCAATGCGGGTATCGCTGGCATCTGGTGTGAAACAGATGGATATTGCGCTGATCAATGGGGATGATGAAACCAATATAGCCGCGAAACTACCCCCCGGCCTGACACGGTTTAATGCCAGTTTATTGCCCGATCAAACCATCATTGATGCACTTGGCGACACACCAATTTTAGCCTTTGCCGGCATTGGACAGCCAAAAAGATTTTTTGCCACGCTTCGCAAAGCTGGTTGCAATCTTGCACATTATCTGGCTTTTGCCGATCATCACCCCTATAGCGAGACTGATCTGGTGAGACTGCAAGAAGATGCCATGCGTCTAGGGGCACAATTGGTGACAACCCAAAAAGATTGGGTGCGCTTGCCAGCCGAATGGCGCGAACGCATTGTCGTCTTACCAGTGGCCCTGGCGATTGATGATGATGGCGCGTTATGCGCAGATGTTGAGGCGGCCATCAGCGCGCACCAAAATAGCTAATGGCAGATCCGGTCACAAAAATCATAGGACGGTATTTTCGGCGGATTTTTATCTGGCCGATAGAAGCTGGGTTTGTATTTCTGCTGTTTTTTGCCGCCCGTCTCTTGCCGGTCGCAATCGCCAGTGCTGTTTTAGGCTATTTTTTGGGATTTGTTGGCCCGCTTACCCCATGGCAAAGCCGGGCACGGCGCAATCTCACACTTGCGCTTCCGCGCCTTGATCATCAGGCACAAACTGCCATTTTGAAAAAAATGTGGAATAATCTTGGCCGCGTGTTGGGTGAATATCCGCATATCGGCAGGCTCGCTTCAACCAACCGGGTTGAATTTGTCGGGCTTGACCATTTGCAGGCTTTGCGCGGCGGCGGATTTTTGATTGGGGCGCATATTGGCAATTGGGAAGTCGGCCCATTGGCGGCTCTGTCTGTTGGTAAAAAAGTAGCGGCGATCTATCGGCCGCTGAACAACCCGCTTTTGGCTGGCCTGCTGGAACGTCGGCAAAAACATTATGGCGGTGATATTTATCGCAAAGGGCGCGAGGCGGCACTTGGCATGGTGACAGCCATCCGCAAGAAACAGGTGATGTGCCTGTTGGTCGATCAACAATTGCGTGAGGGCATGGCGGTGCCATTTTTTGGGCATCCTGCAAACACCTCAATCAGCCACATTAAAATTGCCATTAAAAAAAATGTGCCGATCATGTTTATGCGCACCGAACGGCTGAATGGGTGCCGGTTCCGGGTGACGATATCTGCCCCGATTGCACTGCCGCAAGATAGTTCAGACGATGCCGTGCTTGGTGTCGCAACTGCCATCAATCAAGAGCTTGCAACATGGATTGCCGCCCAGCCAGACCAATGGTTTTGGCCGCACCGCCGCTGGGGCAAAGACATCTGATCAGACATGGTCTGTATGCGGCAAAAACAGGCGATAGCCAAACTCTATCAGGCTTAGAATAAATCTTTCTGGCGCTGATCTTGCCGCGGTGCAGGCTTGGGTTTTGGGCGCGGGCTTGTCGGGGCGGCAACATCTCTATCGAATGTTGCGTGACGCTGGCCATCAGCAAAGCGGACCAGGGCATTGGCATGTTCTGGCAGTTCTGCCGATCGTTTGACCGGCACCCCCCGCTGATCTGTCACCAAAGCAAACCCACGGTCCAATACACGTTCAAATGAATTGGCATCAAGCAAACGGCCAATATTTGCGATGGCTTGTTGGCGGCGTTCTAAATCAATCGCCATTGATTTTGTCAGGCGCAAGCTTAATTCTGATAGGGTGCCTTTGGCTTCGGCGAGCTGGCGTTCTGGCGCAAATAATCGCCCAGCTGCATTTGACAAGCGCAAAGCGCGCGCCGATAGCCATTGTTCCAGCCCATTGGCTAGACCGCTCACCGCATAATCCAGCATTTGTCCACGCCGGGCGATAAATTCACCCGGGTCACTTAACGCCCGATCTGCCATTTTTAGCAGTTGCGATGCATTGTTGATTTTGTTTGCTGCGGCGCGGGTTAGGCGGGCATCTAGTTCAGCCATTAATGCGACCAATTCAGATTTTACTGGCACCGCCATTTCGGCCGCCGCTGTTGGCGTTGGGGCGCGTAAATCAGCGGCAAAATCAATCAAGGTGGTGTCGGTTTCATGGCCAATTGCGGAAATGACCGGTATCTGGCAAGCGGCAACGGCGCGCACGACCTCTTCTTCATTAAACGCCCATAGATCTTCCAGCGCGCCACCACCACGCGCCACAATCAACACATCGGGCCGCGGCAATGGGCCATCTTTTGGCATATTGTCAAACCCATGAATGGCCGCCGCCACCTGCGGGGCGGCAGATTGCCCCTGTACCAATGTGCCCCATACCAAAACCCGCACCCCAAATCGATCACTCAACCGATGCAAAATATCACGGATCACCGCGCCTGTTGGGCTTGTCACAACGCCGATCACGCTTGGCATGCTAGGAATTTTTTTCTTGCGGTCTGCGTCAAACAGACCTTCAGCCGCCAATTGCCGACGGCGCTCTTCAAGCTGTTTCAGCAGTGCGCCTTCACCCGCAATTTCCATTTGCGATACAACAATTTGATATTTTGATTGTCCGGCAAAGGTCGTCAAACGGCCAGATGCAATCACCTCTAGCCCTTCTTCTGGCTGTACCGCCAGATTACCGGCAACGGTTTTCCAGCAAACAGCGGCAAGCGTCGACCGGTCATCTTTCAAGGTGAAATAAAGATGCCCGGATGCCGCCCGGGTTGGCCGTGAAATTTCTGCCCGCACCCGCACAAATTCAAACGCCCCCTCAACGGTGACTTTGATCGCCTTTGATAATTCGCTGATGGTGAAATACGGTGCGTTCTCACCGATCTTTTGTGGCTGGCCCTCTTCCATAATCGCTTCATACTATGGCATATTGGCGACGCCGCAACACCAAAGGATAGCAAATATGAAGATTTTACTTATCGGCAGCGGGGGCCGTGAACATGCGCTGGCTTGGTCGATCGCAGACTCGCCGCTGACCCAGCAATTGGTGATTGCCCCGGGCAATCCGGGCATGGCGCCTTATGGAGAGCTGGTTGACATTGCGGCCGATGATATAGATGCCATTTGCGATTACGCCACGAAAATGCCAGCTGATCTGGTGGTTGTCGGGCCTGAAGTACCACTTGTTCTAGGGTTGGTTGACAAGCTGAACGAACGAAACATTCCTGCCTTTGGCCCAACAGCCGCGGCCGCCAAGTTGGAAGGGTCCAAGGAATTTGCCAGGGCGTTTTGCCAACGCCATAACATACCGCAACCAGCCTTTTATCCAGTGGATAATTACGCCGCCGCCTGCCAGCATATTGATGCACTTGGCAGTTGTGTGATCAAAGCTGACGGGCTAGCGGCTGGCAAAGGCGTGGTTGTTGCCGACACCGCCCTACAAGCCAAAGACGCCGCCAAACAGATGCTTGACGGCCAATTCGGCGCCGCTAGTACGCGCCTCGTGATTGAACAAAGAATCAGCGGGCCCGAGGCATCACTTTTTGCGCTTCTTGACGGTGAAAATGCGATTTTGATGGCGACCGCGCAAGACCATAAACGTGCTTTTGACGGCGATAATGGGCCAAACACAGGCGGTATGGGGGCAATTTCGCCAGCACCAAGGTTGACCCATGCGCTTGAAAATGAGGTGATGGAACGGGTTGTCAAACCAGTTGCGCGCGGCATGCATAGCGAAGGCACGCCCTATCGCGGCATTTTATATGTGGGACTGATGTTGACCGACAGCGGGCCACAGGTCATCGAATTTAACTGTCGGTTTGGCGATCCTGAAGCGCAAGTGATTTTGCCCCGACTAAGAACTGATATTGTCAGTGCGATGCTTGCCACCATCAATAACAGTCTGGGACATTTTGACATGCGGTGGGACAGTCGCCACGCGGTAACCGTGGTGATGGCCAATCAAGGCTACCCCGGGGCCTACAAAAAAGGCAGTGTCATCAAAAATATTGAGGCGGCTGATAATCAGACTGACCAATTGGTGTTTCACGCTGGTACTGCCAGTGACGCAAACGGACAGTTAACCGCTGTTGGCGGCCGGGTTTTAGCGGTAACTGGGCTTGGCGATAGTCAAGATGCCGCCCGTGCCACCGCCTATGAAGCTGTCGCAAAAATCGACTGGCCAGAAGGGTTTTATCGCCGCGACATTGCCAGCAATTAGTGCGATTGCTGTCTATCAGCGACGCACCGCAAAAAAATCAGTCAATAATTGCTGTGCAGCGACCGCCTGAATGCCGCCATAAATTTCTGGCTTATGATGACATGTTGGCGCGTCAAAAAACCGAACGCCCGATTCAACAGCGCCTCCCTTTTGATCGGTTGCGGCAAAATACAGCCGCCTTATGCGTGCATGCGCAATCGCCCCGGCGCACATCGCACATGGTTCAAGCGATACCCATAAATCGCACCCATCAAGACGGCTGTTGCCAGTGATGCTCATGGCCGCCTCAAGCGCCAGCAATTCAGCATGGCTTGTTGATTTGGCATCGCGTTTCATGCGGTTTTCCGCAACCACAATAATTTGCCCGCTGGCATCTATAACAGCCGCCGCCACAGGCACTTCGCCAGCCGCCGCGGCACGCTTGGCGGCGTCAATCACAACATCCATATGGCCTGATGATTTCATCTTCTTGTGGTCGCATAAAACCATCAAAACTCCAAATGCATTTGTAATTTGCCAATTTACCTGTTTCCGTTTACATCGTCACAGATGGACCAAAAACCCGGCTTTACCCTTGATACGGATCCGCGACCAGAACGCATCGCCAAACGGATTGCGCGTGCTGGCATTTGTTCGCGCCGTGATGCCGAGGCCCGCATTCGCGACGGGCGGGTTGCGGTGAATGGCGAAATTATTGATAGCCCCGCATTAAATGTGTCCCCAAGTGACGTTGTCAGCGTGGATAACAAACAGCTTCCTGAACGCGAGCCCGCCAGGCTATGGCGCTATTATAAACCGCGCGGCTTGGTGGTGAGCGCGCGTGATGAAAAAAATCGGGAAACCATCTTTGATAAATTACCGAGCCATTTGCCGCGGGTGATGACAGTTGGCAGACTGGATCTTGATTCTGAAGGGCTTTTATTGCTGACCAATGACGGTGATCTTGCCCGCCATCTTGAATTGCCATCGACTGGTTGGAGCCGCAAATATCGTGTGCGGGTGCAAGGCCATGTAAATGAAGAGCAACTTGCCAGTCTTGCCAAAGGGGTCACCATTGACGGCATCACCTATGGTCAGGTGATCGCCAAACTAGACCGGCAGATGGCCAGCAATGCGTGGCTTACCATGGCAATCCGCGAAGGCAAAAACCGTGAAATCCGACGCATTATGGAACATCTTGGCCATCAGGTCAGCCGTTTGATCCGGGTCTCATACGGGCCGTTTCAACTTGGCGACCTCGGTGATGGCGAGGTTGAAGAAATTCGCCCGCGCATCGTTGCTGACCAGCTTGGCCTTGCACCGCCGGGTCCGAATGATAACCGGGCGACTTTGACGGCAAGCAAAAGAGGAGAGCATGCGAATCATAGCCGGAAGCCGCCGCGGCGCAAAATTAACAAAATTAGACGCCGTTAACACCCGGCCAACCGCTGATCGGGTACGCGAGTCACTTTTTAATATACTTGATAGCGGACGATTTGGCCGGGCCTTGCACGGGGCGGTGGTCATTGACGCCTTTGCCGGCACCGGCGCACTTGGGCTTGAGGCCTTGTCACGTGGCGCAACTTCAGCCTGTTTTATTGAACAGTCCGCGGACGCGCTGTTGGTTTTGCGGGCAAATGTAAAAAAACTTGATATGCATCGCCATAGCCAGATCATTGCTGGCGATGCCACCAGCTTGTTGCATTGGCAGCATGCCCCAGCCACCATTTTATTTGCTGATGCCCCTTATCATACAGGGGGCGGACAAAAAACCGCCATCACCCTGCAATCATTAGGCGGGCTGGCGGCAGGTGCGATTGTTATTCTGGAAACACATAAATCGGAAACTATAGACCACGACCAGCTTGCCGCCGCGTTTCTGACCCATGATGAAACCCGCATTTATGGCAAAGCCGCATTACATTTTTTTCAGGCTAGCGGCTGACCAACCGCCAGGGTGACATGCCTAGCGGCGCCCAAATAATTTTTCAATATCAGCCAGCGATAGCTTGACCCATGTTGGGCGGCCATGATTGCACTGGCCAGATCGCGGCGTGGCTTCCATATCGCGCAAAAGCGTATTCATTTCGGTGGCATTCAAGGCACGCCCAGCCCGCACCGACCCATGACAGGACACGGTTGCCAAAATATGATTTATACGGTCATCCAAACTGTGGCTATCGCCTAGTTCAACCAGCTCTTCAGCGATATCTTTCACCAGTTGAATGACATCCGGCGTGCCAAGCAATGCTGGTGTCGCACGTACAACAACAGCGCCCTCGCCAAACCCATCTATCACAAGCCCCATTTTTGCCAGCCAGTCAGATGCCTCTATAATGGCCGCACAATAATGGTCTGGCAAAGAGACGACTTCTGGCAATAATAGCTGTTGTGATGTCACCCCATGCCCAGCGATATCCGATTTCATCTGTTCCATAACCAACCGTTCATGCGCTGCATGCTGGTCAATGATGGTGATGCCATCATGGGTTTCTGCTACGATGTAGGTTTTGTGGAGCTGTGCGCGGGCCGCGCCTAATTGGTCATGACGATAGGTTTCATCATCTATTTGCGGCGCCAGAACCGGGGCGGCTGGTGGGGCTTGACCTGCAAGCAAATCATGATCTGGCTGGGGGTGATGAAACGTGGCCGCGGCTTGCCTGATATCGCTAGGCACATGCGGCGGGGCGGCAAAGTAGCGCGCCGCATTGCCAGCTGATAGATAGCTTATCGGCCTATTTCCCGGCGTGGCCTCATCACCTATTGACGCTGGATGAGCGGCAAATTTGCGCAAAGCTGCGGCGCCATTATCGGCGGTGGCCATAATACTGGCATCACGCATTTTTGCCGACAATGCCCCCACCAGCAAACTGCGCACCGCGGCGGCATCTTTAAAACGCACTTCGGCTTTTGCCGGATGCACATTTACATCCAAATCGGCACTTGGCAGGGTGATAAACAGCACTGCCATCGGATGTCGGCCCCGTGGCAATGTATCGCCATATCCGGCTCTAATCGCGCCAAGCAAACTGCGGTCATGCACCGGGCGGCCATTTACAAATAAAAATACATGCGCTGTTGTTGGGCGGTTCATTGTTGGCAAACCAGCAAATCCGGTCAGGTGAATTTGATCACGCACCGCATCCAAAACCGCCGCTTCGTCAGCAAATGCCCGGCCCATAATGCTGCCAATACGTTGTTGTTGGCCAGCCTGATCCGGCATTGTGGCCGGTAAATCAAGCACCACCCGATCATCCGCGGTGACATGAAACCCAACTTGTGGCCACGCCATCGCCAGCCGTTTGATCACATCAAGACACTGGCCCTGTTCGGTGCGTTCGGTCTTTAAAAATTTCAGACGCGCTGGCACCGCTTTGAAAAGCTGCGTTACCGAAATCACACTGCCATCCGCCAGCGCCGCTGGGTCTGGCCCATGTTGCACCCCGGCATCGACAACCACTTGCCAGCCATGCGGCGCCCCAGCCGTTGTCGAAGTGATGCTGAGACGGGCCACGGCGCCAATCGACGGCAATGCCTCGCCGCGAAATCCCAAGCTACGAATGTCAATCAGGTTGTCATCAGGCAGTTTTGACGTGGCATGCCTGCGGATCGCAAGCTGCATGTCATCAGCGTCCATGCCCCGGCCATTGTCACGAACCGTGATTTCGTCAATACCACCTGATTTTAGCGTGATCGCCAGCTTTGTTGCACCAGCATCAAGCGCATTTTCGACAAGTTCTTTGACCGCACTTGCCGGTCGTTCGACCACTTCACCGGCGGCGATTTGGTTAATCAACCGGTCGGGAAGTTGCCGTATTTTATCCATTGAATGTCTCGCTATTGAACCGCCACCGGTTCATCACTTGCCGGATCTGTTGCCAAAGTCGCCTCGTCAGTTGGCAGGCGGCCATCCTGCCGGGCTTTGCGCAGACGTGCATCCTCTGCCATCTTATCCAGCACCGGGCCAATATCTGGCAGACCGCCAAAAAGCTGTTGAAGCGGCAAGCGGTTTTCTAGCTGAATGCCATAGGTTTCCGCGTCAACTTTGGCTCGGATATCATCAGGCACATTGGAAAAATCAAAAAGCTGTTCAAAATCACCTGACGCGCTGTTACCAACAGCCAGCATCGCTTCAGCACTGCTTTCAGCATCGACACCAGTGGCTTTTTTATCTTTGGCAAGAATATCTTCAGGCCGGTCGGTAAAGCCGGGTGGCAAGGACAATGGTGGCCGTACCACCACTTCAAATTCGTCCGGTGATGATTTTTCGGTTCCCACCGCGCGGCGAAAATCCGAACATCCGGCCAGCCCTATCAGCAACGCCATTGTGATCCCAGCGGTCATTACATGCTTGCTCATATCCGACTTGTCTCCTGTTCACGCAAAATACTGTAGCCCCACAGCACCGCGCCTATGGTTATCGCCGCATCAGCCAGATTAAAAGCTGGCCAATGCAGGCCAGCATAATGCAGGTCTATAAAATCAACAACCTTGCCAAAACGCAACCGGTCAATCGCATTTCCAATGGCCCCACCAGCAATAAATGCTGCCGCCAGCCGCTGAACGCGATGTAGACGCGGCACCATCCAAAACAACCATGCAGATACCGCAACAGCCAGACCGGTCAGACCGATAGGCACCAAGGCCCCACCACCAGCTAGCATACCAAAACTCATCCCCCGGTTCCACACTGGGACAAGATTTAATATGGCCAGAATTTCGATACGGCGTGGCGGATCAAAAATTAAATCCAGCATGATTTGCTTGGTTGCCTGATCAGCCACCATTATCAGGAAAAATATGACGCAAAACCAAAGACGCATGGGACGCACCACTAGCGCTTTGTGGTCATTATGTTCGGTCATGGCACATCTTTCGTTATGGCGCTGTTCGATCAAGCAAGCGTTGCAACCACATCATCACAACGTTTGCAGATACCATCATCCGCGGTCACTTCGGGCATGACTTTCCAGCATCGCGCACATTTACCACCTGTCGCAACGGCAAATCCAACAGCCACATCAGCCACTGTATCCAACCGGAAAGCATCGGCTGGCGGCGTATCTGTTACGATGGTTGCCGCCGAGGTAATAAACAGGCTAGCCGCATCCTGTCCATCAAACACCGATTGCATGGCCGGGGTGACATAAACCTGCGGTGCGGCCTGAAGCGATGCACCAATGGCCCCGTCATTTCGGGCCTTTTCCAGTGCGCTCATAACCACCTGACGCACCTGACGAATGGTTGACCAATTTGCGTCAATATCATCATTACGCCAGTTCGCAGGCACCGCATCATATTGTCTTAAATGCACAGAATTTTCCGGGTCACCAACATAGGCCTGCCACGCTTCTTCGGCGGTAAAACAGATGATCGGGGCCAACCAAGCTGTTAACCGGCTAAATAATTCATGCATCACCGTCCGGCAGGCCCGCCTGCCCGTTGATCCCGGCAGGTCGCAATACAGCATATCTTTTCTAATCTCAAAATAAAATGCCGACAGATCGCTATTACAAAACTGATGCAACTCGGTAAAAATACCGTGAAAATCATAGGTTTCAGTCATGCGGCGGATACGATCATCCAAAGTGGCAATCCGGTGCAATACCCATTTTTCAAGATCGGGCATATCATCGTAACCCACCTGTTCAGCCTGATCATAGCCATCAAGCGCGCCCAACAGATAACGCAAGGTGTTACGGAACCGCCGATAGGTATCGGTCATACGCTTGATGATTTCCGGGCCGATCCGCAGATCATTATAATAATCTGAACTCACCACCCAGAGCCGCAAAATATCAGCGCCATTTTGTTCCATCACTGCTTGCGGGGTGACCACATTACCAAGTGATTTAGACATTTTACGGCCATGTTCATCAAGCACAAAGCCATGCGTCAACACGCCCTTATAGGGGGCGCGGCCGCGGGTCGCACAAGATTGCAATAATGAAGAATGAAACCAGCCACGATGCTGATCAGACCCTTCAAGATATAAATCAGCCGGGCTGTCTAGGTCGTCCCGGTCTTCCAGAACAAAGGCATGTGTTGACCCGCTATCAAACCATACATCCAAAATATCGGTCACTTGTTCATAATCATCAGCGTTATAGTCGTCGCCCAAAAAGCGGCTGGCGTCAGACAGGAACCAGCAATCAGCCCCTTCGGTGCGCATCGCCTCGACAATACGGGCATGCACAGCCGGATCACGCAATGGATCGCCAGTTTGTTTATTGACAAAAATGGTCAGCGGCACACCCCACGCACGCTGGCGGCTCAAGCACCAGTCAGGTCGCTGGGCGATCATTGAGGTCAGCCGCTTTTGTCCAGCCGCCGGGTAAAATGCCGTTTTTGCCAATTCACCAAGTGCTGTATCACGCAACCCATGTGACTCCATCGACACAAACCATTGCGCCGTGTTGCGATAAATCACCGGCGCCTTTGATCGCCAAGAATGTGGATAGGAATGCACCAATTTGCCAATGCCAATGACACCGCCATGCGCGGCCATCATATCGGCAATTTTGGCATTATCGCGCAGCGCATGCATACCGCCATACAGCGGAAGATGCGGCAAAATATAGCCATCTTCACCAACGGTTTCTGGCACGGCGATGCCATGTTTTAGGTGCGCCAATTCATAATCTTCTACACCATGGCCCGGGGCAATATGCACAAAGCCAGTACCTTGTTCAGTGGTAACGTGGCTACCAGCCAGCAACGGCACTTCAAAATCATACCCATCGGCGGCCATGGGATGGGCGGCAATGGTACCGGCCAATTCATGTCCGGCCACTGTCGCACGAACGGTCATGGCCTCAATGCCAAGCGCATCCGCCACCGCATCGCATAATTCATCGGCAAGGCACAGCACGTCACCTGTGCGCACAAGCACATCATCTTTGACTGCCGTCACCTCGATGATGCGATAGGCGATATCATCACCATAGGCAATGGCGCGGTTGCCGGGCATTGTCCATGGCGTTGTTGTCCAAATAACAATGCTGGCATCGCGCAACATTTCCAAAGCGCTTGTTTGCACCGGGAACCGCGCATAAATCGTGACCGAGGTATGGTCTTCATATTCAATTTCTGCCTCGGCGAGTGCGGTTTTTTCAACAGGCGACCACATCACCGGTTTGGCGCCGCGATACAGGCTGCCATCCATAAGAATTTTGCCAAGCTCTTCGGCAATCTTTGCTTCGGCTTCATACGCCATTGTGGTGTAGGGCGACTGCCAGTCACCAAGCACCCCAAGCCGTTGAAATTCAGCTGACTGAACCGCCAGCCAATGCGCGGCAAAATCCCGGCATTCCTGACGGAATTCGGCTGTTGGCACGGCGTCTTTGTCTTTGCCTTTTTTGCGGTATTGTTCTTCGATCTTCCATTCAATGGGCAAGCCATGGCAATCCCAGCCGGGCACATAATTGGCATCTTTGCCCAACATAGATTGCGACCGGTTGACAACATCTTTCAAAATTTTGTTCAGAGCATGGCCAATATGTAGCTGTCCGTTGGCATAGGGCGGGCCGTCATGAAGTATGAATTTTGGCGCCCCCTGCCGGGTTTCACGAAGCTTGCGATAGAGGTCAACCTGTTGCCAATTTTGAAGAATTTCCGGTTCTTTTTTGGGCAATCCTGCCCGCATAGGAAAATCTGTACGCGGCAAAAATACAGTGTCTTTATAATTCATAGCTGACTCAATCTTTTAACGGGCTATTTTCGGGCTTTGTCTTGGTATTTGTTGGTGTCTGTTTACATAATCATATGACCGGCGCTAGCCAGACTGACGCAAATGCAAATCTGATAAAATACGCCGGGCATGATCGGCATCTGTTGAAATTTGTGCCAGCAATTCGTCAATGCCAGCAAATCTTTGTTCCGGGCGCAGAAATGCTTTTAACCGCACCAGCAATCGCTGTCCATAAAGGTCGCAATCACTGTCGAATAAATGCACTTCGCACAGCACATCCTTTTTTTCGAATGTGGGCCGAACACCAATATTGGCAACGCCGCCAGCCCGTCTTTGCGGTGCGGCCTGACCATCATCAATGTCAACTTCAACAGCATATACCCCAAAGGCTGGTTGCTGCAAAGTTTCAAGCGCAATATTGGCCGTCGGAAATCCAATTTTGCGGCCACGCTGGTCACCTTTGATCACCGTGCCTGTCACCGCCCAGTCTCGCCCAAGCATAGCGGCGGCGGCGGCTGGATCGCCAGCTTGCAACGCCGCGCGGATTCGGCTTGATGAAATCACCACGCTATTTTCATCTTGCAATAATGGCACGCTGAACGCCGCGATACCAACCGAAGCGCCATAGTCATTTATCGTATCAACTTGACCACCACGTCCCCGGCCAAAAGCAAAATCAGCCCCGGCATAAAGTTGTTTCACGCCAAGGGCGGGCAAAATTGATGACACAAAATCTTCGGCATCAGTCCGGCGCAAGGATTCATCAAACGATACATGAATGATCCGATCCACCTGAAGATTGGACAATAGCCGGTCTTTCTCGGCGCGATCGGCCAGATGAAAGGGGGCATCTTCCTGTCTAAAAAACTCTCGCGGATGGGGGTCAAAGGTAATTATGGCCGGCACCAACCCATCGCGTTTGGCCGCTTCACAAGCCGCCGCCACAACCTTTTGATGACCGCGATGCACACCATCAAAATTGCCAATAGCGGCCGCAAGCGGCGCCCCATCCAAGGGGGCGTCACCTATCTGCCAACGGATCACTTCGGCCATTTTTCCATCATTCTTTACCATCGGGCGGCACTATATCGCCGAACGACCAAAAATATCAATCTTTGTTCGCATGAATCACAAGAAACCACGCCAAACACCCCGCTTTAGTGATCCCGCTTTATGACGCGGAATAGTCAAACAGAATGATTGCGCAATGCAGTTCGCATTTGATAGGTTTAACGGGCGTTTTAAAAAAGCCAATCACCCGTTGCCCGTCTGGTCAAAAAAACAGGCCAACCGGTGATGCAGACAACAGATTGATCATTATCATGGACAACCAATTCATAAATCTGACTTTACTTGATGAACAGAATTTTGATGTGCTGCTTGGGTTTTCAACACAGCTATTGGCGGGCATTTTAACATTAATCATCGGGTTTTGGCTGGCTGGCCGTGCTGGCAGGCTGACCGTCGATTCATTAAATAAGATTGAACGCCTTGACAATACGGTTGTGCCTTTGCTGGGGGCGCTGGTGCGCTATGCCGGCATGACGCTGACACTGGTTGTGGCGCTTGGTAAATTTGGTGTCGAAACCACCTCGATCATCGCGGTGCTTGGTGCCGCTGGCTTGGCCATTGGCTTGGCGTTGCAAGGCACATTGTCGAATGTAGCGGCAGGCCTGATGCTGGTGTTTTTACGGCCGTTTAAAATTGGCGATTGGATTGAGGCCGCTGGCATGTCGGGGTCGGTGCGTGAAATCGGACTGTTTACAACGGTGATCGACACTTTTGACAATGTATTTATCAGCGTTCCAAATTCTTCAATTTGGTCATCCAGCATTGTCAATCATTCGCGCTATGGCACCCGGCGGCTTGACATCGATATTGGCATTGACCATGCCAGCGATCTGGACAAAGCCGAAGCCGCGATGATGT
>JAYOVO010000024.1:0-16995 GCA_038151495.1 Alphaproteobacteria bacterium
TCAATCATCGTGGACGCGCGAAAAAACTGGCTGATATTTGTTTTAAGCTAAATGTCGAAGATAGCCATACGGTCAATTACGCCTTGAAAAAGCTTGTTAAATATGGGCTGGTGCAATCAGAAAAACAGGGAAAAGAGGTGTTTTATGGCACCACCCAGCAGGGGCAGGCGTTATGTATGGCGTATCGAGATGTACGCGAATCTTGCCTGGTCGATGAATATGCCGCTTTTGATGGCGGCAGTGGCAAGCCAAATGCGGCAAGTTTAAGCGAGGTTGCGCGCCAGCTTAGATTATTATCTGGGCTTTATGATCAAGCCGCCCGTAGCGCCACCAGTTTTTAAGTACTATGATTTGGATAATATTTGCCGCGGGTCTGGCTGAGACCTTGCCAGAGAAAGACCAAATCGTTACATCTTGTCGGTCAATGACTGCCACATAAATGTAGTTGGTTTCCAATAGATAAGTGATTACGCCATGTCCCAAAATATGTCTCCTTTGAAAATTGCGATTGCCGGCCTTGGTGTTGTTGGTGGCGAGGTCGCGCGTCAGCTCATGCACAGACAAGAACAGTTGGCGCTGGCAAGTGGGCGGGCTTTGCAATTGGTGGCGGTAAGCGCGCGTTCGGCTGGTGCCGATCGCGGATTTTCGATGGATCAGATTGACTGGCACGACAATGCCGTTGATTTGGCAAGCCGCGATGATGTTGATGTTATCATTGAAATGATTGGTGGCAGCGAAGGTGTCGCGGTTGAACTGACGCGGGCCGCGTTGAAAACTGGCAAACATGTTATCACCGCGAATAAGGCGATGATTGCCCATCATGGGGCTGAACTTGCCAGCCTTGCCGAGGATCATAATTGTTATTTGCTTTTTGAATCGGCTGTTGCTGGCGGCATCCCGGCGGTGAAAACCCTGCGCGAGGGGCTGGCCGGAAATGACATGAGCCGGATTGCTGGCATTTTAAACGGAACATGCAACTATATCCTGACAACCATGGAACAAACCGGTGAGGATTTTGCCGATGTGTTGGCCGAAGCCCAGCGTCTTGGCTATGCCGAAGCGGAACCAAGCTTTGATGTGGATGGAATAGATGCGGCGCATAAGCTGACAATTTTGGCGGCCATTGCGTTTGGTCAAAAACCAGATTTTGCCGCGGCATCCATTCAAGGGATTCGCGATGTATCGGCAGTGGATTTTGCCTTTGCCAATCAATTGGGGTTTCGGATCAAACTTGTCGGGGTGGCCACCCCCGGTCAGGTGCCACGCATGCAAACCTGTCTATTGCCGCTCAGTAGCCAGCTTGCCAAGGTGAATGGTGTGTTAAATGCGGTTGAATTTTACGGTGAACCGATCGGTAGCGTTATTGCGATTGGCCCCGGTGCTGGTGGCGGGGCGACATCTTCAGCGGTATTATCGGACATTATTGATATTTCCCATGATCGCGGCGGCATGCCGTTTGGGCGCCCGGTTGCCCAGCTTGTCGATAGTGCCGATCAAGTTGGTGCGGCGCCAGCTGATATGCCGTTTTATGTGCGTTTGATGGTTGTGGATGAACCAGGTGTGTTGGCAGGTGTCACTGGCATTTTGCAAAAACATAAAATATCAGTTGAGTCATTGATTCAACAGGGACGCGCCCCGGGAGATGTTGTGGCATTGGTGATGACAACACATGAAACAGCTGAAGACACGCTGGTTGCCGCGCTTGATGAAATGGCAAGCTTGCCAAGCGTTAAGGCCAAACCTGTGGCCATGCCGATTTTTTCAGCTGATCAGGAGTGATGATGGCAGGTGACGCCGTATTTGGCATCGCAAAATCTGCAAGTGGTGCCCGGTGGATACCAGCACAAAGCGCATTATCTGCCTCCCAGATTGACCGCCACGCCGCGGCACTTGTTGAAACCATCGATGATCTGCCCTTGCCAATCGCCCGCATTATGGCGGCGCGCGGCTTGAATACCGATATAATCGACGCGTATCTTGAGCCGCGTCTTCGTGATTTGTTGCCTAATCCATCACATTTTAAGGATCTAGATAAGGCTGCCGACCGGCTCGCAGATTGTGTCGAAGACGGCGCGCCTATTGGTATTTTTGGCGATTATGATGTTGATGGGGCCGCCGCCGCGGCCTTGCTTTTGGTAGTGATGCGCCAGCTAGGCATTGTTTGCGATGTGCATATACCGAACCGATTCAGCGAGGGGTATGGGCCAAATGCGGACGCGCTTATGGCGTTACAGGCAAAAGGCGCCGCTTTACTTGTGACGGTTGATTGCGGCATCACCGCGCATGCCCCTCTGGCCGCGGTGGCAGAAACCGGCATGGATGTCATTGTGATTGATCACCACATAGCTGGGCCGGAATTGCCGAAAGCGCATTCTGTTGTCAATCCAAACCGGCTAGATGAGGATGGCACCTATGGGTATTTATGTGCAACCAGCGTGGTATTTATTGTCATTGCCGGCATGTTGCGCAGTTTGCGCCAGCGTGGATATTTTACCGCAACCCGTCCCGCCCCGGATCTTCTCAACCACCTTGATTTAGTCGCGCTGGCAACAATTTGTGATGTCGTGCCGCTAATTGGGTTGAACCGGGCCTTTGTACGACAGGGGCTAAAAGTGATGGCACAGCGTCATCATCCGGGGCTTGCCAAACTCGCTGATATTGCTGGGGTTAGTGACGCGCCAAATGCGTATGCGTTGGGGTTTTTGCTTGGCCCCCGCATTAACGCCGCCGGCCGGCTTGGTGCGTCCGATTTGGGGGTTCAGTTATTGTCTGCCAATGATGCTGAAATAGCGGCTGGTCTGGCCTTGCGGCTTGATGATTTGAACAAGGAACGCCGCCATATCGAAGAGGCGGTAAGGGTGGTGGCGCTGGACCGGGCGGCGCAAAGCCCGCATCACGTCATCATTCTGGCTGATGATGACTGGCATGAGGGCATTATTGGGATTGTTGCTGGGCGGGTGCGTGAACGTTTTGGCAAGCCAGCCATGATCATTGCCATGGGGCCGGATGGCATTGGCAAGGGATCAGCACGCGGTATTGCCGGGTTTCGGCTCGGCAATGCCGTGATTGCGGCGCATCAGGCTGGTATTATCGAGGGTGGCGGCGGGCATGATATGGCGGCTGGCTTTAGTGTGCGTGCCAGCCAAATTGCCGAATTTCAAGCCTTTATGGATGACCGATTTTTAGCCGAATTTAACGGGGTTGCGCCGCAAGTGTCACATACCGCCAGCGCGGTATTGAGTGTGGCCGGATGCCAGCCAGTGATTGCCGACTGGTTGGATAAAATGGGGCCGTTTGGCAGTGGTAATGCCGAACCAAGATTTGTTTTGCCTGATTGCCGGGTGAAATCAGCACGGCGCGTTGGTGGGGACGGGGCGCATCTTTCCTGCCGACTTGATGATGGTAGCGGAATGATCAATGCCATTGCCTTTCAAGCAGGTGGCACAGCGCTTGGCAAAGCACTCGAAGCTGCGGTTGATGGACGTTATATGCATATTCTTGGTCGCGTCAGGCGAGACCAGTTTCGGGGCGGAAACGCCATGCAAATTGAAATTGAAGATGTGGCGGAACCAAAGATGGCGGCTGGCTATTCTACATAATGCGTTAAAATCCGCTTTTCATGCGAAAAGCCGCTTGATTTGAAGATCGGTTTTGACTAAGACAAGCCTCACTGGCTTTGCAACAGATGTCCCGTTCGTCTAGAGGCCTAGGACACCGCCCTTTCACGGCGGCAACAGGGGTTCGAATCCCCTACGGGATGCCAAAGCTGTTCTTCCTCATCACCGCAATCTTGGCGCTGGCGTTGCAATCAGGTCTGCGTGTGCATTTTCCCGCAAATGGTCGATGCAATGACATGCGCATAAAGGCATGCTTATTTCCCAATATTCTGTGGTTTGTTTGGCATGTTTCATCATGCTAGGCTGGTAATGTGGTTCGAAAAAACAATAGCGATAATGAAAATAAATCATGGCAAATAATGGCCCGGCGCAAGCTACAAACCCAGCACCAAGCACCACTGTGGATACAGGTGATCAAGCCATCCTATCGCCGCAATGCCCGGCATGCGGGCGCCCGGAACAGATCATTTGGGTGCATGGCCATGGTCAATGTGCGCATTGTAATACAAATGTAATGCCGTGTTGTGATGGGGCTGTATGTGAAGATTTGTCATAGCGTTTTTTTGTCGTGGCCGGGGAGCGACAATTTGACGGGGCGTAGATATCCGCTTTCTACTTGTGCGAAAATAAGAACGCGCTATAACCGTTTTGAGAAATTTGGTGCCGTCAATTTTTATCAGCACCGTGTAAATAGGGGATAGATCATGAATCCAAACATTGGTGTTTTGCTAGTTATCGGATTTCCAGCCGCACTGCTTGCTGTTTTGTGGATTTTTGACAAGGTGTCGGTGCGCCCTGAATAGTGCGCCGCCTGTGCCGCGGTGACATGATCACTCGGCTGACAGTGCCTTTAATGTTGTATGGCATGCCAGTAACACGCATTTATGGCGGTTACGAATGGATTGCACTGGGGTGAAATGCTGCATTTGCGGGGTAGGCGCCTCGGTGCCGTGGCCTGTCAACCAGTCTGAAAACTCATCAGTTAATCGACGAATCGATTGGTCAGTTTGACCGCTGAAACATTCAATGACGAGCCCAGCCCCGGCCTCGCAAAGTGCACAGCCACGCACTGTCACACCTATTTTTTTTACTTGTTGCGACTTGACCTCTAGGCTGATTTCGACGCGATCTCCGCATGTCGGATTATCAAGCGTGGCGGTATGTGTTGGTTGGTCAAGGGGGGGGCTGGCTCTGGATTTTTGCGCGTAATCAAGAATTTGCTTTTGATATAGCGCGTCCACGATCGATCATCCTGTCGTCAGGCCAGGGCTAGCCAGCGCTGGAAATCAGCAAATATACAGCCAGCGCAGCCACCAAATAGGTGATAATCAGCAACCAGTGGGTCTTTTCATACACATTTTCTTCTGGAACATGAGCCGGACGTGGTTTTTGTGCTGAAGCTGCCATTTTTAGATTCCCCTATTATTTTAGAGCGCAAGGCGCAAAATGATTGCCAATTATGTACCTTGCCGCCATGGCTTTGACAAGATCAATGCGTTGGTTTGGTGCGACCTTTGGTAGCATTATGATGGATTTTCCGTTTTTTTGTCGAGATGGCATTGAAGCCAGAAAATTTTCATTTTACAATTTCGGCTATTTTTGGGGAGGTACCGATCAAAACAATGCGTGTGGGACTGCTTTTCATCGTGTTAATGGTGGGATGGTTGTTGATGTCGGGGCATTATAATGGCCTGCTCATCTCTTTCGGTGTCATTAGCGTCGCTTTTTGCGTGTGGTTGAGCCATGCCATCAACGCCACTGATGAAGAAGGCTTGCCGACGCATATTTTTGCGCGCTTGCCGGCCTATCTATGTTGGTTGTTTGGCGAAATTGTCAAATCAAATTACGCCACCGCTAAATTCATCCTGAATGGCCGTAGCGACCCTGAAATATTCAGCGTGACAGCGACACAAAACAGCGCCGCCGGGATCGCCACCTATGCCAATTCAATCACCCTGACGCCCGGCACTGTGACAATGGATATCAATGAAGAAGCGGCAAAGGACCAGTTTTTGGTACATGCGCTTCACGCTGATTTTGGTGAAGATGTACGTAGCAATGACATGGACCGCCGTGTGACCGCGCTAGAATCGCCGGCGTCGCGTCACAGCAAAGGCGGCGCGTCATGATGATGCTGGTTGCGATAGCCGGATGCGCCGTCTGTTTGGTTATGGCCTTGGTTCGAACAATGCTTGGCCCAACCGCCTTTGACCGTGTGTTGGCGGTGAATGCAATTGGCACCTTGATCATTCTTGGTATTGCGCTTCACGGCTTTATTATGGAACGACCAGAATTTGTCGATATCGCCCTGTTATATGCCATTTTAAACTTTATCGGGACGTTTGCGGTGCTAAAGCTATTTAGTACCGGTTCTTTGGGTGATGCCCCGCCATCGAGGAAAAAATGATGGACGGGCAATTGCTGGTTACAATTCTTTCTGGATTTTTTATTGCCTGCGGTGTTGTCGCTCTATTGATTGGCAGCCTTGGTTTGTTGCGCCTGCCTGATGTCTATTGCCGTATTCATGCTGTTGGCATGATAGATACCGCCGGTGCTAGTTTTATTATTCTTGGCATGATCATCCATGAAGGCTTTACGCTGGTAACGGTAAAGCTGGTCTTGATCGGGGTATTTATGTTTTTTACCAGCCCAATTGCAACCCATGCGGTGGCACAAGTTGCCTATAAATCAGGTGTGGTGCCGGTTGGCCGTAATTTGGCACGGACGGCTGGTACAAAAAATGCAAAAACCAGTGCGGCAACAAAAAAACGTGCTGCGAAATCTGCTGGCAAAACCAAAGCAAAAAGCCGAGGTACGTCATGACCAGTATCATGATCGATATGTTTCTGCTTGGTTTGCTGGTGTTTATCGCGGTGATGATTCTGCGTACCGGTAAATTATTTGCCGTAATTGTGATGTCTGGCGGGTATTCGCTGACCTCGGCGGCTATTTTTGTAAATCTTGATGCTGTAGATGTTGCCTTTACCGAGGCGGCTGTCGGTGCCGGTATTTCAACCGTGTTGTTTTTGGCGGCGATGTCATTTCTGCCAGCTGAAGAAAAAGCTGACAGCAAAAGTGAGTCAAGCGTTAGCCAGACGGTTATTGCCAGTATTGTTTGTGTGGTTGCCGGGGCGCTGTTGGTTTTTGCCGCGCTTGATCTGCCAGCCTTTGGCGACCCGAATGCGCCAGCCCATCTGCATGTGGCACCGCGCTATCTAGAAGAGAGCGGGACGCTTCTTCATATCCCTAACGTGGTGACAACGGTTTTGGCGAGCTATCGCGGATTTGACACGCTTGGCGAGACAATTGTTGTCTTTACAGCTGGGTTAGGCGTGTTGATGTTGCTGGCGGGGGCAACCCGCACCAGACGGCCAGATGCGGCCCAGTCTGCGGCGGCCCCAACAAAAGCGCGTGGCAAGGCCAAGAAAGGGGCGGCAAAATGAAAAACAACCCGGTATTTCGCGTTGCTGCCAAAATTTTGTTCGCGCCAATCATATTGTTTGGTCTTTACGTCCAATTCCACGGTGATTTTGGCCCGGGTGGAGGGTTTCAGGCAGGCGTAATAATCGCGGCAGCGTTTATCCTGCATGGATTGGTGTTCGGCCTAGACCAAGGGCGCCGCCTTGTTTCAGCGCGCGTCAATTTGTGGGTGATGGCCATCGGCGTGTTGATTTACGGCGGCGTTGGTGTTTTCAGCCTGTATCAGGGGGGATTGTTCCTTGATTACACGGCCCTAACTGGGTCGGTGGGATCCGGCCAGCATATTGGCATTATCCTTGTCGAGCTTGGTGTTGGGATCACTGTGACAAGCGTTATGCTGGCGTTATTTCATGCGTTTGCCGGATTTGTTGAGGATCATTCATAATGCTGATGCAACTTGCCGCGATTTGGAATTATCTGATTGTCATCTTGCTGATGATGATCGGGCTGTTTCTGGTCATTTCACGCGCAAATCTGGTGAAAAAGCTGGTTGGGCTGTCAATTTTTCAAACATCTGTATTTTTGTTTTATATCACGCTTGGCCGGGTGTCAGGCGGTACTGCGCCGATCCTAACCGATGCGCCTGATACGCTATATTCAAACCCATTGCCGCATGTGTTGATATTGACAGCCATTGTCGTTGGCGTGGCAACGACCGCGCTTGGTCTGGCGTTGATTTTGCGCATAAAAGAATCCTTTGGGTCTATTGAAGAAGACGAAATTCTAGCCGCAAAAAATGAATCAGCCGCGGCAGATCTGTTGCAAGCCAAGCCGGGAGCAGAAGCATGAATGATGGCGGGCTAATCGCGACTTTCTTGCAGAACCTGCCCGTATTGGTTGTTGTGGTTCCGTTATTACTCGCACCCATTGTTGCCATTATTACGGCGCCGCGCATGGCCTGGGCGGTTAGCGTGGCTGGTGTTGGTAGCGCGTTTCTAGCGGCAATTTTATTGCAATCAATCACCGAATCTATTGGCCGGGTGACCTATCACCTTGGGAATTGGGAGCCGCCGTGGGGCATTGAATTTGTGGTTGATTCGGCCACCAGCCTGACGCTGGTGATCATGACCGGGCTGGCATTTTTGGCCACCTTATATGCTCGTGCCTCTCTTATGGCGGAAATCAAGCATACAGATTTAGGTAAATGTTATGCGGCGTGGTTGCTGGCATCTGGCGGGCTGTTTGGTCTGGTTGCGACTGGCGATGCGTTTAACCTGTTTGTGTTTCTGGAAATTTCGGCATTGTCGTCGGTCATCCTCATCAGCATGGGGGCAGGGGCTGATCGCCGGGCCTTGTCTGCTGGTTTTAATTATTTGGTAATTGGCGCGGTTGGCGCGACTTTTTACGTCATTGGCGTTGGGTTTGTGTATGCGATAACCGGCACATTGAATATCGCTGATCTGGCGACGCGCATTGCTGATATTGGCGGCGGTGCGGCGCTATATGCTGGGTTTGGCTTTATGATTGCCGGTATCATGGTGAAAGCGGCTGTATTTCCGGTGCATATCTGGTTGCCTGCGGCTTATGGCTATGCGCCATCTGCAGTATCGTCTTTGCTAGCGGCCATTGCCACCAAGGCGGCGCTTTATGTTCTGGCACGTTTGCTTTTCACGCTGTTCGCCGGGGTGCCTGACATTACCGAATTGGCGGTGACATATGTGATTGTGCCATTGTCGCTTGCCGGTATTTTTGTTGGCACGGTGATGGCGATTTATGAAAAAGACATCAAATTATTGCTGGCGCATTCCTCGGTCGCGCAAATTGGCTATATCGCGCTTGGCTTTGGGTTGGCGAGTTCGGCAAGTGTCGCGGCAAGCTTTGTTCATATTGGCAATCACGCGCTGATCAAAGGCGGTCTGTTTATGGCTGTGGGTGGTTTTGTTGCCGCGCTTGGTAGCCGTGCTAATCTTACAAGTTTTGTTGGCATTGGCCGGCGTATGCCAATCACCGCCACAGCGTTTACCGTGTGTGGGCTTAGCCTTGCTGGATTGCCACTGACCGCTGGTTTTATTTCCAAACTATATTTGGTGCGGGCAATTTTGGCCGAGGATGCCATTGTGATTACCGCTCTGGTGTTGCTCAGCAGTGCATTGTCTTTGATCTATTTGTGGAAAATTATTGAAGTCATGTGGATGCAACCAGCCCCAGCAAAGTCGCCAATTCTAGTCGAAAACCCAGCAATCTATGTCCCTCTGTGGATCGTAGCATTGGCGAATATCTGGTTTGGGGTTGATGCCAGCTGGTTGGTGGCCGCGTCGCGCGCGGCGGCGGCGGCGCTTCTGGGAGGTGGCCTATGATGACGCCGCAAACAGCATTGCTTGTCGGGATTTTGGCGCCATTGGCGGTGGCATGCTTGACGCCGTTTTTGGCAAATCGGCCGGTCTGGCGTGACGCCGCCGGGCCAATTGGGGGTGTGGTCACCTTTATTGCGGCATTGCAGGTGGCACTGGCAGTCCAAGCGGGTGAAACACCGCGCCTTTTTGTTGCGCAAATTGCCGATGGGTTGGCGATTGATTTTGCCGTAACGCCGCTTGGGGCTATTTTTGGCTTGGTTGCATCTGGTTTGTGGATTTTTGCCGGGCTGTATTCCGTTGGATATATGCGGGGGGCCAAAGAAAAACACCAAACACGATTTGCTGCCTTTTATGCGGTGGCTGTTCATGCGGCGATGGCAATTGCGTGGTCTGGTAATCTTCTGGTTTTATTTGTTTTTTATGAAATTCTGACCTTTTCGACTTATCCGCTGGTAACGCATAAGGAAAGTCAGGCGGCGCGGGACGCTGGCCGGTTATATATGAGCATCCTTGTCGGCACATCGATTGTGCTGTTGTTGCCAGCTGTCATCTGGGTCTGGATGGTAACTGGCAATTTAGAATTTCGCAGTGGCGGCATTCTGGCAGATGTTCTTGATCCAAAGATGGCGCCTTTGTTGTTGGCGTTGTTTGCCTTTGGCGTTGGTAAAGCCGCGCTTATGCCAATTCATCGCTGGTTGCCAGCGGCTATGGTGGCACCAACACCAGTGTCAGCATTGCTTCACGCCGTTGCCGTTGTTAAAGCCGGGGTATTTACCATTTTGACAGTTGTTGTCTATGTTTTTGGTATTGATTTTCTGTCGGCGAGCGGTGCCACAACATGGCTGGTATGGCTGGCGTCATTTACTATTTTGTCATCAAGTTTTGTTGCCATTACCAAGGATGACATAAAGGCGCGGCTTGCCTATTCAACGATCAGCCAGCTGTCTTATATTGTTTTGGGGGCGGCGATCGCCTCTAGTGTTGCGGTACAGGGCGCGGCGCTCCATATTGTGATGCATGCGGCAGGCAAAATCACCTTGTTCTTTTGCGCGGGTGCCATTTATGTACAGGCGCATTTGACGAAAATTTCCGAACTGGATGGTCAGGGGCGTGAAATGCCATGGATCTTTGCCGCCTTTTTCATTGGGGCGCTGTCAATTATCGGCATTCCGCCAGCTGGGGGAAGCTGGTCTAAATTCATGCTTATGGTCGGGGCTGTTGACTCGCAACTTTATTTTGTGTTGGCCGTATTGGGTTTGTCATCACTTCTCAATATTTACTATTTGCTAGAGCCACTATCGCGAGGGTTTTTCCGGCCCAAAGTAAAAGATGTGACCATTGAGTCACATCCGTTAGTGGTTATTCCGCCGGTTATAACCGCGTTGTTATCATTGGCATTGTTTTTCTATGTCGATCTATTTGCCGATCTGGCTTCATTAATGGTAGCGCCATGACCGATAGACCCACCAAAACAACCGCAGATATGCAAAAACTGGGAAAGCATTTCACCAGATTTTTGCTTGGCATTGCGATCATTCTGGCCATTCTTGAATTGTTTTTGCATCGCCATGGTGTCGCTTCCATCGAAGATAGTTTTATGTTCCCGGCGATCTTTGGGTTTTTGGCATTTATGTTCATTGTTCAGGTTGGTAAATGGCTTCGGCTGATGATTATGCGCCCAGAAGATTATTACGAAGGGGGCGCATCAGATGACTAGTTTGCCACCCGGACTTTTGATGATTATTGCGGCGGCATTGCTGCCATTCGTGCCGCATGTGGCGCGCCAGATTGTTATGCTTGGCGCCATTGCGCTTTCTGCATATGGGCTGGTGCTGGGGGCTGGTACGCACCTTGTTTGGGACGTGCTTGGGTTTGAATTGGTGCTGTATCGCGCGGACTCGCTCAGCTTTCCTTTTGCCGTCATCTTCCACATCGCCGCCGCATTAAATGTCATTTATAGCTGGCATGATAAACATTGGTCGCAACATTGCGCGGCCTTGTCTTATGCTGGTGCGGCAATCGCGGCGCTTCATGCTGGTGATCTCATCACTTTATTTATTTGGTGGGAAGCAACAGCGGTCACATCGGTGTTCTTGATTTTGGCGGCTGGCACGTCAACCGCGCGCCGGGCGGCCATGCGCTATCTGATCTTTCAGGTGTTAAGCGGTGTATTACTGTTGGCGGGGGCGGCCATTTATGCGGCGAAAACCGGGTCTGTTGCCTTTACGTCCATGACGCTTGGCGATACAGCTTCATGGCTGATCTTTATTGCCTTTGGTATCAAGGCGGCCTTTCCCCTGCTTAATGGCTGGCTACAGGATGCTTATCCAGAAGCCACCGTCACCGGGACTGTCGCGTTATCTGCCTTTACCACTAAATTGGCCATTTATGCGCTGGCACGTGGATTTGCCGGGACCGAATATCTGATTTGGATTGGCGCCGCCATGACGGCTTTGCCAGTATTTTTTGCGGTGATTGAAAATGATTTGCGGCGGGTGCTGGCTTTCAGCTTGAACAACCAGCTTGGCTTCATGGTGGTGGCTGTCGGTATTGGCAGTGAGTTGGCCTTAAATGGGGCTGTGGCGCATGCCTTTGTCCATATCATCTACAAAGCCTTGCTATTTATGAGCATGGGGGCCGTGCTTCATCAAGTTGGCACGATTAAGGCATCAGAACTTGGCGGTTTATACAAAAATATGCCATTCACCATGATCTGCTGTGTGATCGGCGCGATGTCAATTTCAGCATTCCCGTTATTCAGCGGTTTTGTGGCAAAATCACTGACCATGACAGCGTTGGGTGACACCGGGATTATGTGGGCATATTTTGTGTTGTTGTTTGCCTCGGCCGGTGTGCTTGAACATTCTGGGATCAAAATCCCATATTTTGCCTTTTTTGCACATGATCGCGGCTTTAAAACAAGCGAAGCGCCGCTGAATATGCGGGTGGCAATGGGCATCGCCGCTTTCTTATGTGTTGCGATTGGGGTGTTTCCTGCACCGCTTTATAACATTTTGCCTTATGCCGTTGATTATCATCCGTATGATGCCAGCCATGTGACTGGTCAAATGCAGCTATTGATCTTTGCAATGCTTGCCTTTGTTGTGCTGATCCGCATGCGTTTATATCCGCCTGAAATTCCATCAGTTGTGTTGAACTCAGATTGGTTTTATCGGCGTCTGGCACCGCAAATCGGCCGCCCATTATTACGCGCGGTGATGATGGTGTGGGGGTCTTTCCTGTGCCAAATGCGGGGGTTTGTAGAGGCATTTTGGTTTGTGATAGACAAACTGGTCCGTAGCCCGGCGGCGGGCCCAACAATCCCCGGGCCAGCGGCACTGGTCCAGCTTATATTGCTGTTGGCCGTGCTCTCGATAGGTTATGTGGCGGCAATCGGCTAGGTGGGGCTGGCCTTTTTGGCCATGGTCTGGCGGCCGCGGTCTCTGGCTTTGTTTCATTATGGGTGGCTGTTTATTCAGCGCTATTGCGACATCTTCTGGTGATGAGGCCGCCCGGCCGGTTGTGGCACCGGAATTTTCCGTTATAGAGATTGCAGTACGGCCGGGAAAACAGCGCGCCCCTCTATCCTTTACGGTGAAACTGGCAGAAACTGAAGCGCAACGCCGTCACGGTCTTATGTTCACGCCTTATTTACCAAAACAGCAGGGCATGTTGTTTGTGTTTGAAACAGATGCCCCGCGCCAGTTTTGGATGAAAAATACGCAAATACCGCTTGATATGTTGTTTTTTGCCTCGGATGGGCGTTTGGTAAATATTGTCCACTCAGCCGTGCCATTTAGCTTAACCGCACGTAATTCTGCGGGTCCAGCGCGCTATGTTTTAGAATTAAATGGCGGGGTTGCTGCCGAAATTGGTGTTCAACCGGATGCGCAGTTGGTGCTGCCACTGGCTGGTCAATAAGGCACCACCCCTAATCAGCAAAAAAATAAAATAAAACTGATTTTGCAAGCGAAGAAGGCTTGAAAAATAGCTGGAGTGGGGATAAGAAAGCATCGTCGGAGTGTAGCGCAGCCTGGTAGCGCATCTGGTTTGGGACCAGAGGGCCGGGAGTTCGAATCTCTCCACTCCGACCATTTTTATTGCGGGCCCCAAGCCGGCGCCGGGCTATGGGCCTGAAAGACCGTGGGGGCGGCCGTGACAGCCAGAATATACAAACCAAGCAAAACTGCCATGCAATCGGGTCGCAACGCAACCGTAAGCCGTGGTCATGATTGGGTTCTTGAATTCCCGCGTCAATCTGCGGCACGGCCAGACCGGTTAATGGGGTGGCAATCATCATCCGATACGGCGCGTCAGGTTAAAATGCGGTTTCCAGACAAGCAAACCGCCATTGCCTATGCAGAATCTCACAATATCGCGTATCACGTCAGTGAGCCAAAATCGCGCCGGGTTAAACCGCGTGCTTATGCCGATAATTTTGCCTTTACCCGCAATGGGGCGTGGACGCATTAAGGCTGTTTAGGTGCCGGTAACTGGGGTTTTGGTCGCAAGGCTTTTGCCACGGTGATGCAAAAGGCACATTCCCGGCGAATATATTTTATTAAAATGTTAAAAGACTGGCACCCGATGCCGTTACATGGATTCGGGTAGAATGACTTCTTAAACACCATCGGGCGCCGCGGCTATTCACGCAAATATCATGCCGATATTAGGCGCGCCGTTTTTTTTCATAAAAAACTGCGTTGTTATGGTGACAGGTTTGTCACATTGGGTTTGGTAAATCGGGTTTGGCATGCCGATTGCCTATATGAAAGACGAAGTGCCTATAAGCCAGAAAATTGACGCATGGTGATCTGGCTTTCCCTTGAGATATTCCCCCCGCTGGTACGCCCGGCGGGGGTCTTTTTATAGCTGACAATGGATAGGTAAAATCACCGCCGGTATCGTGGGGGCGATTTTTGCCGCGCTATACAAGGGGAAATTGGCAATTCATTTTGGCACAGCATTTGCAAATGCGTATGTACGGCTATCCAGTGATCTCCAGTTATTGGCACGGCCTAGAACCCCACCTGTAGACACGCCGGTGGGGTTCTTTTTTTTAGCGTGACCGGAAATATTTCCGCAGAATGCCAATCGCCACGCCGATAATCCCTAACCAGATTAAAATATCAGCAAATTCAGGCATTATGTTTCGCCCAGATTATCTTCATCAAGTGGCATAAGGGCTTTGACCACCCGGCGGATTCCCATCCCAAGAAAAATAGCTCCAAATCCATAGAGCGCGCGTTCTATAATCGGTATCTGGGTTTGTGCCACCAGTGTCAGGCAAATGATCACGGCAATGATGTAATTGACCGCCAGAATGAATTTTCGGATTGTTGCTTTCACCTTGTCACTCTCATTAATAGCTATTCTATTTGGCCGCATCGCCGATCATGTCTAACTGCGGTGCCAATCATTTCACTAAAGAACCGATAAACCCAGTTGATGATCAAATCCTAGCATCATAAACCGGCGAAATCCCGCCAAAAAAAAGGCCCACTTGCAAGATATGCAAATGAGCCTGAGTAAACAGAGAGATTAAGTTTCAGGGGAGGAAGAAACAAAATCACGAACCATATGACATTGCAGGATCGATAAAGATACAGCCGAATAATCAAAACATTGTTGCGGTAATCGCAAAAAATCGTAAGATCGCAAGGCTTATTTCAAGATATCTTTTCAAAACTAGAGGTGCGCGTCACGTCATCACATTAAATATCATGTCATCACATTGAATAAGGTCAAACCGGTGATGGTAAGGGTCAGTAAACCATAGGTCAGCAGAGGTCTCCACATGCCAAAAATCCCATATATAGCAAATATTCGTCATCTTGAAACTATATCTAGCGGGTGTGCGTATGTTGGTCAAGCCGCTGGAATAGCGACAAATTGTACCTGTTTGGTGATGAAAAACTGGACCTGCCATCCCATCTTGAAACCTGTTACGTTTCTTTTGATGCACGCAAATGACGAAATAGTATGACGATGGCGTTTGATATATGCCGATTAGATCACAGATGGTGTGAGGCAGCTTTTGAACTGGCAACCGAGGTGTTTGTTCGCCATAGCCATTTGCATCTAGCAGTCGGGGCAGACCTGTCAAGTTACCGTGCCTATGTTGCCGCGGATTTTTACCGTGATGTTATGGATGGTTTGTCACTTGTTGCGATTGATCGGCGAAATAATACAGTCATTGGCGTATTGCTGGTACGCGATTTTACAAAGCCAGCGCTCGTGCCAATCAATGACACATGCTATGCACCGATTGCGGCGGTAACAAGTCAATTGGCGGCGGATTATCAGCGCGGGCGTCATATCTCTGCTGGCGAGGTGGCGTTGGTTGATATGGCCGCGGTGAACCCGGATTTTGCCGGGCAGGGGGTGTATCGTGCTTTGCGGATGGCGTTGGCGGTTCATGCATATGAATGCGGATATCGTTTTGTGGCTGGCGAATTATCGTCAGCGGTCACACAACAGCTTGTGCTTGATCGTCTGCATCATAAAAATTGTGCTGAACTGGTACTTGCTGATTTTATCTATGATGGCAAACGGCCATTTGCCGCCATTCATACACCAGCCAAAATCATTTTGGCAGAAGGCCGCACAGCATCCGCCAGCTGACCGCGCAAAATCATCACCAGTTTGAAGTGAATGACACAGATTTATCCGGCGATTTAGCTTTCGACCGGAAACCCAAAGACGATCAGCACCGCGTAAATTTGCCTGTTGCACATTTCGATTGGCGGCACTTCTTCGCCCGGCTGTAGCGGAAAGTCAGATACATTTGCCTTTTCAGGGGTGCAGGTGCCGCTTGCCCCGATTGGCGTATAACGGGCCGACCGGCACGGGCCATGTGTTACATCTTTGATGGTTTTCCCGTTAGATAGTGACCATGCCTGCTTGCCATCTTTGTCGGGTGCTTCAATGGTTAACAGCGCAATTTGGTCTTCACCATTGGTGACATAATATTGCCCGGGCGATATCGGAAAATCAGGCGCGCGCATGATGAGACCATTTTCATCAAGCCACCAATCATCAATATCAAACCGCCATCCAGCTGGTGCGATATTGCCAGCTTTTTTCAGCAATTGGTAAAACCGAAGCCATACCCCAATAGGCCCGGGGTCAACCCGCCAAATGCCCCATGTTTCCGCACCCGTGCCTGAGGTCGCATCGGGTGGGGCCAAAGACGCAATATATTGGGTGCGCACCCGGCGGAATTTTTTCTGGGCAAATGCAGGCGGCGCGACCAGCATCCCCAAAACAGACAGGCCGCCAAACAACCATTTGCGGCGTGTTATGATTTGATCGTTTTGCATCATCTGTCACCTAATCTTTGATATGTCAGGCAAGTGTAAAGCACGGCTGTTTCAGATTGTTCCAAACATGTGTGTACCATGGATATTGATCACGGCAATCGGCGCTATCGGCATCGATTAGCGCGTTCAAACCCGCATCAACATATCGCGCAAGTAATCATGACGGGTTGAACCATTCAATAGGCAAATTGAAAAACAGTTTTGCGTTTTCTGCCGCGTAAAAAGCCAGATGGCCGGTACTGGACAAGGCCGGTCAAATCAGGCACAACAGCACGGCAACGG
>JAYOVO010000025.1:0-16549 GCA_038151495.1 Alphaproteobacteria bacterium
CCGGTTGATTGTTTTTACGAGGGTGAAAATATGCTGGTGATTCACCCCGATGAATGTATCGATTGCGGCGTGTGTGAACCAGAATGTCCGCCGGAGGCCATTTTGCCTGACTCTGAACCCGGGGCCGAAAAATGGTTGGAATTAAACCGTGAAATGTCCGAAGTCTGGCCGAATATAGGGCAGAAAATTGACGCCATGCCGGATGCTGAAAAAATGCGGGACGAGACCGGAAAATACGAAAAATATTTCTCCAAAGCGCCCGGTGCTGGGGCCTAGGGCACCATCCATTTTGCCGTGCGCTGACCGTCAATTGCTAGCCGATTGTTTTTTGCCACAAAATCAGCTATAATTCTGCATAGCGTAAGATAGATTGTCTGGACACTTTACCTACCAAACTCAGCTGTTGAGCTTGGATTAGGTTTTATTGGTATTGATCGCATAGAAAAAACACCGCTTGAGCTTGGTCGGCTGGCCCAGTTTTAATGTAGATTTGCTGGTGATATGTGGCCGACTGGTAGCAGTAAGGGAAATAGAATGGCACGAAAAAGTGAAACCGCATTCGAAGAAGGTGATTTTGTTGTTTATCCAACCCATGGGGTCGGACGAATTTTAGGCACAGAAGAACGTGACGTTGCTGGCACAACGCTGGAAATGCTGATTGTACGATTTGAACAAGATCGGATGACATTGCGGGTGCCGATGGAAAAAGCCAAAAGCCTGGGGCTTCGTACATTGAGTTCAAAACGCCAGATGGAACAGGCCATCACCACATTGCAAGGCAAAGCCAAAGTGCGGCGTACAATGTGGTCACGCCGGGCACAGGAATATGAAACAAAAATTAAATCTGGTGACCCGGTTTCAATTGCCGAGGTCGTGCGGGATTTGCATCGCCGGGAAAACCAGTCCGAACAATCCTATTCAGAGCGGCAGATGTATCAGGCGGCACTCGAACGGCTGGCCCGCGAATTTGCCGCAATCGAAAAAATTGATCAGGATGTAGCGGCGCTTCGTCTTGAAGATTTGATGGACGCTGCCTAGCCCGTCCATTACGGTGCCGTTGGCACAATGAATATGTGTAACGGGCGGCATGGCTGCCCGTTTCGCATTTAGACTTGATGTGGCACAGCACCCGTTGTTTAGGATGGGCGCCGTATCCCATATAAATATACTAAATATACTGATGCAAGATCGGGCTGTGAGATCATACGCACATGATGAATGCATTTATTCAAGAGCATGATTTGTTTCCGGCGGCGTTGCCGTTTCATACCGGGCGTCTGTCGCGTGATGGGCATGATTTGTATTTTGAAGAATGCGGGAAACAGACCGGGCGGCCAATTTTATTTTTGCATGGTGGCCCTGGTGCTGGCATTGCGCCGTCACATCGCCGCCTTTTTAATCCGGATCGGTTTCGCTGTGTTTTATTTGATCAGCGTGGATCTGGTCAATCTCGTCCGTTTGCCGCGATCGAGACGAACACCACAGAATTATTGATCGGCGACATCGAGGCTTTGCGACAGCATCTTGGTATCGACAAATTTATTTTATTCGGTGGATCATGGGGCAGCACCCTAGCTTTGGCCTATGCGATTGCCTATCCAGAGCATGTGGAAAGCTTGATCTTGCGCGGTATTTTTTTAGGCACGGCAGACGAAGTATCGTGGTTTCTGCATGACATGGGCCGATTTTTTCCAGAGGCCCATGACCGATTTGTATCTTATATTCCTGAAGACGAACGTGACGATATATTGCATGCTTATTATCAGCGTTTGACCAGCAGTAACCCAGCCATCTATCAACCAGCCGCCGATCGCTGGGCATCCTACGAAACATCCTGTTCAACATTACGTGCGGGAAGCCGTCATATGAGTGGGGCCGCGGCGCTGAGCATGGCGCGGATTGAGGCGCATTATTTTCGGCATAATTGTTTCATGCCGGATTCGCATATTCTGTCAAATATTGACCGGATCAAGCATTTGTCGGCACATATCATTCAAGGGCGCCATGATGTGATTTGCCCCCCATTTACCGCACAAAAACTGGCCTTGGCATGGGGCAAGAACGCCCGGCTTCAAATGATTGATGAAGCGGGACACTCGACCTTTGAGCGTGGTATCGCGCATGCGTTGCTGGCGGCGCTCGATTCAATCTAACCATCTGTATCATCTGGATTGTCTGGATTTTATTAAAGCGGTGTACACTGCCTATTCAGGTGGGGGCGACATCGTTCCTGCAGATAACCTTATATTATGCAATTCGGTTAGAGGAACGGTCTAAATGGTAATTTCAACTGAAGGCAGCATTGAACGCAATTTCAGAATTACCAACAACAACGCAATTGATATGCATGTTGGGAAAAGAGTGCGTTTGAGGCGAACATTACTTGGTATGAGCCAAGAACAGCTTGGTACAGAATTAAATATTACCTTTCAGCAAGTGCAAAAATATGAACGCGGTGCGAATCGGATCAGCGCCTCACGTCTTTGGGACATTAGCCAGATTTTAGATGTGCCTATAAGTTATTTTTTTGATGATATGTCACAAGATACAATGAAAAGTTCACCGCGTCGGGTCAGCCGTAGCGGTGAAACCCTTGATGGCCATGGCGATCAATTGCGTGATCCGATGGCGCGGCGTGAAACATTGGAACTGGTTCGGACATACTACACAATTGAAAAACCAATCGTTCGAAAACGCATTTCAGAAATGGTGAAATCCATTGCAACCACGCTGTCGGACGAATAACCTAGGGTCTATCTCAACAGATAGGCTTTGGGCGGTATGAACGACGGAACAGATCAGAACACACAAACAACAGCGCTGAGTTTTGAGGATGCGTTAACGGAACTTGAGGGCATTGTCGCCTCGCTAGAACGCGGCGAAGTGTCGCTTGATGCGGCCATTAGCGCTTTTGAACGTGGTACTGAATTAAAGACCCTGTGTCAGGCCCGCCTTGAAGAGGCGCGCATGAAGGTTGAGAAAATAAAAATTCCTGAAGCTGGCGGCCCGCCGCGTGATGCATCTGCATTTGACGCTGACGAAACCTGACAAAAACAATGGATGGGTTTCTGGTCCAGCTTGGTGACGATGCGTCTGCCTGTGAAACATATATAAAAACGCTGCTAGGCCGTGAAGCTGGGCCTGCTACAAAGCTTCGTGATGCCATGGCCTATGCGGTTTTGAATGGCGGCAAGCGGATGCGTGCGGCGTTGGTATTTGGTGCCGCGCGCATGGCCAGCGGCGCGCGTCATGACACCGCCCCATCAGAAGCGATGTTACGCACCGCGGCCGCCATTGAATTTTTGCATGCCTATTCGCTGGTGCATGATGATTTGCCAGCCATGGATGATGCCGCTACCAGACGGGGACAACCAAGCTGTCATATAGAATTTGACGAGGCGACAGCGATTCTGGCAGGCGACGCCTTGCAAACGATGGCCTTTGAAATTTTGGCTGATTCGCGGACACATAGTGACGCGGCAATACGAATCCAGCTTGTCACAACACTTGCCAAAGCGGCAGGCTTGCAGGGCATGGCTGGCGGTCAAATGCTGGATTTGCAGGCGGAAAACCGGCAATTTAACCTTGCTGAAACCAAGCAGATGCAAATGATGAAAACCGGTGCGCTATTGTCTTGTGCGGTTATTTGTGGCGGCATCGTGGGCGGTGCGTCAGCAAAATTACTTGCCGCCCAAACGGCGTTTGCCCAGCATCTGGGCTTGGCCTTTCAGATTGCCGATGATCTTCTTGATTATGCGGGTGATGCCAGTGTCATGGGCAAGCCATCAGGCCAAGATGCAGATCGGGGGAAAGCTGGATTTGTCACATTGATGGGGCTGGATGAGGCGAGGCAAGCGGCACACCGAATGATTGAGGATGCCAACGCAGAACTTGCGCCATGGCAAAATCTGGCCGAATATATGCAAAATCTCGCGACATTCGCCATTACACGCAATTCGTGATAAACTAATAGAAGTGTCAGTTTAAAAAGAGCTGATGAATGGTCAAAAGAACGGGGGATGCAGGACGGCGATGCCGTATCTGGTCTTTGTGGCCGTGTTAAACACAGGACGATGGTTTTATGCGTACACCGTTACTTGATCGGATCACCGCGATAGATGAGTTGCGCCGTCTGCCAGAAGTTGACCTGCAACGTTTGGCGGATGAATTGCGCGCCGAAACAATTTCTGCGGTATCAAAAACAGGTGGCCATCTTGGCGCTGGGCTTGGCGTTGTAGAATTGACAGTGGCGTTACATTACGTCTTTGCAACGCCGCATGATCGGCTGATATGGGATGTTGGCCATCAAGCCTATCCGCATAAAATTTTGACTGGCCGCCGGGACCGCATTGCCAGTTTGCGGCAAAAAGGTGGGTTATCAGGCTTTACCAAACGTGCCGAATCCGAATTCGATCCGTTTGGTGCCGGCCATTCATCAACCTCTATTTCAGCCGGTTTGGGCATGGCTGTTGGTAGTATGATGAACGGCACGAAACGCAATGTTATCGCGGTAATTGGCGATGGATCGATGAGCGCTGGCATGGCGTATGAAGCGATGAATAACGCCGGCGCATCAGACAGCCGTCTGATTGTTATATTAAACGACAATGATATGTCGATTTCACAGCCAGTTGGAGCGATGAGTAGTTATTTGTCGCGGCTCATCACATCTGAACCTTATCATTCGATACGGGATTTGGTGCGCGAAGTGGCAAGCCGATTCCCCGCCGAAATAGAACGGACAGCCCGGCGGGCCAAAGATGCCGCACGTGATCTGATCGGTGCCAATTCTGTATTTAGTCAACTTGGCTTTACCCATATTGGCCCAATTGATGGACATGATATGTCGCATCTTTTGCCAGTGTTGAAAAATTTGCGTGATACCCCGCAAAATGGCCCGGTATTGGTGCATGTTGTCACTGAAAAGGGCCATGGCCATCCATTTGCTGGCCCGTCAGCCGAAAAATATCATGCGGTGCCAAAATTTGATGTGGTCACTGGCACACAGCAAAAATCAACTGGTAATGTGCCAAGTTACACGGCGGTATTTGCCGATAGTTTGATCACCGCGGCCGCCAGCGATGATAAAATTGTCGCCATTACCGCGGCGATGCCATCTGGCACCGGGCTAGACAAGGTAAAAGCGCAATTTCCAAATCGTGTTTTTGATGTGGGCATTGCGGAACAGCATGCTGTCACTTTTGCCGCGGGATTGGCGTGTGAGGGATTAAAGCCATTTTGCGCGCTTTATTCAACATTCCTGCAACGCGGCTATGACCAGCTTGTGCATGATGTTGCCGTGCAAAATCTGCCAGTTCGCTTTGCCATTGACCGGGCTGGTGTTGTGGGCGCGGATGGTGCCACGCATGCCGGGGTTTACGATATTGCATTTTTATCCTGTTTGCCAAATATGGTGGTTATGTGTCCGTCTGATGAAGCGGAATTGACGCATATGGTGGCAACAGCCGCGGCCTATGATAGCGGGCCGATTGCGGTACGGTACCCGCGGGGCAATGGTGTTGGTGTAACATTGCCGGACCAGGGCGAAATTCTGCCAATTGGCAAAGGCCGGGTGGTGCAAACCGGCGATGATATTGCCATTCTATCTATTGGTACACGTCTTGCCGCTTGTCTTGAGGCGGCAGAAAAAATGGCGGCTGATGGGGTCAACCTAACGGTGGCAGATGCCCGATTTGCCAAGCCGCTTGACGGTGATCTTTTGGCCGCGTTAGCCACTAGCCATACACATATTTTGATTGTTGAAGAGGGCAGCCCGGGCGGGTTTGCCGCGCATGCGATCAATTATCTTGCCAATCATGGATATTTGGATCACGGGTGCCGGGTCCGTAGCTTGACCTTGCCGGACGTCTTTATTGATCATGATAGCCAAGATGGCCAATTGGCCAGCGCTGGGCTAGATGCGGCTGGGATTCTGGCCAGCTTGCAGTCACTGAACGATTTGCCGTCATCGGCCGAGCTGGTACCGCCATTGCCAGTAAATGCTGGTACATCCAAGCGTTAATAACGCCCATCTGCATGGCCAAGACCCCTGATAATATTCCAGTTGACGGCACCCGACAGCGCCTTGATATCATGCTTGTTGGGCGCGGTCTGGCGGCATCACGAGACCGGGCGCGGGACTTGATCATCAGCGGTGCAGTTACGGTTGATGGCCAAATGGTGCAAAAGCCAGCCAAGGTTTGTGCCGATACATCTTTGATTGAGATCAAACCGGGTGGCAATCCGTGGGTGAGCCGGGCAGGATTGAAACTAGCGGGTGCCATAAACGGCTTTCAGGGGCTTGATGTTGCCGGGTGCAAGGCGCTTGATATTGGGGCCAGCACTGGCGGATTTACCGATGTTTTGCTGGCACATGGTGCCGATCATGTGGTGTCCGTTGATGTGGGGCGTGGGCAATTACATGAACGGCTGGCGGCAGATGACCGGGTGACTGTTTTAGACAACACCAACGCACGATATCTGTCCGCGTCAATATTGCCCTATATGCCGGATGTTATCGTCTGTGATGCGTCTTTTATTTCTTTGCAAAAGCTGTTGCCAGCGGCGCTTGGGTTGGCAAAAGCCGGGGCTAGATTGGTAGCGCTGATCAAGCCACAATTCGAAGTTGGTAAAGGCCTTGTTGGCAAGGGGGGGATTGTCCGCGACCCGGCGTTGCATCAGCAGGTTGTGACAGGCGTTGCGCATTGGCTGGAAACAGATATGCGCTGGCATGTGCGCCAAACAATGCCATCACCAATTACCGGGCCTGATGGCAATGTTGAATTTTTACTGTTTGCGCAAAAGCCTGACTAGCTAGCGTTGCCGCGCGTTAAGAATGCCAGTCTGTGCATGATGCCGCATCAGCATATCGACAAGCACCAGTGACATCATGGCCTCGGCCACTGGCACCCCGCGAATGCCAACGCATGGGTCATGCCGGCCTTTTGTCACCACATCGACATTTTCCCCGTCAAGGTCAATCGACTGGCGTGGGGTGAGGATAGATGATGTTGGTTTGATCGCCACGCGCACAACAATTTGTTGGCCAGATGAAATGCCGCCAAGAATGCCGCCTGATTGGTTGCCGATAAATTGTGGCTGTTCAGGGCTGTTGCCGGCCCGCATCTGATCACTGGCAAGATGCCCCGCTATCGCTGACAGCGCGAAGCCGCCGCCAATTTCAACACCTTTGGCGGCGTTAATGCTCATCATGGCGCTGGCAAGTTCACTGTCCAGTTTGCCGTAAATCGGCTGTCCAAGGCCAGCGGGGATGCCGTCGGCAACAATTTCCAGAATCGCCCCAGCCGAAGATCCAGACTTGCGCACGTCATCAAGATAGTCTGCCCATTTGGTGGCGGCATTCGCATCAGCGCAAAAAAACGGGTTTTTCGCGCATTCATTCCAATCGATATTTTCACGATTGATGGCATGCGGGCCGATTTGTGTCACCATTCCGCGCACGCGGTAATCTGCCCCCAAAGCCTGTTTTAGAACAAGATCAGCAATCGCACCAGCGGCCACACGGACAGCCGTTTCACGTGCTGATGACCGGCCGCCCCCACGATGGTCACGGATGCCATATTTTGCCTGATAGGTATAATCGGCGTGGCCGGGCCTGAATTGTCTGGCGATTTCGCCATAATCTTTTGATCGTTGATCTTTGTTACGGATTAACAAGCCGATAGGGGTGCCAGTGGTTTTGCCCTCAAACACACCTGATAAAATTTCAACTTCATCATCTTCTTGCCGCTGGGTCACAAATTTACTTGTCCCCGGGCGACGACGGTCAAGATAAGGCTGGATCAAACCCTCGTTCAGCGGCAGATTTGGTGGCACGCCATCGACCACACAGCCAATTGCGGTGCCGTGGCTTTCGCCAAAGCTGGTAAAGCTGAACAGCTTGCCAAAACTATTATCAGTCATCTTTGACAACAGAAATATCGGGGGCATCAACAGCTTTCATGCCAACAACATGATAGCCGCAATCAACATGGTGGGTTTCCCCGGTCACACCAGACGACAAATCAGACAAAAGATACATACCGGCCCCGCCGACATCATCGAGTGTCACATTCCGCTTGAGCGGTGAATTATATTGGTTCCATTTTAAGATATAGCGAAAATCGCCAATGCCGGATGCTGCCAGTGTTTTCATTGGACCAGCAGACAGGCCGTTCACCCGAATATTCCGCCCGCCAAGGTCAACTGCCAAATAGCGGATAGAAGCTTCAAGCGCGGCTTTTGCCACACCCATCACATTATAATGCGGCATAACACGCTCTGCGCCATAATATGTCAGCGTCAGCATACTGCCGCCATCATTCATCATCGCGGCGGCACGTTTTGCAATGGCGGTAAAGGAATAGACAGAAATATCCATGGTGCGCTGAAAATTCTGCCGGCTGGTATCAACATAGCCACCCTTTAGTTCTTCCTTGTCTGAATAGGCAATGGCATGCAACACAAAATCCAGCTTGCCCCATTTTTGTTCCAAGGTTGAGAACACCGCATCCATGCTGGCTTCATCGGTGACATCACATGGCATCACAAGGTCACTGCCAACCGAAGCGGCAAGTGGGGTGACACGTTTTTGCAGTGCTTCACCTTGAAAGGTAAATGCCAGTTCGGCACCCTGTTCGGCAAGTTTGGCGGCGATCCCCCACGCGATTGAACGGTCATTTGCGACCCCCATAATCAAGCCTTTTTTACCGTGCATAACGCCGTGTGAAGTTCCGGTTTGCGTCATTGATCTACTGCCCTTGCCACTGGATTTTTATTTCATTGCGATCATCAGCACAGCCGCCACGCCATACTATTTTCAACTGGCTAAACATACACCTGATAGTCGAAAAATCCAATAGCTACAGCTAATGTGATGCAATGGCTTGTCAATTTTTGGCCGACCGGGCCGGTTGGCTGAAGGTTTTTAAAAATTAACCTGCATCACGTTGCAGATGCGTTCTATACTCCCCATATCTTGAAACATCGGACGATATGTGGCGCATATGGGCCTTGTTCTATTACCAAAGATGGGCGCTACCCCCAATTAAGGATGAGATCACATGGAAATAGTGGCTGGCACCAACCCTTTTAATTTGTTCCAAAGTTGGTTTGACGAGGCAGTTGCGGCGGAAATCAACGATCCTGACGCGATTGCGCTGGCTTCGGTGAATGCTGATGGCATGCCCTCGGTTCGCATGGTGCTATTGCGACAATGGTCGGAAGATGGGTTTTTGTTTTTCACAAATTATGAAAGCCGCAAGGCCGGGGAATTGCTGGCAACTGGCAAGGCGGCGTTTTGTATGCATTGGAAAAGCCTGCGTAAACAAATTCGGGTGACAGGACAGGTGCGCAAGGCCAGTGCCGCGCAATCAGATGCTTATTTTGACTCACGTGGCCGTGGCAGCCAGATTGGCGCGTGGGCTTCTGACCAATCACGCCCTCTTGCAAGCCGCGCGGCGTTAATGGCCAAAGTTGATGAGTTTGACAAAAAATTCCCAAATTCGGTGCAACGGCCGCCGCATTGGGGCGGGTTTTGTCTGGTGCCTGATGAAATTGAATTTTGGGCTGATGGCGAACACCGATTGCATGACCGGTTTCGTTTTACCCGCGGGTCAGATGGCTGGGATATTTTGCGGCTTAACCCCTAGGCCAACCGCCAAAGCAAAGTGAAAAAATGTGACTTGTCTGGCGTCATTTGACAGGCGAGATCGCCCAAATCTGTCAAAATACGGTCGCTTGTTAGACGCTTTTATGCCGAAAATTGCGTAAAATCCAAAGCCTGTCTGGGGATATGGCCAATTGCCATAATTTGTCACATGAGGGTGTTTCAATGAAATCGCATGCGCGCGTGGTTGTTATTGGTGGGGGTGTTGTTGGTGTCAGCACACTGTACCATTTAGCGAAAAAAGGCTGGAATGATGTTGTTCTTTTTGAACGGAAAGAGCTGACATCCGGGTCAACATGGCATGCTGCGGGGCTGTTGCCGCTTTTCAACATGTCATATTCCGTTGGGCAGATTCATAAATATTCGGTGAAATTTTACCAAGAGTTACAGGAAGAAACCGGCATGAATGTCGGGTTTCGCAACGTATCTAACATTCGCCTTGCTTCGGCCAAGGACCGGATGGATGAATATCGGCAATATGCCGGTGTTGCCAGCACGATTGGTGTCAATGTGCAGATTTTGACACCTGATGAGATCAAACATTATTGGCCAATGTGTAACACTGATGGGCTGATTGGTGGGATTCGTCATCCAGATGATGGCTATATTCAGCCAGCCGACCTGACCCAGGCATTGGCGCGTGGGGCGCGTGATCGCGGCGCTGAAATATACCGCAATACCACTGTGACAGCGATTGAGCGTACCGCCGCTGGTGAATGGAAAGTGACCACCGACAAGGGGGAAATCACTTGTGAACATGTTGTCAGCGCGTCTGGCAATTTTGCCCGCAAAACAGGCAAAATGGTTGGGTTGAACATTCCAGTTATCCCGGTTGAACATCAATATATCGTGACCGAAGCGCACCCGGATATCAAAGCGCGACATGCAGAAGGGGCGCCGGAGATGGGCGTGTTGCGCGATTCTGATGGCCAGTGGTATATGCGTGAAGAAGCTGGCGGTTTGATTTTGGGGCCTTATGAAAAGGGCGCGCCAGCTTGTTATGTTGATGGGCCAAGCGATGATTCAGAATATGAATTATTTCAAGAAGATTTGGAACGTCTTGAACCGCATATTATGTCTGCCATGGAACGTGTTCCGGCCTTTGGTGAGGTGGGTGTCAAAAAAGTCTATAACGGGGCCATTGCCTATACGCCGGATGGTAATCCAATTGTTGGCCCAGCGTGGGATTTGCCCAATTTCTGGCTGAATGAGGGCCATAGTTTTGGCATCACCGCGGCTGGTGGTGCGGGATGGCAGTTGGCTGAATGGATTGTCGAGGGTGAGCCGACCATTGATATGTTGGGTGTCGATCCGCGCCGCTATGGTAGCTACACTTCTGAATCCTATCTAAAAGTGAAAAATGAAGAAGCCTACGCCAATGTGTTCACCACACATTACCCGGATGAAGAACGTCCGGCGGCCCGGCCACTCCGCACCGCACCATGTTATGACAGATTGAAAAATCTGGGTGCGGTATTTGGGCAGAAATTTGGCTGGGAACGCGCCAACTGGTTTGCGCCAGAAGGTGTGCCACAGGAAGATCACTGGTCATTCCGCCGTTCAAACTGGTTTGAACATGTTGGAAATGAAGTTCGCAATGTCGCTGAAAATGCCGGCCTGCTTGATATGTCAGCATTTGCCAAGGCGCGGATTTCCGGGCCCGGAGCAGAAGCATTTCTGGATTATCTGGTGGCAAATAAACTGCCGCAAAAAATTGGCCGGGTGGCGCTTTGTCATGCGTTGACTGATCGCGGTGGGGTGCATTCAGAATTCACCATCCAGCGTGAAAGTGATGACAGTTTTTATCTGGTTTCGGCAGGTGCGGGGCAAAGGCTGGATCATGATTGGATTAAAAAGCATATGCCAGATGATGGCTCGGTGCGGTTTGACAATCTGACAAATGCCGTTGGTGTACTGGTTCTAGCTGGGCCAAAATCACGGGATATTTTGCAAAAACTAACCCGTACAGATTTAAGCAATGCCGCGTTCCCATGGTTGTCGAGTAAACTGATTGAGGTTGGACTTGCCCCGGCGATGGCCTTTCGGATGAATTTTGTTGGTGAATTAGGCTGGGAATTGCATCACCCGATTGAATATCAGAACCATATTTTCGATGCGATTATGGCGGCAGGCGCAGAATTTGGTATCAAGCCATTTGGTATCCGCGCGATGGATGCCATGCGGCTGGAAAAATCATATCGCCTTGTTGGCACAGAATTATCGATCGAATATGCCGCCCTTGAAAGTGGACTTCACCGCTTTGTGCATTTGAATAAAGGGGAATTCAAAGGGCGGCAAAAACTCAGCCAATGGCAAGAAAGTGGATTTGCCAACACATTGGTAACATTGGAAGTGCATGACACGACCGATGCTGATGCGATTGGCGGCAATCCGATTATGTTACCAGATGGCGAGGTCATTGGGCGCGCAACAGGCGGCGGCTATGGGTTCCGGTTGGATAAATCACTGGCACTGGCAATGGTCAGGCCAGAACTGGCGGCTGTTGGTACCGAATTGATGATTGATGTTTTGGATCAGCGCTTGCGGGCGACAGTTCTTGAAGAATCACCCTATGACCCGGACAACCAGCGTTTGCGCGCTTAATCTATGGCTTTTAGATAGGAAATTATCATGAGTGAAACCGCACAAGATCGTCGGAGCCGCCGCGGCGGTGGCCGTGATGCACGTCGGCAATTGCGTTCAAATAGCACCGCAACCGTCACCCCATTTATCATTCGGCAACTTGAGCCATTTGATATTTTGAGCGATGAAAGCGCAGAAATTATTGAAAATAATGCCGAAGTCATTCTGGAAGAAATTGGCATAGATTTTCGTGACGACCCAGAAGCGCTGACAATTTTGCGCGATGTTGGATGTGACGTACAGGGGGAACGGGTACATTTTCCGCGTGGATTGGCACGCCAATTATGCAGTACCGCACCAGCCAGCTATACACAGCATGCGCGAAATCCGGCTAGAACCGTTGAAATTGGCGGTAAAAATACTGTCTTTGCGCCAGTCTATGGCCCGCCATTTGTGCGCGATCTGAATAATGAGCGCCGCTATGCAACCATGGAAGATTTTCGTAATTTTGTGAAAATTGTCTATATGCATCCTGGGTTGCATCATTCAGGGGGTACGATTTGTGAACCGGTAGACCTGCCGGTAACAAAGCGTCACCTAGAAATGGTTTATGCGCACCAGCGTTATTCTGACAAGCCATATATGGGATCAGTGACCGCGCCAAGCCGCGCACAGGACACCGTCGATATGTCCAAAATCCTGTTTGGTGAGGAATTTGTGGCAAATAACACAGTGATCAGCAGCCTGATCAATGCCAATTCACCAATGACGTGGGATGATACCATGCTGGGGGCGCTGAAAGTATATGCCCGAAACAATCAGGCGGTCATCATTTCACCGTTCATTCTGGCAGGGGCGATGTCACCTGTATCGGTTGCCGGCACATTGGCCCAAACACTAGCCGAGGCGATGAGTGGTATTGCCTTTACCCAAGCTGTTAACCCCGGCGCGCCGGTCATTTTCGGCAGCTTTGCCAGCTCGATGTCGATGCAGACTGGGGCACCAACATTTGGCACGCCGGAACCAGCCAAAGTGCTGTATGGATGTGCCAAGCTGGCGCGCCGCCTTGGTGTGCCGTTCCGGTCTGGTGGGTCGCTCACCGGATCAAAAACAGCTGATGCGCAGGCGGCATATGAGTCCACCCAAACCTTGTCCCCAACGGTTCTTGGTGGGGTCAATTTTGTTCTACACTCGGCCGGATGGATGGAAGGTGGATTGGTTGCTGATTATGCAAAACTGATCCTTGATGCTGATCAGCTAACAATGGTTCCAAAGCTGGTGAATGGCATTGATCTGACTGATAATGGTCAGGCGATGGATGCGTTACGCGAAACTGGCCCGGGCCAGCATTTTCTGGGGTCGGCCCATACGCAAGCCAATTTTGAGGATGCGTTTTGGCGGTCTGAACTAGCTGATAACACCACCTATGAACAATGGTCGTCCGAGGGCAGTGTGGAAAGTGCCGAACGCGCGCGCAAGAAATTTGCCGATATGTTGGAACGCTATGTTGCGCCTGAAATTGACCCGGCGATTGACGAGGCCCTGCGCGCCTTTATTGCACGGCGGATGGAAGAATTGCCAGATGCCGACTATTAAACATGGGCGCTGGCTTGGCGATCATGAATAAATAACAGGACCAAAAAAAATAAGCGCCGAAATGGCGCTTATTTATTAAATTTTACTCCATATTCCAATGCGGCATCGCAGAGCCAGTCATGCAGATAAGACGCAAAGCTGGTGCGGCAAATGACGATAAATTCATCATCTGCCAACGCCATGATGGTGACGGCGGCGTGCGATAGCAGGGTCTGTGCGGTATCACCAGATGTAAAGCTGTTCTGATGCAGATCAAGCGCACAACCTTTGGCCAGCACCTGCCTGACGGCGGCACCTTTCAGGTGAAAGGCGGCAAGCGCATCGGTTATATTTGTAACCGCCGCATGCCGACTGCCAAATGAAGCGTGAACCGCACTGGCAAGTTCTTCGTCTTTGCCGGCTTCACATATGATCATAAATTCATCTGGGCCAAGCCAGACAACATGCCGTTCGCCAGCTGTGGTGAATTTGTTAGCGGCAGGCGGAAACGCACAACCAGTGATGGATTTTATAATTTTGCTTGCTGATTTGTCAGCACGCATGTTGAGTTTGCCAAGATGTGCCATTTCGCAAAACACCAAACCGGGCTTGCCGCCATTTGGATTGGGAAGCATTGTCGCGGCCTGTCCATGCAACGCACTGCGGCCCGGCAAAATGGTCGATTTTTGTGACGTGCTAGCCATTGATGCGCTCTCCCTTTGGATCAAAAAACACAGTATCAACCACTTCGGCCTCTATTATGTTGCCATCAAGTAACGGGAAGAACACCGTTTGTCCGCGCATGCTGTGTCCGCCTTTTAACAAACCCATGGCGATTGAATAACCCAGATTTGGCGAATAGTAAGACGATGTCACCTGACCGAGCATATCCATAGGTAAAGGCTGGTTTGGATCACGCACGGCATGCGCGCCTTCTGGAATGACCTGTTGTGGGTCTTTGGTTTTCAGCCCGACAAGCTGTTTGCGATCATCATAGGCCATGGTGGTCCGAGCCAATGCCCGTTTGCCGATAAAATCGGGCTTGGCTTTGGAAATGATCCAGTCCATGCCCAGATCATGCGGTGTCACCGACCCATCGGTTTCCTGTCCCACAATGATAAAGCCTTTTTCCGCACGAAGCACATGCATGGCTTCGGTTCCGTAAGGGGTGATGCCATGTGCCGCACCAGATTTCATCAAATGTGTCCACAATGCCAGACCATGGCGTGCGGCCACGTTGATTTCATAGGATAGCTCGCCGGTAAAGGAAATGCGGAACACCCGCGCTGGCAAGCCGCCAATATGGCAGTTTTGCATCGACATAAAGGGAAAGCTGGTTGGTGACAGATCAATATCAATGCCAGCATCCTGCAAAATTTTATTGGCATTCGGCCCGGACAAGGTCGCAACCGCCCATTGTTCGGTCACAGATGTCAAATATACCTGCAAATCAGGCCATTCGGTCTGTAGCCATTCTTCCAGCCAGTCCAGTACGCCAGCGGCACCGCCTGTTGTGGTGGTCATATGATAATGGTTTTTGCCCAACCTTGTGGTGACACCATCATCCATGACCATGCCATCATCCTTGAGCATCAGCCCATACCGGCACCGGCCAACGGCAAGTTTGCTCCAGCCATTTGTGTAAACCCGGTTAAGGAATTCAGCCGCATCGGGGCCGCGAATGTCAATTTTGCCAAGCGTAGAGGCATCAAGCAGGCCAGCGGTTGTGCGGGCGGCCAAGACCTCGCGGTTGACAGCTTCGGCCATGGTTTCACCATCTTGCGGGTAATACCATGCACGCATCCACTGCCCGACATGTTCAAATGTCGCACCGTGACTGCGATGCCAATCATCCATGCGGGTTAGTCTGACCGGGTCAAATAAATGACCAATATCGCGGCCAGCGATTGCCCCTAAATTTGACGGTGTGTATGGCATACGGAACGTGGTGGTGCCAACTTCGGGGATTTCATTGCCAAGCGCATCAGCAAGAATAGCCAGCGCATTAATGTTTGATGTTTTGCCCTGATCAGTACCCATGCCGGTTGTGGTATAGCGCTTTAAATGCTCGACAGACTGATAGCCTTCACGCGCCGCCAGCCCAACATCATTTGCAGTGACATCATTTTGAAAATCGACAAAGGCTTTTGGGCCAGCCCCTTCGGCATGACCATTGGGGATTTTCCATGCCGCAAGTGGCGTCCAGCTTTGTTTTGGCATAGCCACGCTTGGGCTGTCCGCGATGGTGTTTTTAAAGCCAGCCGCGCTTGCCGCGCGTGCGCCGCAACGGATGCCTTCTTTGATAGCGCTTGCCAGGTCAAACGTGCCATTGCCAGCCCCGGCGTTAAAGCTTGCCTCATGTGTGGTTGATGGTTTGAAACAAAGTTTTTTGTCATCCCATTGTAATTTACCGCGCGCCTGCGAATGCAGATGAACAGCTGGCGACAGCCCGCCTGACATGGCAATTACATCACAATCACGGTGGATGATGTCACCCGCAATGGCGGTGGCTGTGTCGTCGATCGGGGCGATTTCAACCCGCGCAACCCGGTGATTGCCATGTGCGGTGATGACCGCATGCCCGGCCAGTATCTCAATGCCAGCGTCTGTTGCCGCGCGGATTAAAGCACCGTTTGGCTTGGCCCGTAAATCAACAATCGTTACGCGCGCCCCGGCATCATGCAAGGCAATCCCGGTGCGATAGGCATCATCATTATTTGTCAT
>JAYOVO010000026.1:0-16478 GCA_038151495.1 Alphaproteobacteria bacterium
CCATTGCGCTTGATGTTGGTGAAATCACTTAAATTATTGCGGCGAATATTCCCGGATGCGGTGGCGAACACCACATTTAATGCGCCCCAGCTGGATTCATCTTCTGGCATGGGCATGACCGTATTGATGGTCTCTTCTGGTTCAATAGGCAAAATATTGACCATTGCCTTGCCCAGCGATTGCGGCGCGGCTTCGGGCAGTTTGTAGCATTTAAGCTGATAGACCATACCGCGTGAGGTGAAAAATAAGATCGGCGTATGGGTATTGGTGACAAACAGCCGCGTGACAAAATCTTCATCACGGGTTTTCATGCCCGCTCGGCCCTTACCACCGCGGCGCTGTGCCCGATACACCGACAATGGCACCCGCTTGATATAACCACGGTGGCTGACAGTGACGACCATATCTTCTTGCTGGATCAGGTCCTCGTCGTCTTGATCGCCAAGCTGATCAGTGATTTCAGTTCTTCGCGGATCAGCAAGCCGTTCACGTGCGGCGGCTAGTTCTTCAAGCACCACCTCGTTCACACGGGTAACCGACCCCAGAATATCAAGATAATCGCCAATACGTCCGGCCAGTTCTTGCGTTTCGTCGGTCAGCTTGTTCCGTTCCATTCCGGTCAAACGTTGCAACCGTAATTCCAAAATCGCTCTGGCTTGCGTTTCAGATAATGTGTAATGGCCGTCAACCACTTCATGTCCCGGATCATCAATCAGGGCAATAAAATCGGCCACATCAGCGGCTGGCCATGGCGTGGCACAGAGCGATTTGCGAGCGGTTTCGGCATCTGGTGCCTTTTTGATCATCTCAATAATGACGTCTATTGACGCCAGTGCCACCATTAACCCAGCCAGAATATGTGCCCGTTCACGGGCTTTACCAAGTAAAAATGTGGTGCGACGTACAACAACTTCCTTACGAAACTCGCAAAAAGCGGCAATGACGTCTTTCAATCCCATTTGCATCGGCCTACCAGCATTCATTGCCAACAGATTGACCGGAAAGCTGGTTTGCAGACGGGTATGACGGTAAAGCTGGTTTAAGACCACATCACCGGCGGCGTCGCGTTTGATTTCAATGACCACGCGCATACCGTTACGGTCTGACTCATCACGGATATCAGAAATCCCTTCAATCGTCTTGTCGCGCACCATTTCGCCAATGCGTTCAAGAAGCTGGGCTTTGTTCACCTGATAGGGAATTTCGTGAATGATAATTGATTCACGGTCTTTGGCATTGGTTTGCACTTCGGCTTTTGCCCGCATGATGATGGAGCCGCGCCCAGTATTATAGGCTTCGCGAATGCCGTGCCGCCCCATAATCAACCCACCAGTTGGAAAATCAGGCCCGGGGACAATTTCAATCAGTGCCTCAGTGGTAATTTCAGGATCCTGGACATAGGCTTCACAGGCGGCAATGACCTCTGCCGGGTTATGCGGCGGTATATTGGTGGCCATACCAACGGCGATACCATTGGCACCATTTACCAACAGATTCGGATATTCAGCTGGCAACACAGTCGGTTCAAGCTGTGTTTCATCATAGTTTTGGGTGAATTCAACAGTATCTTTATCAATGTCGCGTAACAGGCTTTCAGCCGCCCGCGCCAATCGCGACTCGGTATACCGCATGGCGGCGGCTGGGTCGCCGTCAACAGAACCAAAATTGCCCTGCCCGTCGACCAGTGGTAAACGCATGGAAAAATCCTGCGCCATCCGCACCATGGCTTCATAAATCGAACTATCACCATGCGGGTGATAATTACCCATCACATCACCAACGATACGGGCAGATTTACGCGGCGGCTTTGACCAATCGTAATTGCCTTCCATCATCGCATATAAAATGCGCCTATGTACTGGCTTTAACCCATCACGCACATCAGGAAGCGCCCGCGAGACAATCACGCTCATGGCATAATCCAGATAGGATTTGCGCATTTCGTCAGAGATGGAAATTGTCGGATTCACCGGACCAGACGCTTCGTTCACAACCACATATCTCTCAGCAACAGCCTGTCAAGATTGACGCGCATAACACCCACTATATTTACACGATTCTGATGTGGTTGGACACTAAATATTGTAAATTTATTGAAATATTTCCAAAAAAATAGCGCTTTAAATCCATTCTAAAGCGCTACTTTCTTTATGTTTAATAAGGAACTGATTTAGAATGGAATATCATCATCCAGATCAGAAGAATCGCGCATAGGTGGCGGGGTGCTGCCACCCGATGACCGTGCGCTATCAGCAGACTGCGATGTATAGCTGTTTGAATCGCCACCAAAACCGCCATCACCCATCGGACTATCGCCGCGCCCACCAAGCAAGGTCAGCTCACCACGATAGCGTTGTAAGACCACTTCGGTGGTGTATTTTTCTGCGCCTTGCTGGTCTGTCCATTTGCGGGTTTGTAGCTGTCCCTCGATATAGCAGGTGGAACCTTTACGAAGATATTGTTCGGCAATACGGCCAAGATTTTCATTGAAAATCACCACCCGGTGCCATTCAGTCCGCTCACGCTGTTCACCAGTGTTACGGTCTTTCCAGCGTTCCGATGTGGCAAGTGACAAATTCACTATTTTGCTGCCATCTTGGGTTGCGCGGACTTCGGGATCACGTCCCAGATTTCCAACGAGGATCACTTTGTTGATGCTACCAGCCATGACGACAAAATTCCTTTTCGGACGATTGATTATTTGCGAGGCCCTAGAATACGCAACCTGTCCCTCGTCTGACAAGATAATTCCCCGGTATTTTGAGGAAATTGCAAATATGTTTTTTGGCTACGGAATTGGCGTAAAAATGCTAGCGATAAAAGCCATGCTGGGTCTATATTCGCGGCCATGAAACACAAGCAGACAAACACCGCGAACAACATGATGGCGGCGCAAGCCCCTTACACAACACCGACCGGCGAACCACGCTTGATATCGGTGCGCGGGGCACGCGAACATAATTTATCAAATGTTGACATTGATTTGCCGCGCGACCGGCTGGTTGTGCTGACCGGACTCTCCGGGTCTGGCAAATCATCGCTTGCCTTTGACACGATTTATGCCGAAGGACAGCGCCGCTATGTTGAATCGCTATCGGCCTATGCACGTCAATTTTTGGAAATGATGCAAAAGCCGGACGTTGACTTGATTGAGGGGCTATCCCCCGCCATTTCCATCGAACAGAAGACCACCTCTCGCAATCCGCGCTCCACCGTTGGCACCGTCACCGAGATTTATGACTATATGCGGCTATTATGGGCGCGCATTGGCATCCCCTATTCGCCGGCAACTGGCCTACCGATCCGCAGTCAAACCGTCAGCCAGATGGTTGATATATTGATGGCGCTGGAAGATGGCACAAGATTATATCTTCTGGCCCCGATTGTGCGTGGCCGCAAAGGTGAATATCGCAAGGAAATAGCCGAACTGCACCGTAAAGGCTTTGGCCGGGTGCGAATTGATGGCGAAATTTTTGATGTTGAAGATACCCCATCGATTGATAAGCAAAAAAAACACGACATTGAGGTTGTTGTTGACCGGCTGGTGATCACCGGTGATGCCGACGAACTGGCCGTTAGGCTTGCTGATTCGTTGGAAACGGCACTTGGTCTAACCGATGGATTGGCCTTTGCCGATTATGCAGACCGGGATGAACGTATTGTATTTTCCGCGCGCTTTGCCTGCCCAGAATCTGGTTTTACCATTGATGAAATAGAACCACGCCTGTTTTCCTTTAATAATCCGTTTGGGGCCTGTACCGCATGTGACGGATTGGGGGTGAGCAGCCATTTCGAACGACAATTGATTGTGCCTGATGGGCAAATCAGCCTGCGAAATGGGGCGCTGGCACCTGCCCCATGGTCTTCAAATAATTCACGCTATTTTATCCAAGCTCTTGAATCGCTTGGAAAACAGTTCAATTTTTCGCTGGATGTGCCATTTAATGATCTTGACGAGGACGTCCAGTCGATCATCCTTTATGGGTCTGGCAATGTGCCTGTCACCATGGAATTTGATGATGGCATGCGGTCTTATCGAACCAAAAAGCCATTTGAAGGCGTGATTCCAAATTTAGCGCGGCGTTATCGTGAAACCGATTCATCTTGGACCCGCGAAGAGCTGGAAAAATACCGCGCAAATCAGCCTTGTGATGTGTGCGGCGGCAAACGTCTAAAGGCCGAGGCATTGGCTGTTAAAATTGATAATTGTGACATTTCGGATGTGGCCCGGCTATCGATTGCCGATGCGCGCCAATGGTTTGCCGATTTGGCGGCAAAACTACATGGTCAGGAGTCTGAAATTGCCGCCCGCATTCTAAAAGAAATCAACGAACGGCTTGGGTTTTTGGTCAATGTTGGCTTGGGCTATCTGGCGATGTCGCGTAATTCTGGCACATTATCGGGTGGGGAATCGCAACGCATTCGCTTGGCCTCGCAAATTGGGTCTGGCTTGACCGGGGTATTATATGTGCTTGATGAACCATCTATTGGATTGCATCAGCGCGATAATGACCGGTTGCTTGCCACCTTGGTGCGGCTACGCGACCTAGGCAATACCGTATTGGTTGTTGAACATGATGAAGAAGCCATTTTATTGGCAGATTATGTTGTCGATATGGGGCCAGGTGCTGGCGTTCATGGCGGCACTGTCGTGGCGGCTGGTACCCCTGCGGAAATTATGGCGAACAACCAATCGCTGACCGGGCAATATTTATCTGGCACATTAGAAATTGCGGTTCCAAAAACGCGGCGTAAAGCGCAAAAAGGCCGCTTTATCCGTGTTGAAGACGCTTATGGCAATAACCTGCAAAATGTTACCGTACAATTTCCGCTTGGTGTTTTGACTTGTGTGACGGGTGTATCTGGCGGCGGCAAATCAACGCTGGTATTGGAAACATTATGGAAATCGCTGGCACGGCGACTTCACAAAGCCAGACAAATGCCAGCCCCGCATAAGGCCATTTACGGCGCTGAATTGCTGGACAAGGTTGTCGATATCGACCAGTCGCCAATTGGCAGAACGCCGCGGTCAAATCCCGCCACCTATACCGGTGCATTTACCCCGATCAGAGAATGGTTTGCCGGACTGCCAGAAGCAAAAGCACGCGGATATGCCCCCGGTCGCTTTTCTTTTAATGTCAAAGGCGGGCGGTGCGAATCCTGTCAGGGGGATGGGCTAATTAAAATTGAAATGCACTTTTTGCCAGATGTTTATGTGACCTGCGATAATTGCAAGGGGCGCCGCTACAACCGCGAAACGCTAGAAATCACATGGCGCGGTAAATCAATCGCTGATGTTCTTGAAATGACTGTGGAAGAAGGTCTTGAATATTTCAAAGCGGTGCCAGCGATCCGCGAAAAGCTAGAAACCATGTTGCGTGTTGGACTTGGATATGTGCGTATCGGCCAACAAGCCACTACCCTGTCCGGCGGCGAAGCCCAGCGTGTGAAATTATCAAAGGAATTGTCGCGGCGCGCCACCGGCCGCACCATTTATATCCTTGATGAGCCAACCACCGGCCTGCATTTTCATGATATTGCCAAATTACTGGAGGTATTGCAGGAACTTGTTGATCAGGGCAATACGGTCATTGTGATCGAACATAATATGGATGTCATAAAAACCGCCGATTGGATCATTGATATGGGGCCTGAAGGCGGTGATGGCGGCGGATTGGTTGTAGCCGAAGGCACACCTGAAACAGTGGCAGGGGTTGCCGGATCGCATACCGGTAGCTATCTGGCACGGCTACTGAAAAAGGCCAAATAATGTCACCGCAACACAGCCCAATTCATGTCATTGGCGGTGGTCTTGCAGGGTGCGAGGCGGCATTTCAGATTGCCAGCAAACATATTCCGGTCATTTTACACGAAATGCGCCCCCAACGGATGACAGATGCCCATCAAACCCAAGGTTTGGCGGAACTTGTCTGTTCAAATTCATTCAGATCAGATGACTCAACCGCCAATGCTGTTGGTGTTTTACACGAAGAAATGCGCCAGCTAGGGTCATTGATTATCAGCACGGCAGATCAAGAAAAAGTGCCTGCTGGCGGGGCTTTGGCCGTCGATCGCGAGAGATTTTCAGCGGCTGTAGATTCTATTATTGCGGCGCATCCGATGATTAGTGTTGAACGCGAAGAAGTCACCGACATTCCAGATGACTGGGATCAGGTGATCATTGCGACTGGTCCCCTTACCTCACCAGCCCTTGCCGACAAAATCCGCGCATGGGGCGGTGAAGATGATTTGGCCTTTTTTGACGCGATCGCGCCAATCATTCATTTCGACAGCATCAATACCGATATTGTCTGGTTTCAGTCGCGGTATGACAAATCCACCGATGGTGGTGACGGCAAAGATTATATCAACTGTCCCCTAAATAAGTCTCAATATGACAGCTTTATCGAGGCGCTGTTAACCGGTGAAAAAATGCAATTTAAGGAATGGGAAGAAAACACCCCCTATTTTGATGGTTGCATGCCGATTGAGGTGATGGCATCACGCGGCCATGACACATTGCGCTGGGGGCCGATGAAGCCTGTTGGGCTGACCAATGCGCATGACCAGTCGCGGCCGCATGCGGTCATCCAATTGCGTCAGGATAATGCGCTTGGCACCCTCTATAATATGGTCGGGTTTCAGACCAAGCTAAAATATGCCGAACAAATTCGCATATTTAGAACAATTCCCGGTCTTGAACAGGCTGAATTTGCGCGGCTTGGTGGGTTGCATCGCAATACATTTATCAATGCGCCGCGTCTTCTTGATGAACAATTGCGCTTTAAATCTCGACCAAATTTACGTTTTGCTGGGCAAATCACCGGGGTTGAGGGATATGTTGAATCCGCGGCAATTGGCTTGCTGGCTGGCCGTATGGCCGCGCATGATCGATTGCAATTAGCATGGACGCCGCCGCCAGCGGATACCGCACATGGGGCGCTTTTAACACATATAACTGGTGGGGCCATGGCAGATAGTTTTCAGCCAATGAACGTCAATTTTGGTTTATTTCCCGAATTACCAACGGATGAACGTGGTCGGCGGCCACGTGGACGTGATCGTAAAGCCGCCTATGCCAAACGCGCGCTAGGCAGTCTGCAACAATGGGCGCGCACCGCCTAGGGATGATCTGCCAATGCCGCACGGTGCCGTGGCGGCAAACCTAGCCACCACAACAACAGACGCCATCCAAGCATGGTAAATTCAGCGTTTGCCTGATTATGCTGGCCAACTTGTCGGTGGTAAATGCCAAAACATGCCAAAAGATATACCCATTGGCCACGGCCAGCCGGTGTGGTGTGGCGCAAGGCCAAAAGCCCCGTCTTGTCATATATGTCAGCAGGACACGGCGCATCTGATGACAAGCAAAATGCCCCAATGCCGGCGACTGTATCAGCGTTATGACCAAGCTTTTTGCCAAGCAATTGCCACAACGCCTGCCAGCCTTGTTGGCTGTTGCGGTTTTCATCATGACAGGCGTTCTGCCAATGGCCAATTACGGAAACAAGCTGATCACCGATACCTGGCTGATTTTCAATTAAAATACGAAGATTTTGCACCAACGGGGCATGTGCTGGCGCAGTATTCTGAATGGCATCAATCCACCATTGAATACGAATCACCGCCAACAGTGACTCGCTTGGTTTTGCCAAAGCGGTGTCGAGGGTGAAGCCGAGTTCAAGGCATGTTGCCGCAATAAATTGCGTTTCGGCTGGCTCAAACACAAAACATAAAGCCAATGGCCGCGCCAGCGGATGCGGATAGTCGCGCAAATTTTGCAAAGAATCACGCGCCAGATATTTGCCTGGGGCGGTGCCGGACATCAGTTAACGGCATAAAGCGCGGCGGCGGCATTGCGCCCCTCGCTGATCAGCACATTCCATGTACGGCACGCCGCCGCGGTTGACATTAATTCAAGAGCAATGCCCTTTTGTTTCAAATCATCGGCCAGTGTTTGCAATGGGCTAAGCGGGGCGGCACCGACACCAAGCAACAGTAACGGCGGAAACTCTCCCGGCGCCACTTCAAGAATGGCAGACGCTGTTAACTTTTCTGGCGTGGCTGGCGACCATAAACTGGTATGACGCGGCATAACAAAGACCGACCCAGAAAACCGGTTGCCACTGATCCGAAACCCACCGTCACCATAGCCGTGAATGATCTGCAAATCATTGTCAGATTGAATGGTTTTGATGGTTACAAGATCGCTGTGTTTATCCATTTTGTGACCGTTCGGTCTCTGGCACCTCAACCCCTTCATCTGGGTCTTGATGCCGGATATCAAAACGTGACAAAAATCCAACAGCAACAAATATTGACGAATATGTACCGATCACAACGCCCCAGATCATGGCCAAGGCAAAATCGCGTAATACAGCCCCACCAAATATGGTAATGGCCACCAATGCCAGCAAGGTTGTGACCGACGTCATGACCGTGCGCGACAATGTCTCATTCAAAGATTTATTAATGATATCTGTTATTTCATAGGATTTATACCGACGTAAATTTTCCCGAACACGGTCAAACACCACCACCGTGTCATTTATCGAATAACCAGCAATCGTTAAGATGGCAGCAACGGTGGCTAGATTAAATTCAAAACTTGTCAGGGCAAATAATCCAACGGTGCTGATGATATCATGTGCCAGCGCTAAAATCGCCGCGATCGAAAACTGCCATTCAAATCGAAACCAGATATACACCATGATTGCGAGCAACGCACAGGTCACAGCCAACAGGCCCTTTTCGGCAAGTTCGGCCCCCACAGTCGGGCCAACAAATTCGGTACGGCGGACATCATAAGCCTCACCCAAACTCGATGATATCGCCTCAATAGCGGCGATTTGTGCGGCTTCATCGCCTTCTTGGCGTTGCACGCGAACCAATATGTCAGTGTCAGCACCAAATCCCTGCAGGCTGATATCGCCAAGCCCCAAAGATTCTAGATTGCGGCGTAGGCCTGAAATATCAGCCGGGCCGGTGCTATTGCGCGCTTCAATCAGAATACCACCCCGAAAATCAATACCAAGGTTCAGGCCCTTTGATAGAAACAAGCCAATCGAACTCAGCACAAGCACCAGTGAAAAGATAACGGCGACGCGGCGATGCCGCAGAAAATCAATCGAGGTATCGCTTGGAACCAGTTTTAGGCGCATGTGACAGTCCTCTCACTTATAGGATAATTTTCGATGGCCGCTTGCGTTCAACCCAAAGAATGATCAGCAAACGGGTAACCATCACCGCGGTAAAAAGCGATGTCACAATGCCAATTGCAAGCGTGACAGCAAAACCTTTGATCGGCCCAGATCCAAAAATATACAGGAACAGTGCCGCAAATAAGGTGGTTAAATTTGAATCAACAATGGTTGACAGCGCACGTTGATACCCGCCATCAATCGCCGCTAAAACCGACCGACCTCGTGCCAGTTCTTCGCGAATTCGTTCAAAAATCAATACGTTGGCATCAACAGCCATACCAATGGTTAGTACAATGCCAGCGATACCAGGCAATGTCAGCGTAGCCTGCAATGCCGATAATGCGGCAATGATCAAAACAATATTGGCAACCAGCGCCACATCCGCTAGGGCGCCAAACAATCCATAACTTGCCACCATATAGGCGGCCACCAGCACCAAGCCAATCACCGCCGCAATTTCACCTGCGGCGACCGAATCCGCCCCAAGCCCCGGCCCGATCGACCGTTCTTCCATAACGATAAGCGGCGCCGGTAACGCACCAGCGCGTAAAATCAATGCCAGTTCATTGGTTTCAGCAACAGTAAAATCGCCAGTAATTTGCCCACTGCCAAAAATTTGTGATTGGATGACCGGGGCAGAAACAACCTGTCCATCTAGAACAATCGCAAATGGCCGACCAATATTATCGCCAGTGACTTTGCCAAATTTACGCGCGCCAACGGTGTTTAATGCGAAATTAACCGCCGGACGGTTATTTTGATCGATGCCAGCCGAGGCACTGTCAAGCATTTCCCCGCTGACCATAACGCGCTTTTCTACAACATAGCTACGGCCATCATCTGATGCACTTTGTAGCAAAACCGTACCCGGCGGGGTACGTCCACGATCAATCGCCTCGGCAGCGGTCATACGGCTATCAACAAGCTGAAATGTGAGTTTTGCGGTGCGACCAAGCAAGCGTTTGACGGCGTCGGGGTCGTCAACACCGGGCAGTTGCACCAACACCCGGTCCGATCCCTGCCGCTGGATCACCGGTTCCTTTGTGCCTTTTGGGTCAAGCCGTCGGCGAATGATTTCGATAGATTGCTGAACGGTTTGCGTTTGCATTTCCATCATACCAGCATCGTTAAAGGCAATGCGGTAAACATCATTGTCACGGGTCAGGCTGATCCCCTGCCCCAGTTCATTGAAAATGGCTTGTCCCGCACCGGCATCACTGGCATCACGCAGTCTGACAATTACAGAATTGTCACGCACATCAAGCCCGCTAAAGCGGATTTTGGCGCCCCGAAATTCTTGCCGGATGGTTTCTGCGATGGTGTCAAGGCGCTCTTGCCGAACGGCATCTATATCCACCCGCAACAACAAATGAGACCCGCCTCTTAAATCCAGCCCCAGATTGATTTTTTCACCGGGAAGGATAGAAGCGGCCTGACCACTTACAAGGTTTGGCAAAGCATAAAGCACACCGCCAAGCAGAACCACGGTGACAACAAGCTTTTTCCATAGTTGAAATTGTAGCATGGCGATAGGTCTCGCTGGAACAAATAGGGACAGGGCCGACGCACTGGCTGACAAAAACCATCAGCCAATGCCATTATGGTTATTTTTTGACAGGCTCAGTTTTGCCACGAATGTCAGCAATCATTGCCCGTACAACCTGCACCTTAACATCTTTTGCAATTTCAACCTCAACCGTATCACTATCATCGACGACTTTGACAACAGTGCCAGTCAGACCGCCAGATGTGACAATCTTGTCACCGCGTCTGATGGCGGCTAGCATTTCTTTGTGCTGTTTGGCACGCTTTTGTTGTGGGCGGATAAGAAGGAAGTAGAAAATGACCATCACAAAAATGATGGGTAATAAACCAAAACCGCCTTCAGCTAGGCCGCCGGATGATTGTGCGAATGCAGGGGTGATTAACATAATTCGGTGTCTCCGCTTGTCATAAAAAAATCTACAGGGAACATAACGGCCCTTGCGCTTTGTCGCAATGACCCATATGTCCTTTCAGACCAGTTTTTCAAAACACAATAGGGTTTTATGAGTATTTACGATGTCAAAACTAAATGATGATGCCATTTTGCAACAGTTAAAACGCATTGCTGATGCGCTAGAGCGTCAATGGCCACCATTGCCAGATCGCGCAGATCTGGTGCAGGCCGATGCCTATGTTTGGCATTCAGATGTCCGTAAATTGAAGCCGGTTCATTCGGTAAATCGATTGGCGCTTGGGTTGCTTCGCGGCGTTAATGAACAGCGTGACTTGCTGATGGCAAACACCACCGCCTTTGCCCGTAAATTGCCAGCCAATAACGCATTGCTGTGGGGCGCACGGGGAACCGGAAAATCATCGCTTGTCAAATCGGTGCATGGCGCGATTTTAGCCTCTGGCCTTGATTGTGGACTGGTTGAAATTCACCGTGAGGATATTGCCGATTTGCCGCTGTTAATGGGTTTTCTGGCAACGATCGACAGGCAATTTATCGTGTTTTCAGATGATCTGGCGTTTGAACATGGCGAAAGCACATATAAATCGCTGAAAGCGGCGCTTGATGGCGGTATCGAAGGCCGCCCAGAAAATGTCATTTTCTATGCCACATCTAACCGCCGACATTTGATGCCACGCCAGATGATCGAAAACGAACGTTCATCTGCAATCAGCCCATCTGAAACCACTGAAGAAACTGTATCGCTGTCAGATCGATTTGGTTTATGGGTCGGATTCCACTCAATCGATCAAGATACATACCTAGAAATGATTGATGAATATATAAATTATTTCAATATTAAAGCTGGTGAAATTGATACAAGATCTGAAGCACTGGCATGGTCAATTGGTCGCGGCGCTCGTTCTGGCCGGGTGGCGTGGCAATATATTACTGATTTGGCGGCGCGGACCAACACCCGCCTCATATCAAAAGGCTAGTGCCCAGTTTAGCCGGATTAGGAAATCAGACTGCGCGGGTCAATTGGCTGGCGAGATTTACGGATTTCAAAATGCAATTGCGGGCGATCCACGCGCCCGGTTGCCCCTACATTACCAATCGCATCCCCAGCGGCCAAGATATCGCCCTCACGCACCGAAATACTGTCAAGATGGGCATAGGCGGTGATAATACCGCCATCATGTTTGACCAGAACCAGCTTGCCAAAATTTTTGATGTTATCGCCGACAAAAGCCACCGTGCCGGTGGCCGATACGGTAACTGGCGCGCCCATATTGGCGGCGATATTCACCCCATCATTGTGTACGCCGCGTGCAGATGGGCCAAATTCTGTGATGATTTCGCCCTCGACAGGCCAGTTGAATCCACCTGCCCCTAATTTTGGCGCGACAAATTTCTTTCGTGGTTGGCTTGGTTGGGTGGGAACAGACACGGCAACAGCGGGGCTAGCCCCCTCGGGTACACCGGTATCTAAAATGCTGAAATTGAGGCTCATAGGCAACTGCAGCCTTTGCCCAACAGTCAATTCAAATGGCGCATCCAGGTTGTTCAATTGCGCCAGTTGATACGGGCTGACAGCATAGCGCTGAGAAATCAAATTGACCGAGTCACCAAACCGGACAACATGCGTGCGCGGCGGGATTATTTTTAGACTTTGCCCGGTTCGCAAGGTAAAGGGGGCGACAAGGTTGTTTTCCTGAATGATTGATTGCGGTGTTACCTGATACCGGGCCGCTAGATCATAGAGGCTGTCTCCAGACCGCACATTGATCACGCCGTTTGCTGGCACGGCTTCTGCCGCCTGTCGCAGCGGTGCCACCGTGACTGGGGCTGGCGTGGCACGGGTTAAACTAAGGTTCGGGCCACATCCAGTGAGCAACAAGACACTGCTCGTCAACACACCGATCAGATATACCCCGGCATATCCGGCGTTGGTGGTTGTTTTTGACATTGTTAACACCCCTCAATTAGCGGCACAAACGTGACTGGCATCAAAATATTACGATCAAAGCCAGTCTCGTGGCGTGTGATGACAACAAGCTGTTGCGCACCATCAGCCCCCTCTGGGGCCACCATGATGCCGTCAATTTTTAGTTGTTGCAACAGAATGTCTGGAATTTTGCGGCTACCGCAGGTAAGAATAATACGGTCAAACGGGGCGGCTTCAGGCCATCCCTTTGCCCCATCGCCATGCCGTAAACTAATATTGGAAATACGCAAATCACGTAGCCTGTTTTCGGCGTCAACCAACAATGGCTTTAGCCGTTCCATTGAATAAACACGCCGACATAAAAACGTTAAAATCGCCGCCTGATAGCCGCTTCCACAGCCAATTTCAAGCACCCTCTCACGGCCTGTTAGTTGCAACGCCTCGGTCATGCGCGCCACCACATAAGGCTGGCTGATTGTTTGATCTAGCGCTATGGGAAGTGACGCATTTTCATAAGCATGCTGACGCAACGCCGCCGGCACAAACAATTCACGCGGCACCGCCTCTAATGCAGACAGGACGGCTGGGTCAAGCACCCCCATACCACGCAATGTCATGATTAATTGGGCTTTTTCAGTGTGAAATTCCTGCATTACACACATCCTGTGATCACACAGGTTCAACATCCAGCTGGGTTGGCGTTAGTGACGCCATTACATCTTGTGCGGTGACATCCATCAGTAACGGTGTTAACGAAATCCACCCATCATCCAAAACAGCACGATCACTTCCCGGTGATTTTTGCGGGTCACTATGCAACGGCCCAAGGCGATAATGGTGCGGGTCATCCCCTGCCACAATCACGTCACCCAGCTTATGTCGATCAAGAAAGGCCGGTTTCATGCCCTTGATCTGATCGACACTGGTTTTCGGAAAATTCACGTTCATGATCACTCGGTCTGGAATACCGACATCTAGCAGATGCCGAACAACGCCAACGCCAAAGCGCTGGCTTGGCGCATAATCGGCGATATCATCACGGCCATGGCGCTGTGACATGGCGATGGCCGGCACCTGAAGCAATGCGGCCTCCATAGCACCAGCAACTGTGCCAGAATATAAAATATCATCAGCCACATTCATACCATGATTAATGCCGGTAAGCACCAAATCTGGCGGCTGGTCAAGAATTTGCGACATACCAAAAATGATGCAATCTGCTGGAGTGCCAGAACAGCTATATCGTTTTGGCCCGATTTGCTGGATTGCCACATCCCGCCGCAACGTAATCGAACGTGACGCCCCGGATCTGTTTTCAGACGGGGCAATCACCCAGACATCATCACTAAATTGAACCGCAATATCATACAGAATTTTCAGGCCAATGGCGTCAATGCCGTCATCGTTGCTGAGTAAAATGCGCCGAATTGGTTTATGCGTGCGTGCATCCATCAGCTTGCCGCCACAGGCAGCAAGCGGTCAGTTTTCATGTAGCCATGCAAGGCTTTGGGCAAAATCACCGACCCATCACTTTGCTGGCCATTTTCAAGAACGGCAATAAGCGTGCGTCCAACGGCAAGGCCTGATCCGTTCAATGTATGCAAAAAACGCGTTTCACCTTTTGCGCTGTCACGGAACCGCGCCCGCATACGGCGTGCCTGAAATGGCCCGCAATTAGAACAAGAGGATATTTCCCGGTACATACCGCGCCCATCATCCTGACCCGCCAGCCAGACTTCAAGGTCATAGGTTTGCTGGGCTGAAAACCCGGTGTCACCGCTACATAATTTGATCACCCGGTATGGAAGCTCCAGACGTTGCAAAATTGTTTCGGCACAATTTGTCATACGTTCCAGTTCTGCGGCCGAATGATCGGGGTGACAAATCGACACCATCTCAACTTTTGAAAATTGATGTTGGCGGATCATGCCACGCGTATCGCGGCCTGCCGACCCAGCTTCAGACCGGAAACACTGGGTATAGGCTGTCATGCGAAGTGGCAGTTTTGATTCGTCTACAATATCATCAGCCACAATATTGGTCAGCGGCACTTCGGCTGTTGGGATCAACCATTTATCATCGGTTTTGTAGAGATCCTCGGCAAATTTTGGCAACTGGCCAGTCCCAGTCATGGTCTTGCTATTGACCAGTGCTGGCGGCAACGTCTCGACATAGCCAAATTCTTGCGTATGTGTATCCAGCATAAAGCTAGCAAGCGCCCGTTCAAGCTGGGCCAATTGGCCCGACAGCACAACAAACCGCGCCCCAGCAAGTTTTGCTCCCAGAGCAAAATCCATCTGCCCCAGCCCCTCGCCTATGACCACATGGTCTTTTGGTGCAAAATCAAACTTTGGAATGTCACCAACAGTGCGAACAAGGGCATTGTCGGCTTCATCTGCGCCATCAGGAACCGTTTCATCCAAAATGTTAGGCAGCTCAAGCAAAAACCCTTCAAGCGTTTCCGCCAATGCTGTTTCCTCATCTTCAAGCTGTGGCAGTTTCGCTTTTATATTGTTGACTTCAGCGATTAGGTCATCGGCATCTTCGCCTTTCGCCATACGCGCCCCAATATCCTTTGATGCGGCGTTGCGGCGCGATTGCATATCCTGAATTTCGGCCTGCAGGCCGCGTCTTTGGCTATCAATTTGCAATATTTGATCAGCGGTCACCGTCACCGAACGGCGTTGCATTGCCGCGGTGAATTGTTCAGGGTGCTCGCGAATAAAGCGTATGTCATGCATCTTTCATGTCTACCATTTTGCGATTGGACGGCACGCATGATGCCGCCTATTAAAAATTTTTACGTATCGTCAAATTCATTTTCATAAGGCGGCACTACCATTCGCGCCCCGAAAATTGATAATTCGTATAGCATGATGATTGGCACCGCCAAAAGAAGCTGGGAAATGACATCTGGCGGGGTAAGAATGGCGGCGACGACAAAAGCCACAACAATGGCAATTTTGCGCTTTTCGGCAAGACCTTCTGGGGTTACCAAACCAGCCCGTGCCAACAACAACAAAACAACCGGCAATTCAAAAGCCAGACCGAAAGCAAATATCAAACGCATCATTAATGACAAATATTCACTAATGCGCGGTTCCAGTTCGATTGGTAGCGCCCCAGCCGCACCGCCCATTTCAAATGACACAAAAAATCCCCACGCCATTGGCGTTACCACATAATAGACCATGGCGGCACCGGCCATGAACAAAACCGGCGTGGCGATTAAAAATGGCGCAAAGGCTTGCTTTTCATTTTTATACAATCCGGGCGCGATAAATTTCCAAATTTGGATACTGAAAATTGGAAAGGTGATACAAAGGGCGGTGAAAAACCCAACCTTGATTTGGGTAAAAAACCCTTCATGCAAGGCAGTAAAAATCATTCT